>NZ_JASHLT010000017.1:0-192206 GCF_030056615.1 Streptomyces sp. HNM0645 | reverse complement strand
CCCGGCCCGCACCGCGCCCCGGCCCGCACCGCGCCCCGGCCTGCCCCCGCTCGCGCGCCGGGCCTCGGTGGCCGGGCGTCGGCGGCTGCCCCGTCGCCGCGGCCGGTCCTGACCGCCGGCAGGCGCCACAGGACGCACCGAGGGCGATCCGCGACCGCAGCCCCAGGCAGGCGCATACCGGGTGATCGAGGGCGATCGGCGACCGCAGTCCACGCGGCAGGGGGACCGGTGCGGCCCGGTGCGGCCGCCCCGGCGCCCCCTCGCCGGGGCCGCGGGCGGCATCCCGCGATCTCCCCGGCGCCGCCCCGACCGTCACCCGCCGACCTGGTCATGCCTTCGCCTTCACGTCCCCATCAACTCCTCCCGTACCTCCTCGGCGGTCGTGGGCCGCAGCTCCCCGTCGAGCAGGAGCCAGCGGGTGATCCCCAGCGACTCCAGGAACGTCACGTCGTGGCTCGCCACGATCAGCGCGCCCTCGTACGCCCCCAGGGCCTCGGTGAGCCCGCGCACGCTCGCCATGTCGAGATTGTTGGTCGGCTCGTCCAGCATCAGCAGCTGTGGGGCGGGCTCCGCGAGCAGCAGCGCCGCCAGCGCGGCGCGGAACCGCTCGCCGCCGGAGAGCGTTCCGGCCGGGCGGTCGGCCCGTGCCCCCCGGAACAGGAAGCGGGCGAGCCGTGCCCGGACCGCGTTGTCCGTCGCCCGGGGTGCGAACCGTGCGACGTTCTGCACGACGCTCAGCTCCTCGTCGAGCACGTCCAGCCGCTGGGGCAGGAAGCGCAGCGGCACCTCCGCCGCCACCTCGCCCGCGATCGGCTGCAACTCCCCGGCGATCGTGCGGAGCAGGGTCGTCTTGCCGGCCCCGTTGCGCCCGACGAGGGCGATCCGCTCCGGACCGCGCAGATCGAACTCGCCCGAGACGCGGGCCCCGTAGCGGAGCTCCACCTCGGCCAGCCGCAGGACGCCGCGGCCCGGGTGAACCCTGGTGTACGGCAGTTCGACGCGGATCTCGTCGTCGTCCCGGACGGCGTCCACGGCCTCGGCCAGCCGCTCCTTCGCCTCGGTCAGCCGTTCCGTGTGCATGGCGCGGTGCTTGCCCGCCGAGACCTGCGCCGCGCGCTTGCGCGCGCCCATCACGATCTTCGGCTCGCGCTTCTGTTCGAACATCTTCTGCCCGTAGCGCCTGCGGCGGGCCAGTTTGACCTGGGCCTCGGCCAGTTCGCGCTTCTGCCGCTGCACATCGGCCTCCGCGACGCGGACCATCCGCTCGGCTGCCTCCTGCTCGACGGCCAGCGCCGCCTCGTAGGCCGAGTACGTGCCGCCGTACCAGGTCACCTCGCCGTTCCGGAGGTCGGCGATCTGGTCCACCCGCTCCAGCAGCTCGCGGTCGTGGCTGACCACGATCATCACCCCGGACCAGGCTTCCACGGCCTCGTACAGCCGCCCCCGGGCGACCACGTCGAGGTTGTTGGTCGGCTCGTCGAGCAGGAGCACATCGGAGCGTGCCAGCAACAGCGCCGCGAGCCTGAGCAGCACGCACTCGCCGCCCGACATCTCGCCGACGGTCCGGTCGAGTCCGACGTGCCCGAGCCCCAGCTGGTCGAGGGTGGCACGGGCCCGCTCCTCCACGTCCCAGTCGTCGCCGACCGCGGTGAAGTGCTCCTCCCGTACGTCGCCCGCCTCGATCGCGTGCAGCGCGGTGCGGGTGGCGGCGATCCCGAGGGCCTCGTCCACCCGCAGCCCTGTGTCGAGTACGACGTTCTGCGGGAGATGGCCGACCCGGCCCGCGATCCGCACACTGCCCTCGCCGGGCGTGAGATCTCCGGCGATCAGCCGCAGCAGCGTGGACTTGCCGGAGCCGTTGAGGCCGATCAGCCCCGTTCTGCCGGGGCCGACGGCCAGTCGGAAGTCCTCCAGTACGGGAGTGCCGTCCGGCCAGGAGAAGGACAGCGAAGAACAGGTCACATAGGTGGGGAAGGTAGACATACGGGTCTCCCTGTTGCGTGAGGGGAAAAGGGGCAACGGGTGAGACACCGGTCGGACGGCACAAAGGCCCTGGTCCGGGACGGAACGGCTCGTACGCCGAGGTCGCACACGGGCACGCGAGCGGAAAGCCGCGTGACACGGTGTCTCAGGACCTCAGACGAGCAACGTCCTTCTCCGATCGACGACAACAGGGCCGAGTAGGAAACTACGCCGGGCGGGGGCCGCGGGCAAACGAATTGACCATCGGGCGGCCGGAGTCCCCCGGCGCCCCGGCCGCCCTCAGCGGGCGTCGCGCATCAGCTCGGCCAGGTCCGCGTCCAGGTCCAGGTGGAGGTGCTCCCGGCCGACCGGTACGAGTCCCTGGGCCCGTTTGAGGAAGCGGCGCAGTTCGGACGTGCGGATATGCATCATCGCGGTGCCCTCGGGGGCGTGGAACTCCAGGACGGTCCGGTCGTAGCCGTACGGTCGTACCCGCACGTCGCCCAGCCCGGCGGGCTCGTCCAGGCCCTGCACGAGCAGATCGCGGGAGAACGCCCAGGACACGTCGGTGCCCTCCAGTGTGGCCGGGGCGGGGAACGACATGCTCACGGCGAAGGGGTCGCGGGGGTCGTAGCGCAGGGTCGCCGGCACGGACTCCATACGTGGCGCGGAGGCGACCAGACGGACCTGTACGGCCTGCTCGATAACGCTGGACAAGGCCCGCTCCCTCACTGCACTGCTGCCGGATGACGCTCTTCTGCCACAGAGGAAGACGAGCGAACGGCGGAATCCGTGCATCGGTGGGGAGCGTGAGCTGCGTCACCGCACGGGCAAGCGCCGGACTCGCGGATTCCGACAGGCCGCGGGGCACCGGATGCCGGGACGCTCCGCGGGAATCCCCGATCGTGTCCCGGCCTCGGACGCGGCGGCGGGAACCCGCTCGGCCGGTGGCGGCTCCGAACCACCGGTTCGGCGGGCCGGGCGGACCCTGCCGGTCCTCACCGGCCCACGTCGCCCGGCCGCAGCAGTACCGCGGGCACGTCCGGTTCGCCGTCGTCGACGACGTGGCCGACCCGTCCGTCCGGCCGCCACCGACAGCCCGCCGGTCCGGTCGAGCAGCAGCCTCCGCCCGCCGTGCGTCAGTCCCACGTCCCGCAGCCGCCGGCCGGGCAGTCCATGGCCCTCGCCGAACGCGCTTGCCGTCGCCGGTGCCGCGGAGCGGGGCCGCGCACAACTCGGCGGACGGCGGCGGGTTCCACCTCCTGCCGCCGTCGTCGGCCGAGTAGCCCGCGAACGTCGGTCGTAGCGGATCCGGACCGCGGTGATCACCTCGGTCGCGTGCCCGTTCTCGACCAGAAGGCGGTCGGCGGACCGCTTCTGGTGCCAGGGACGGTGAACTCGGCACGGACGCGGCACGGAAGGCGCTCTGGACCGGGTGCCGGGCGTCGGCTACGTTCGCGCGCCATGAGACCCAAGGGGAAGTCGAGACGAACGCTGTCCGCGGGGCTGAGCGGGGTGGCGCTGACCGCCGTGCTGGGCACGGCCCTGTCGGTGCCCGCGCAGGCCGACGCGCGGCACGCGGAGGGCCGGGTACCGCACTGGGAGCTCAAGCGGACCGGGACGGACGTCCGGTTCCGCGGACTCGCCGCGGTCAGCCGCACCACGGCCTGGCTCGCGGGCTCGAAGGGCACCGTGCTCCGCACCACCGACGGCGGGCGGAGCTGGCGGAACGTCTCACCGCCCGGGGCGGACGAGCTGGAGTTCCGCGACGTCGAGGCCTTCGACGCCCGCAGGGCCGTCGTGCTGGCCATCGGCGAGGGCGAGGCTTCGCGCGTGCTGCGGACCGAGGACGGGGGAGCGACCTGGGAGGAGTCGTTCCGCAACGCCGACCCGAAGGCGTTCTACGACTGCATCACGTTCTTCGACCCCCGGCACGGGCTCGCGATGAGCGACCCCGTCGACGGCAGGTACCGCATCCTCTCCACCCGGGACGGCGGCAGGTCGTGGAAGGTGCTGCCGAGCGCCGGGATGCCGGACGCCCAGCCGGGTGAGGCGGGCTTCGCGGCGAGCGGCCAGTGCCTGGTGAGCTCCGGGCCCAGGGACGTCTGGCTCGCGACCGGCGGCGGCGCCACCGCGCGCGTGCTGCACTCCGCGGACCGCGGGCTGCACTGGACCGCGGCCGAGTCCACGATCCCCGCCGGAGACCCGGCACGGGGCGTCTTCGCGCTCGCCTTCAGGGACCGCGTGCACGGTCTCGCGGTCGGCGGCGACTACCGCACCGGCCAGACGTCGCCGCGGGCGGGCGCCGTGACGCGGGACGGCGCCCGCACCTGGCAGCAGTCCGCGACCCCGCCGCCCGCCTACCGCTCAGGAGTGGCCTGGCTGCCGCACAGCCGCACGGCCGCCCTGGCCGTCGGACCCACGGGAACCGACCTCACCACCGACGCCGGCCGCACCTGGCGCACCGTGGACACCGGCTCGTACGACACCGTCGACTGCACACCGGACTTCGGCTGCTGGGCGGCGGGGGAGAAGGGACGCGCGGCCCGGCTGGAGTGGTGACCGCGCATCGGCCGCCCCTCGTGCCGTTCTGACGCAGCGGAGGGAGCCGCCGCCTCGGTGGAGCGCCCTGAGCTGGAGCGGCTGAAGAGCATGAAGCATCCTTTCGGCTCAGGCGGCGAGGCTGACGGGGCGCAGCCAGGCGTCGGTGAGTTCGGCCGGCCCGAGGGCTCGGCTGCAACTTCTCCCCGCGCTTCCACGACCTGGCCGACCAACGGTTCTGGCGCGCGGAGATGCCCGGCGCCGCGACCGGCGGCTACAGGCCGCTGGAAGCCCTCGCGCGCAGCCGGGTGAACCGGAACAAGGTCATCACGCACTGGCCGGACATGCTGCGGGTGGCCGGCTCACTGGTGACCGGGCAGGTCAGGGCGTACGACCTGCTGCGGATGTTCGGCCGCGAGGGGCGCCCCACGCCGCTGAGGCAGGCGTTCGCCGAGTACGGGCGGATCGCCAAGACCCTCCACCTGCTGCGCGTGGTCGACCCGGTCGACGACACCTACCGACGTCGGACGAACCGGCAGCTCACCGTCCAGGAGTCCCGTCACGAGCTGGCCCGGGACATCTGCCACGGCCGCCGCGGGCAGATCATGCAGGCGTATCGGACGGGGCAGGAGGACCAGCTCGGGGCGCGTTCGCTCGGTTCTTGTGGCCCGCGGCCCGGCCCAGGACCTTGTGTCCGCCGCCGTCGGGGATGTTGCCGAGCTCCTTGATGTCGACGTGGACCAGCTCGCCGGGGCGGTCGCGTTCGTAGCGGCGTATGACGCGGCCGGTGGCCCGGTCCAGGTGTGTGAGGCGTGCCAGACGGTAGCGGGTCAGGACGCGGTGCACGGTGGAGGGAACGAGTCGCAGCAGGCGCGTGATGCGGGCCGGTCCCCAGCGGCACAGGACGCGGAGAGCAGTTGGCCGGCGGTCTCGGTGCCGACCCCGAACAGTGCGAGGAGTTCCGGAGCGGCCTGTCGGATCAGCGGGCCGATCTCGGTGTCAAGGTCAGCGATCTCGGCATCCAACGCTTGGTGGCGTCGAGCCGGGCGTCGCAGTGACGTTCTGGTTGCCGCCAGCGGCCTCGACAGGTCGTCCCCGGGCCGGACTCGGGACAGGGCGCGTATCAGCGCGGCCCGGTCCAGGCCGGTGACCTGCTCGCGAAGCATTGCGGGGGCGGACACGAGGAGGCCGCGGATCTGGTTCATGGCTTGGGTGCGGGCCTTGACCGCGCTGCGGCGAGCGAGCCGCAGTACCCGCACCGCCTCGACCACGCCGTCCCGGCGTTTGGGGATGCCAGTGGCCCGGCCGGACAGTACTGCCGTCGCGGCGGCGTAGGCGTCGATCGGGTCTGACTTGCCTTTCAACCTGGGTGTTTTGCGGTCCGGTCGGTCCACGTCGACGACGACGACACTCGCGGCGGTGAGTACCCGGGCGAGCCCGGCACCGTAGGCACCGGTCCCCTCCACCCCCACTGCGGTCAGCGTGCCGTGCGAGCGCATCCAGCCCAGCAGGTCCCTGTAGCCGGGGATGGTGGCCGGGAACTCCCGATCGGCTAGGTGCCGGGCCCTTCTGTTGGTGTAGACGTCGCAAGCCACACCGAACCGGAAGGCCCTCACCTGTTCAACATCCCTCAGCCGAGACCTGGCTCACCCGTCCACAACCTCCCGGGACAGAACAGCCAGGTACCGGTAGTAGCGCGCGAGCGCGTGCGAGGCGGCTCCGCCGCGACCGTTGGCGCCACGGCGCCAGACAGTTCCCCTCCCCCGAAGAGATCCATCCGACCGGCCGATGGCCACCAGCTCGCCCGTCACCGGGCAGGCCTCGATGGGCGACCTCGCCCCCTAACAGGCCCTTGCGCCCGGCGCCGGGCAGCCACCCCGGTACCGGCCCGTCCGCCGTCACGCGGAGGGCTGCTCCCGGTAGGGCTCCAGCGCGGGCGCCGTCTTCGTCGCGATGAACTCCGTGATCCGGTACTCGCACACCCCCGCCGCGGTGTAAGGGTCCGAAGCCGCGATCCGCTCGGCCCGCTCGCGGTCGACACCCGTCGCGATCAGCACCCCGCCGTCGCGCGGGTGCTTGCGGCCGGAGGCGATCAGGACGCCTTCCCCGTACAGGCCCTCAAGCCAGGCCACATGGGCGTCCAGGTGCTCCTCGACGCGGTCGAGCGGCGCCGTGTAGGTCAGTTCCAGTACGAACATGATCGGCAGGTTAGCCGCACGTCCAAGGGCTGTCGCGTCATCCCCGGCGGGCACACGACGCGGGTACCGCACCTCGCCGCGGTGTCGAGTCATCCGAACACGCCCGGTACGAGGATGGCTCGCCGCCCTGCGAGGCACCGCATCCGACGCCGCGCGCTGCTCCAACGGGGGACTGCCCGACAGCCCCTAGGCTGGGAGCCACCATGACCCTCATCCGGACACCCGCCGACGAGGCCGAGGCCCGAGCCGTTCAGGACGAGCTCAGGACCCGCGTCGTCCTGGACGAAACCGGGCCCCTGCCCGGCACCGGCCTCGTCACCGGGGTCGACGTGGCCTACGACGACGAGCACGACGTGGTCGTCGCGGCCGCCGTCGTCCTCGACGCCGCCACGCTCGGCGTCGTCGAGGAGAGCACCGCGGCCGGACGGGTCGCCTTCCCCTACGTCCCGGGGCTGCTCGCCTTCCGTGAGATTCCGGCGGTGCTCGCCGCACTGGAATCGCTGAAACACGGTCCCGGGCTGGTCGTCTGCGACGGCTACGGCCTCGCCCACCCCCGCCGCTTCGGACTGGCCAGCCATCTCGGCGTGCTGACCGGCCTGCCGGTGATCGGCGTCGCCAAGAACCCGTTCACGTTCACGTACGCCCCGCCGGGCGGGCGGCGCGGAGACGCCTCTCCACTGGTGGCGGACGACGGAGAGGTGGTGGGCCGGGCGCTGCGCACGCAGAGCGGGGTCAAACCGGTCTTCGTCTCGGTCGGCCACCGCGTCTCGCTCGACAACGCCTGCGCCCACACGCTCGCCCTCTCCCCGGACTTCCGCATCCCCGAGTCCACCCGCCGCGCCGACGCCCTGTGCCGCAGGGCCCTGCGCGAGGCGACCGCCGGCTGACCGCCCCGGGCAGTACGACGGTCACTCGTTGCGCAGCGCCTGCGCCACCGTCAGCCGGCCCGCCGCGCGGGCGGGGACGAGTGCCCCGGCGACGGCGATCGCCACACCGCCCAGGCCGAGCAGGACGAGCACGGGGGCCTGCCAGACGTCCATCGGGAACGACGGGGCCCTCAGCCCGGCCGCCTCGGTCATGGCCGGAACGATCAGGCGGTGCGCGCCCAGCCCCAGCGGTACCCCGGCCACGGCGCCGACCGCCCCGAGGGCCGCCATGGAGGTGGTCATCATCGCGGTCACCTGACGCGGTGTCATGCCGATGGACTTCAGCACCCCGAGATCACGGCGGCGCTCATGGGCGTCGAGTACCACGGTGTTGAACACCCCCATGGCCGCCACCACCGCGAGGAGCAGGGCGATCACCGACGCCGAGCCGATGATGGCGACGACGTTGGCGTCCGTCGTGGAGAGCGCCTGGGGCCGCAGCCCCGGATCGGCCTTCCGGACCGCCGCGTTGTACGCCCCGGCGTCTGCGCCCGGTGTCAGCTGCACCCAGTACTGGGTGGCCTTCTGCTCCGGGGCCAGGCCGGTGAGCGTGTCCCAGCCGGCCTCCACCAGGTCCCGGTTGCCGCCGAGCATCGCGCCGACGACCGTCACGGACCGCTTGCGGTCGCCCCACGTGAGGGTGATCCGGTCACCGACCTCCATTCCGCGCTGGTCGAGGAACTGCGACGCCGCGACCACCTCGTCCGGCGCCTCGAAGCGCCGGCCCTCGACGATCGTCTCCCCGCCCAGTGAGCCGTACCCCCCGCGGACGAACTGGACCTGGATGCGTTGCGGGTCACCGGCGGTGTACAGCTCGAGCCAGGCGAGGGCGACGACATCGGCGGCCCCCGGCAGCGAGCGCAGCAGCGCCTCCGTCTCCGTGTCGCCCTGCCTCGGCGGGGTCTCGCCATAGGCGGCCCGCCCCGCGTACACCACGGTGTCGGCGGTGCCCTGCACCGACTTGCCGAACGCGGTGAGCGTGGCCGCGAGACCGGCTGCCAGCGTCACCGTGGTCACGCCGAGGAGGACCGCCGCCAGGGTCAGCGCGGTCCGCCCGGGGCGCGTGAACGGCAGCCCGAGCCCCAGACTGAGCGACCGCGGCAGCCGCGTGCCGGCGAGCCTGCGCTGGATGCTCCGACCGCGGCCCGTCCGTGGCGCGCTTCCCGCGCTGATCGCCCTCGCCGCGGACAGGCGGCCCGCGCGGAGCGCCGGGACCAGGGCGGCGATCGCGGCGAGTGCCGGCATGCCGACCAGGGGAGTCGCATGGACCCAGGCTCCGACCGAGACGCTGAGGTTCTGCGCGCCGACCCCGAAGAAGACGGTGTCGACCAGGGGCGCGAGGGCGAGTCCCCCGACGGCCGTGCCCAACAGGCTTCCCGCGACCGCGGGCACGAGCACCGTCGTCAGATGGACCGCGACGACCTGACGGGGCGTGAATCCCAGGGACTTGAGGATCCCGATGGTCCGGAAGCCCGCGACGACGGCCCCGCTCACCACGTTGCCCACGATCAGGACCGCCACGGCCAGACCGAGAACTCCGAACCCGATCAGATAGGGCAGGTAGGCGTTCGCCACACTGCCGATCCGCTCCTTGACCGTGAGGTAGGAGACCGTGGACAGCAGGGCCCCGGAGGGGAGTCCCGCTGTCGCGAGCTCCGTCCCGGTGCGCACCTCCGACGCCGTGGCGGCCTCGGTGAAGCGGTAGAGCATCTGCACGGATTCCGGCCGGAGTTCGGCCGCCTGCTCGGGCACGACCCAGGCCGCCGCGCTGCCCGTGAGACTCTCGGCGTAGCCGACGACGGTCAGTTCCCGGCCGTCCGATAGGCGGAGGGAGCGTCCGAGCAGATCCTCACTGCCGGGTCCGGCCACGACCAACTCACCCGGGCCGGCGGCCCATCGGCCCACGTGCACGCGGACCCGGTCCACCGGTCCGTCCGGAGAGGCACGGCCCACGAGCATCAGGGGCCCGGGCACCAGACCCGGTACCAGCTCCGCGCCGTCGTCGGGGACGTCGACGACGGCCTGCTCGAACGGGCCGGCGGTGGCTTCCACACCGGGCCGCCCGGCCGTCGCCTCGAGTTGGGCGTCCGAGACCTCGCTGCGGGAGAACGAGGCGCTGGCATGGGCACCCCGGTGCTGGGCGAAGGCGCGGTCGAACGGCGCCGAGGCGGCTTCCAGAAGCCCCAGGGCCACCACGACGGCGACGGTCGAGGCGAACACGACCAGACCGAGGACCGCCGTCTGCATCCTGCGGCGCCGTACGGCACCGCGGGCGGTCCGCCACACGGCGCTCATGCGGTCCGCTCCGAGGACTCGAGGCTGCGTTCCCCGACGACGCGGCCGTCGGCGAACGTGATCACCCGGCTCGCGCACCGGGCCGCCATCCGCTCGTCGTGGGTGACCAGCAGGAGTGTCTGGCCGATCTGGTTGAGGTCCAGCAGGAGATCCATGGTCTGCTCCCCGGCATGACTGTCCAGGGCGCCGGTCGGTTCGTCGGCGAGCAGTACGGCAGGACGGTTGATCAACGCTCGTGCGGCTGCGACCCGTTGGCGTTCACCGCCGCTGAGCACCGCCGGGTAGGCGTTCCTCCGGTCGGCGATGCCGAGCTCGTCCAGCAGCTCCAGGGCGCGCGCCCGCGCCCTGGACGCGGACGTCCCGGTCAGCTGCGCCGCGAGGGCGACGTTGTCCAGCGCGGACAGATCATCGAGCAGATTGAAGAACTGGAAGATCATGCCGATGCGGCGGCGCCGGAACAGCGCCAGGCCGGTCTCGTTCATGCCGCCGAGGTCCTCGCCGTGCACGGTGACCGTGCCGGACGTCGGACGGTCGAGGCCCGCGACCATGTTGAGCAGCGTCGACTTGCCGCTGCCGGACGGTCCCATCACCGCGACCGCCTCGCCGCTGCGGATCTCCAGCGACACCCCGTCCAGAGCGGACGCCTCCCCGTACTCCTTGCGTACCCCGTCCAGGCGTACCACCACCTGGTCCCTGCAGTCTTGAGTGATCATGTCGGGAAGCCAACCATCGCGGACCCGTCCCGGCATCGCTCCGAGGAGGTATCCTCGCGGCCGCGTCAACCCGGGGATGTACGGTGATCCGCCCGTGAGTTGATGCGGTGCGACGGGCCGTCTGCGAAGGTGGACCCGTGTGGGGATCACCGTCGGACCGCCTGCTGGGCGTCGCCCTCCTGGCCGCGTGTGCGGCAGTCGGGTGGCTGGGCGCCGTGCTCGTGCGGACGCGCCGCAGGCACCGCAGGACACTCGAGGACCGCCGGTGGTTGCTGGAGCGTGAGCGCGAGAGCGCCGCCCGGGCCGCGGTCGAGGACGAGCGGGCCCGCATCGCCCGCGAACTCCACGACATCGTCAGCCACAACGTCGCCCTCATGGTGGTCCAGGCCGGGGCCGCCCGCGAGGTGCTGCTCACCATGCCGGACGAGGCATCGGCGGCGCTGCGGGCGGTCGAGGACGCCGGCCGGGACACCATGACCGAACTGCGGCACCTGCTCGGCCTCCTGGCGCCCTCGCAGAACGGCGAGGACGCCGACGGGGATCGCGGGGGCGGGACCGGTCTGTCGCCCCAGCCCGGACTGGACAGACTCGGCTCGCTGGTCGACCGGATCGCGTTCGCCGGGCTGCCGGTCGATGTGCGGATCGCCGGAGAGCCGCGCCCGCTCCCGGGCGGCGTCGACGTGACGGCGTACCGGATCGTCCAGGAGGCGCTGACGAACGCGCTGAAGCACGGGGACGGAGGGCAGGCGCAGGTGACCGTTCGATACGCCGACCGTTCCCTGCGCGTGGAGGTGCTGAACAGCGGGCCGAGCGTGCTGTCCGGCGCCTCCTCCCGGCCGGCGGCGACGGCGGAGCACGACGGCGGCGCCGGACGCGGACTGCTGGGGCTGCGCGAACGGGTCGCCGTCTACGGTGGCGATCTCGACACCCGCCGACGTCTCGGCGGCGGCTATCGCGTCCGCGCCCGCATCCCCCTGGACCGGCTGTGACGGAACCCGCGCCCCGTGTGCTCATCGCGGACGACCAGGCCCTGATCCGCACGGGATTCCGGCTGATCCTGACGACGCGCGGTCTCGACGTCGTCGGCGAGGTCGCCGATGGCCTGGAGGCGGTGGCGGCGGCGCGCAGACTGCGGCCGGACGTCGTGCTCATGGACATCCGCATGCCGAACATGGACGGGCTGGAGGCCACCCGCCTCGTCCTGCACCACCTTCCGGACTGCAGAGTCCTCATGCTGACCACCTTCGACCTGGACCGCTACGTCTACCGCGCACTGGCCATCGGCGCGAGCGGCTTCCTGCTGAAGGACGTCACGCCCGAGCACCTCGCCGCCGCGGTGCGCCTGGTCGGCACGGGGGACGCTCTGCTCGCGCCCTCGATCACACGGCGGCTGGTGGAGCGCTTCGCGAGGGCGGAGAGGGGACATGGAGCGGCAGGAGAGGACGGGAGGCCGGGCGCGGCCCGGGGGCCCGTCCCCTCGGACCTCGCCCAACTGACACCGAGGGAACGCGAGGTGCTGGGCCTGATGGGCCGCGGACTCTCCAACGCCGAACTGGCGGGTGAGCTGACACTCAGCGAGGCCACCGTGAAGACCCATGTCGTCCGCATCTTCGCCAAGCTCGGCCTCCGCGACCGGGCGCAGGCCGTCGTCGTCGCCTATGAGACGGGCCTGGTCACCCCCGGCGTCCGCCCCGAGGGGCCGCTTCCGGGGGGAGTGGGGCCGTAGCGGGCCGGTGTTCGCCCGTTGCCACGGGCGAACCGGGCACGGACCGCCGGTGCGATGGTGCTGCGCGCGCCCGAGTCGAGGCGAACGGGAGGACTTGTCCCGGGGCGCGAGATCCGTCGTCGGGGTCCGCAGCGGCCAGTGTCGCCGCCGCCTCAGCCGCGTGCGAAGTCGAGGAGGTCGGCGTTGAACTGCCCGGCGAACTCGGGGACCATGGACAGGCCGTGGGGAGCGCCCGGATAGATCTTGTAGACCGCGCCCTTGACCAGCTTCGACGACTTGTCCCCGGCAGCCACGATCGGCACGATCTGGTCGTCGTCGCCGTGGACGATCAGGGTCGGGACGTCGATCTTCTTGAGGTCCTCGGTGAGGTCGGTCTCGGAGAACGCCCTGATGCAGTCGTACGCCCCCTTGACACCGACCGTCATAGACCACAGCCAGAACTCGTCGCGAGTGCCCTGGCTGACGGTCGATCCGTCGCGGTTGGCCCCGTAGAAGGGTGCGCTGAGGTCCTTGTAGTACTGGGAGCGGTCCGTGAGGACGCCTTCCCGGATCTCGTCGAAGACCTCGATCGGCAGGCCCTCGGGGTTCGCTTCCGTCTTGAGCATCAGCGGGGGTATCGCGCCGAGGAGCACGGCCCCGGCGACGCGGCCGGTGCCGTGCCGCCCCATGTACCGCGTGACTTCGCCGCCGCCCGTCGAGTGTCCCACCAGGACGACGTCCCTGAGGTCCAGGGCCTCGATGACCGCGGCCAGGTCGTCGGCGTACGTGTCGAGGTCGTTGCCGTCCCAGGGCTGGCCCGAGCGCCCGCCGCCGCGCCGGTCGTGGGCGACGGCGCGGAACCCGTTGTCCGCCATGAGTTTCAGCTGGGGGTCCCAGGAGTCGGCGATCAGCGGCCAGCCGTGGGAGAAGACGACGGGCTGACCCGATCCCCAGTCCTTGAAGTAGATCTCTGTGCCGTCCTTGGCGGTGGCGAAGGGCATGGTGCGTTCCTCTCGAAGCTCGTCGGTCGTCCAGAACCGTGGGATCGAGTGGAGTTCTGGACGCCCGGCCGCACACGTGTCACGCCGCGGAAGCGGACGCACGGGGAAGGCGACGGAGGGGTCGGCAGCGGAGGGCGACCGGAAAGAGCACGTCGTTCGACAACGCTACCCGAGAGGCCGCCGATCAGCGCGTCGGCCGGAATGCGTACGAAGCCGGACTCAGCGCGCGTCGGCGACCCGGAAGACGATGCCCGCGGCCCTCAGCCGGGCCAGCAGGGCGTCGCCCATCGCGACGGCCGTGGTGACCTGACCCGCGGTGGCGGGGAGTTCGTCCAGGGCGAGGCTGAGCACCGACTCCGCGAGCATCTTCGCCGTCTCGCCGTAGCCGGGGTCCCCGCCCGAGACCTCCGTGAAGACCCGGCGACCGCCGCCCTCGCCGACGAAACGGACCCGGAACCAGCTGCGCTCGCGCTGTTCGGCGCTGGGGCCGCGGCCCGGCTCGTAACGGTGCATCAGCCACTCGCGGGCGGGCCCGAACTGGGCGAGCGCGGCGAGCGCGCCGAGTGCGACGGGGCCGCCGAGGGCCATCGGCAGCGTTCTGACCGAGGCGTAGTGCCGGTACTGGAAGTCGGGGCCGTACCGCTTCAGGCCCGCGGCGGAGCGCGCCACGATCCCCGGGTCGAGGGTCGGCAGCGGGAGCGCCCAGGCGCCGGTCTCCCCGCTGAAGCGGGGTGCCCCGAACGGTGCCCTGGCGCGGCGGCCCATGAGCCGCGGCTCGTGGAGCCTGCGCTCCCGGGCCGCTCGCGCGGTCTGCCGCCGGCGGCCCATCGCCGTGAGCGCGGAGGCGAACGTTCCGCCGGAGAAGACCCCGGAGGCGCGGACGAAGCCGTCGACGCGCAGTGGCACGTCCCGCGGCAACTGCTGAACCGTGAAGTAGACGCCGAGATCGTGCGGTACCGAGTCGAAGCCGCAGGCGTGCACCAGCCGGGCACCCGTCTCACGGGCCCGTGCGTCGTGCCGCACGTAGACGGAGTCGACGAACTCCGGCTCACCGGTGAGGTCGGCGTAGTCGGTCCCGGCGTCCGCGCAGGCGGCGACCAGCGGCTCGCCGTACCGGACGTACGGGCCGACCGTCGTCGCCACCACGCGTGTCGACTCGGCGAGTGCGCGCAGCGAGTCCGGGTCGTCGGCGTCCGCGACGACGAGCGGCAGTCCGGCGCAGGCCGGGTTGATCGCGGTGAGCCGGTCACGCAACTGCGCCAGCCGCGCCTCGCTGCGGCCGGCCACGGCCCAGCGGCAGCCCTCGGGCGCATGGGCGGCCAGGTACTCCGCGGTGAGGGTGCCGACGAATCCGGTCGCGCCGAAGAGCACGATGTCGTACGGCCGCTCCGGCCCGCTCTGCCTGTTCACTGGCCCTCCACCCCGCTGTGGGTCCTGTCCCGCGCCGTTCGTCGCCGGCCGAGGCTAGCGTGGGACCGAACGGCGCGCTCCACCGGGAGGACGGGACGGCCGCACCGCCGAGAACCGCCCTGGCGAAATGGGAGAAGGTGCGGTCCTTTGCCCTGGGCCTGCCGGGGGTGGGGGAGGAGTTCCCCTGGGGGACACGGTCGTCGGGCTGAACAGGAAGATCTTCGTCTTCATGGGTGTCACCGACGGCGGCCGTCCCCTCGGAGCCGGGGTGAAGCCGGTGGAGGAGGCGTTGCACGCGCACGCGCTCTCCTGTCCCGGCGCGGAGCCGTCGGAGTACGGCCTCGGGACGGCGGGCTGGGTGCGGATCCCGCCGGCCGGGAAGGGCGCGCCGTCGGCGGAGGTGGTGTGCGACCGGGTCGGGGAGAGCCACCGCAGCATCGCCACGCGGAAGCTGATCGCCGAGTCCGACGCGCGCCGAGGCGGGTGGCACGGACGGTGGGCCCCGGTTCGCCGGCGCCGGGTCGACGTCCGCGCCGCCCCATGTGACGTCGACCGGTCCCCGGCCCGATCCGCGGCCCGGCCGGGTGCCGCGTCAGCGGTAGTCGTCAGGGTGGTCCTGCATCCAGGTGTTGATCCGGTCGCGGGTCCCCACGAGCTCGCCCCGGTGGGCTCGGAGGTTCGGGTACGAGCGGTCGGTGCCGATCGTCGAGCGGAGACCGGCGATCCATTCGATCGGCTCGGGGAAATGGCCGGGGCCCTTGGGGTCGGCCTTCATGGCCTGGTCGAGCCGTTCCAGCTCGTCGTACACACGGCCGAGGAAGTACGCGCACTGCCCCTCCGTCGTGCAGCCGTCACTCAGCGTGGCCTGGAGTCCGGCGAAGGCGTCACGGACCCTCTCGGGCGGTGGCGTGGACCCTGCCGACGGGGCGGTGGCGTCCTCGGGAGCGGCCGTCGAGGCGGGTTGCCGCGTGGCCTCCGCGGTGGCCGGGGCCGCCCCGGCGCCGGCCGTTGGGCTTCCGCCGGTCGCCGGCGGGCCGCTGTCGGCGGAGGAGCAGGCGACCAGGAGTGCCGCCGGAAGTGCGACGAGCGCGCTGGCGCGGACGGGGCGGGGTATACGCATGGAGTCTCCGATTCCTGGATCCGGCGACGGACCCTATCGCCGACGGAGGACAACCAAGCGCTTGCTCGCCTCAGGGGCTTGTGCGGAGTGGAACGCGTTCTTAACATCACTGATGTTACATCAGTTGTGTCATAGTGCTGGGGGCTTCATGGCAGCGACAGGGAACCGCCCGCCGGGGGGTCCGCTTGCCGGTGTGCGCGTGGTCGAACTGGCCGGCATCGGGCCCGGTCCGTTCGCCGCCATGCTGCTCGCAGACCTGGGCGCCGACGTCGTACGCGTCGACCGGCCCGGCGGCTCGGGGCTCGCGATCGACCCCGCCCACGACCTCACGAACCGGAACAAGAGGTCCGTACTGATCGACCTCAAGGCCGACGGAGGTGCCGGGCGGGTCCTCGACCTCGTCGAGCGCGCGGACGTGCTCATCGAGGGCTACCGCCCCGGGGTGGCAGAGCGGCTCGGGGTCGGGCCCGAGGAGTGCCATGCCCGCAATCCCGAACTGGTCTACGGCCGGATGACCGGCTGGGGTCAGGAGGGACCGCTCGCCCAGCGCGCCGGCCACGACATCGCCTACATCGCGATCACCGGCACCCTCGGCATGATCGGGAAGGCGGACGAGGCGCCCGCGGTCCCCGCGAACCTCGTCGGCGACTACGCGGGCGGCTCGCTGTACCTCGTCATCGGCGTCCTGGCCGCACTGCAGCACGCCCGCACCCCCGGCGGCACCGGCCAGGTCGTGGACGCGGCGATCGTCGACGGCGCCGCGCACCTCGCCACGATGATCCACGGGATGATGGCCGCGGGCGGCTGGCAGGACCGCCGGGGCGCGAACCTCCTCGACGGCGGCTGCCCCTTCTACGGGAACTACGAGACCGCCGACGGCCGGTACATGGCGGTCGGGGCGCTCGAGCAGCAGTTCTACGACGAGTTCATCAGGCTGCTGGGCATCGAGGGCGAGGCGCCCGCCCGCAAGGACTTCGCCCGCTGGGGGGAACTGCGCGCCGCAGTCGCCGAGCGCTTCCGCACGAGGACGCGGGACGAGTGGACCGCGGTCTTCGAGGGTTCGGACGCCTGCGTGGCGCCGGTGCTCTCGCTGCGTGAGGCTCCCGGGCATCCGCATCTGGTCGCTCGCGGCACCTTCACCGACGACGGAGGAATCACCCAGCCGGCCCCGGCCCCCCGTTTCTCGCTCACTCCGGGCGCCGTCCGCCGCCCGCCCGCGCAGCCCGGTGCCGACACCGAGGAGATCGCCCGTGACTGGGGCGTTCCCGGCATCCTGGGCGCCCACGTGACCCGACCCGACCCGACCGCAGCCGGCTCGAAGGAGCTTCAGGCATGAAACGACAGATCTTCGACGCCGAGCACGACGCGTTCCGCGAGACCGTGCGAACCTTCATCGGCAAGGAGGTGCTGCCCCACTACGAGCAGTGGGAGAAGGACGGCATCGTCTCGCGCGACGCCTGGCTGGCGGCCGGTCGCCAGGGCCTGCTGGGCCTGGCCGTGCCCGAGGAGTACGGCGGCGGGGGGAACACCGACTTCCGCTACAGCGCCGTCCTCGCCGAGGAGTTCACCCGGGCCGGCGCCCCGGGCCTCGCGATCGGGCTGCACAACGACATCATCGGCCCGTACCTCACCTCCCTCGCGACCGAGGAGCAGAAGCGGCGCTGGCTCCCCGGCTTCTGCAGCGGCGAGATCATCACGGCCATCGCGATGACCGAGCCGGGCGCGGGCTCCGACCTCCAGGGCATCCGCACCACCGCCGAGGACCGGGGCGACCACTGGCTGCTCAACGGGTCCAAGACGTTCATCTCCAACGGCATCCTCGCCGACCTGGTGGTCGTCGTCGCCAGGACCACGCCCGAGGGGGGTGCCAAGGGGCTGTCGCTGCTGGTCGTCGAGCGTGGCACGGAGGGGTTCGAACGCGGCCGCAACCTCGACAAGATCGGCCAGAAGGCGCAGGACACGGCGGAGTTGTTCTTCCACGACGTGCGGGTCCCGAAGGAGAACCTCCTCGGGCAGCTCAACGGCGCCTTCGTCCACCTGATGACCAACCTGGCCCAGGAGCGGCTGAACATCGCGGTCGCCGGCATCGCCGCGGCCGAGCACCTGCTGGAGATCACGACGCGGTACGTGAAGGAGCGCGAGGCGTTCGGCCGTCCGCTGGCGAAGCTCCAGCACATCCGCTTCGAGATAGCCGAGATGGCCACCGAGTGCGCCGTCACCCGGACGTTCCTCGACCGCTGCATCGCCGACCACTCCGACGGGCAGCTCGACGCGGTGCACGCGTCGATGGCCAAGTGGTGGGCGACGGAGCTGCAGAAGCGGGTCGCCGACCGCTGTCTGCAGCTGCACGGCGGCTACGGGTACATGACCGAGTACCGGGTCGCCAGGGCCTTCACGGACGGCCGGATCCAGACGATCTACGGTGGCACCACCGAGATCATGAAGGAGATCGTCGGCCGCGCGTTGCTCTCCTGACCGGCCGTTCTCCCGGCCGGAGCCGCGGAACGGCACCCGCCCGGCGCACGCCGTCCGACCCCGAACCTCCCGCTGCCTCACCCCTCACCCTCACCCGTGATGCGAAAGGCTCTGTTGTGAGTACCGAAGCGTATGTGTACGACGCGATCCGCACCCCGCGCGGCCGCGGCAAGGCCAACGGCGCCCTGCACGGCACCAAGCCGATCGACCTCGTCGTCGGCCTGATCCACGAGATCCGCTCCCGCTTCCCGGGGCTCGACCCCGCCGCGATCGACGACATCGTGCTCGGCGTCGTGGGCCCGGTCGGCGACCAGGGCTCGGACATCGCCCGGATCTCCGCCATCGCGGCCGGACTGCCCGACACCGTCGCCGGCGTCCAGGAGAACCGCTTCTGCGCCTCGGGCCTGGAGGCCGTCAACATGGCGGCGATGAAGGTCCGCTCGGGCTGGGAGGACCTGGTACTGGCGGGCGGGGTCGAGTCGATGTCGCGCGTGCCGATGGCGTCCGACGGCGGCGCCTGGTTCGCCGACCCGATGACCAACTTCGACACCCACTTCGTGCCGCAGGGCATCGGCGCCGACCTGATCGCCACCATCGAGGGCTTCTCCCGGCGCGACGTGGACGAGTACGCGGCCCTGTCCCAGGAGCGTGCGGCCGCGGCCTGGAAGGACGGCCACTTCGACCGCTCCGTCGTCCCGGTGAAGGACCGCAACGGTCTCGTCGTCCTCGACCACGACGAGCACATGCGCCCCGGCACCACCGCGGACTCCCTGGCCGCCCTCAAGCCCTCGTTCGCGGGAATCGGGGACATGGGCGGCTTCGACGCCGTCGCGCTCCAGACGTACCACTGGGTGGAGAAGATCGACCACGTCCACCACGCGGGCAACTCCTCGGGCATCGTCGACGGAGCCTCGCTCGTGGCCGTCGGCTCCCAGGAGGTCGGCGAGCGGTACGGCCTCCGGCCCCGCGCCCGGATCGTCTCCGCCGCGGTCTCCGGCTCCGAGCCCACCATCATGCTCACCGGCCCCGCGCCCGCCACCCGCAAGGCACTCGCCAAGGCCGGGCTGACGATCGACGACATCGACCTCGTCGAGATCAACGAGGCCTTCGCCGCCGTCGTCCTGCGCTTCGTGAAGGACATGGGGCTCTCCCTCGACAAGGTCAACGTCAACGGTGGAGCCATCGCGCTGGGCCACCCGCTCGGCGCCACCGGCGCGATGATCCTCGGCAGCCTCATCGACGAACTGGAGCGCCAGGACAAGCGGTACGGCCTCGCCACCCTCTGCGTCGGCGGCGGCATGGGCATCGCCACGATCGTCGAACGCATCTGACCTCTCGTCCCTCCCGCCCCTTCCCCCGTACGGAGAAGCAGCAATGACCGCAACGCCGACGAGCACCACCATCCGCTGGGAGCAGGACGAGACCGGGATCGTCACCCTCGTCCTGGACGACCCGGACCAGTCCGCCAACACCATGAACCAGGCCTTCCGCGCGTCGATCGCCGCGATCGCCGATCGTGCCGAGGCAGAGAAGGACTCCATCCGCGGCATCGTCTTCACCTCCGCCAAGAAGACCTTCTTCGCGGGCGGCGACCTCAAGGACATGATCAAGGTCGGCCCCGAGCACGCCCAGCAGGCGTTCGACATGGGCATGGGCATCAAGCGCGCGCTGCGCCGCATCGAGACCCTGGGCAAGCCCGTCGTCGCCGCCATCAACGGCGCCGCGCTCGGCGGCGGTTACGAGATCGCCCTCGCCTGCCACCACCGCATCGCCCTCGACGCGCCCGGCTCCAAGATCGGCCTGCCGGAGGTCACGCTCGGACTGCTGCCCGCCGGCGGCGGCGTCACCCGCACCGTGCGCCTCATGGGCATCGCCGACGCTCTGCTGAAGGTCCTCCTGCAGGGCACCCAGTACTCCCCGCGGCGCGCGCTCGAGAGCGGCCTCGTCAACGAAGTGGTGGCCACGCCCGAGGAGATGCTGGCCAAGGCGCGCGCCTTCATCGAGGCGCACCCCGAGTCGCAGCAGCCCTGGGACGTCAAGGGTTACCGGATCCCCGGCGGCACGCCGTCGAACCCGAAGTTCGCCGCGAACCTGCCCGCCTTCCCCGCCAACCTCAAGAAGCAGCTGAACGGCGCGCCGTTCCCGGCGCCGCGCAACATCCTCGCGGCCGCCGTCGAGGGCTCGCAGGTGGACTTCGAGACCGCCCAGGTCATCGAGGCGCGGTACTTCACCGAGCTGCTCACCGGCCAGACCGCCAAGAACATGATCCAGGCGTTCTTCTTCGACCTCCAGGCGGTCAACTCCGGCGCGAACCGCCCCAAGGGCGTCGAGCGGCGCGAGGTCCGCAAGGTCGCCGTCCTCGGTGCCGGGATGATGGGCGCGGGCATCGCGTACTCCTGCGCCCGGGCCGGTATCGAGGTGGTCCTCAAGGACGTCAACGCCGACGCCGCCGCGCGGGGCAAGGCGTACTCCGAGAAGCTGCTGGACAAGGCGCTGAGCCGGGGCCGTACGACCGAGGCCAAGCGCGCCGAACTGCTCGCCCGGATCACGCCGACGGCCGACCCCGCCGACCTGGCGGGCTGCGACGCCGTCATCGAGGCCGTGTTCGAGGACCCGGCGCTCAAGCACAAGGTGTTCCAGGAGATCCAGCACGTCGTCGAGCCGGACGCGCTGCTGTGCTCCAACACCTCGACGCTCCCGATCACGCTGCTCTCCGAGGGCGTCGAGCGTCCCGCCGACTTCATCGGTCTGCACTTCTTCTCGCCCGTGGACAAGATGCCGCTGGTGGAGATCATCAAGGGCGAGCGCACCGGTGACGAGGCGCTGGCGCGCGCCTTCGACCTGGTCCGCCAGATCAACAAGACCCCGATCGTCGTGAACGACTCCCGCGGGTTCTTCACCTCGCGGGTGATCGGGCACTTCATCAACGAGGGTGTGGCGATGGTCGGCGAGGGCGTCGAGCCCGCGTCGGTCGAGCAGGCCGCGGCCCAGGCCGGGTACCCGGCGAAGGTCCTCTCGCTGATGGACGAGCTCACGCTCACCCTCCCGCGCAGGATCCGGGGCGAGGCGCGGCGGGCCGTGGAGGAGTCGGGCGGCACGTGGACCCCGCACCCGGCGGACGAGGTCATCGACCGGATGGTCGACGACTTCGGGCGCACGGGTCGCAGCGGCGGCGCGGGCTTCTACGACTACGTCGACGGCAAGCGCGCCGGGCTGTGGCCGGGACTGCGCGAGCACTTCGCCAAACCCGGCGCGCACGTCCCGTTCGAGGACATGAAGGAGCGGATGCTCTTCTCCGAGGCGCTGGACACCGTCCGGTGCCTGGAGGAGGGCGTGCTGACGTCGGTGGCCGACGCCAACATCGGGTCCATCATGGGCATCGGCTTCCCCGCGTGGACGGGCGGTGTCCTGCAGTACATCAACGGCTACGAGGGCCGTGACGGGGTGGCCAACGGCCTGCCCGGCTTCGTCGCCCGGGCACGGGAGCTGGCGGAGGCGTACGGCGAGCGCTTCGAACCGCCGGCGCTGCTGCTGGAGAAGGCGGCGCGGGGCGAGGTCTTCACCGACGACTGACACCCGCCGCGGCTCCGGCCGGACCGGCTCTCCGGTCCGGCCGGGGCGCACGGGCGGGTCACGCGCGTGATCGCCGTGCCACGTCGACGGGCGACGCGCGTACGGGCCGGACCGGTGGCCGGGACCGGCCCCGCCCGCCCGGAGCCGGTTCCGGCCGCACGGGGCGGAGCGGCCCGCCCTGCAGCCGGCGCGGACGGTGGGCCCGGCTCCCGCCCGTCTCGTGGGCGGGACGGTCCCGGGCGACCGCGCCCTCCGCCGTGCTCAGGGCTGTTCCGGTGACCGCGCCGGATCGCCCGCGGTGTCCGCAGCCCCGGCCGGGTCCGCCGGCTCCGCCTCCACGGGCGGAACTCCCGACGCCGTGCCGAAGGCAGCGCGGAGTTCCTCCCGCAGGGATCGCTGGAAGGCCGTGACCAGGGCCTGGATCACCATCGGTTGCATATGGGCCGAGAGGGACTTCATCGCGGCGACATGGTCCGGATCGGACTCGCGCTCGCGGTAGGGGCCCCACACCTCGTCCCGGAACAGCCTGGTCAGCTCCTGGGCGGCGGCGCGGGCGTGCTCCAGCAGGACCGTGCGGGAGGCCAGGATCGTCTCGTGGGCGATGGGGACGTCGAGCAGTTCGACGCCGAGTCGCAGCAGCCCGCCGTCGAGCCGGAACACGTCCGGCGCGGCGGTGCGGTCCAGCACGCCCATGGCCGCGAGCCGGTCGACGTCCTGCTCGGACAGCGGCCGCCCGGCCCGGCGCACCAACTCCTCCAGACCGGTCTCCTCGGCGGATTCGGGCGCCCAGGAGGCCACCAGGGCCCGGTGGATCGCCAGGTCCTGCGCGCTCAGCCCCGGAGGCAACTGCTCCAGGTAGCGTTCGATGGCGGCGAGCGTCATTCCCTGGTGCTGAAGCTCCTCGATCAGGGCCAGTCGGGAGAGGTGCTCGGCGCCGTAGTGGCCGACGCGGCGCGGGCCGATCTGCGGCGGCGGCAGCAGACCACGGGTGCTGTAGAACCGGATGGTGCGGACCGTGACGCCCGCGCGGGCGGCCAGCTCGTCGACGGTCAGCGTCGGCCCCTCGGTTTCGGTCGCCATCGTCTTCCTCGCTCCCTGCGTACACCCGTCTGGTGCAACAGTATTGCTGTCTCACCAGAGTTGTGAAACCCGGGGGAGAGCAGGGGCCGATTGTCGGAGGCGCCCCGTAGCGTGGAGCCATGACGGGGATCGCATACGTACGGGGGACGCCACCGCTCCACGGGGCAGGGGCGTCAAGCTGATCGTGCATGTCTGCAGCGATCTGGGCGGCTGGGGCAAGGGCTTCGCCGCCGTCTCGCGCCGCTGGGCCGAGCCGGAGAAGGAGTACCGGCGCCGGCACCGGGAGCGAGCCCGCAACGACTTCGGTCTCGGCGCGGTCCGGTTCGTGTGTGCCGGGCCGTACGTCTGGGTGGCCGACACGGTGGGCCGGCGCGGAACGCGCAGGGGAAGCAAGGGGGTTCCCGTGCGGTACGAGGCCATCGACGCGGGCGCTCGGAGCGGTCGCCGCGAAGGCCGCCGAGCTCGGAGCCTCCGTCCACATGCCGAGGATCGGCTGCGGGCCGGAGGGTGGCACCCGGTCCCGGGTGGAGCCGCTCGTGCGGGTCCGGCTCGTCGAGCAGGGCATACCGGTGACGGTGTACGACCACGGTCCGGAGCCCGCGTGCGGCCCGGTCCGCGCCTGACGCTAGAGTGCGGTGCTTGTTCGAGCGGCGCACGGCAGAGCGGGGGAGAGCGTGAGTGCGCAACTGAGGGAGACCGCCGTAGAGTTGGCGGATCTCCTGTGGCGTGAACACACCGTCTACCGGGACCACGCGGGAGGCGTGGTCATCCGGGGCGAGCACGTCCGGCGCTGGATCAGCCTGGCGCCGAGCGGCGGCCGCGACGAGATCCTCCTGCGCGCCGGCCGCATACTCGACGGCGGTACGACGGCTCCCGCGCGCTCGGAGGCGGTGATGCACGTCGGGGCCGGGACGGCCGAACTGGCCGCCGTCTGCCGCCGGCTGCTCGCCGAGGCCGCCGCGGACCCTTCGCCGCGCGTGGTCCCCCCGGCCCTCGCGCCCGCAGCGCGGACCAGGCGGTTCTCCGTACGCTCCGGGGGCTCGCCGCGGCCGGCCCGGTCCGCACGTGCCGGTCGCAAGCGGACTCCGCGTACCGGACGGCACACGGGCTTCGGATCCTGGGTGGTCATCCTGTGCGTGGCCGCGACCATCGCGCTGTACGCCTGGAGCGCCGCCGCCTGGTACCGGTAGGAGGGGGCCGCCGCCGGGTGGGGCACCGGCACAGCACCAAGGGCGCCGGACGGTCACCGGACCGGGCCGTCACCGCGCCGAGCGGTCGCCGGGGGTGAGGCGGTCACACCACCGAGCGGGCAGGTGGCCGATCCGGGCGGTCACCGGGTGAAGTGGTGGTCCAGCGCGGCGTGCGGGTCCTGGCCGGCCGTGCCCGCGTGGTCGATGTGGACGGTCGCGCCCGCCAGCCGGGGCACCGTGTGGAGCAGGGCGTGTTCGGCGGCGACGGCCACGGCGTGGGCCTGTACGACCGTGAGCCCCGGGTCGACTTCGACCGACGTCTCCGCGCGCAGGGTGTGCCCGATCCACCGCATCCGCACGGCCCCCACGGCCCCTACGCCCTCCACGTGGGCAAGCGCGTGCTCGGCCGCGTCGACCAGGGCCGGATCCACGGCGTCCATCAGTCGGTGCCAGATCTCGCGAGCCGCGCCACGCAACACCAGGAGGATCGCCCCGGTGATGACGAGGCCGATGAGGGGGTCCGCGTACCGCCAGCCCAGTGCCGCGCCCCCGGCGCCGAGCAGCACGGCGAGGGAGGTGAACCCGTCGGTGCGGGCATGCAGTCCGTCGGCGACGAGCGCGGCGGAGCCGATGCGGCGCCCCGTGCGGATGCGGGCCCTCGCCACCCACTCGTTGCCCGCGAACCCCACGAGCCCGGCCGCCGCGACCGCAGGGAGGTGCGTGATGTCCTGGGGGTCCAGCAGCCGCCGGACCGCCTCGTACCCGGCGAAGGCGGCGGAGGCTGCGATCACCAGGACGACGAAGACCCCCGCCAGGTCCTCGGCACGGCCGAAACCGTAGGTGTAGCGCCGGGTGGCGGCGCGCCGGCCCAGTACGAAGGCCAGGGCGAGCGGCAGCGCGGTGAGCGCGTCGGTCGCGTTGTGGACGGTGTCGCCCAGCAGCGCGACCGACCCCGACAGCGCAGCGATGACCGCCTGGACAGCGGTGGTCGCGGTCAGGACGGCGAAGGAGAGCCAGAGGGTGCGCAGCCCTTCGACCGAGCCTTCGAGTGCCGCGTCGATGCGCTCGCCGTGATGGTGATGGTGATGGTGTCCACGGCCGTGGCCCTGACGCCGCCCGTGCCGGTTCCCGTGTTCGTGCCCGCGGTCGCCCGCGGGCCCGCCGGGACCGCCGGCCGTGTGGCCCTCCGCGTGCCCGTGCGTGTGCCCCTGACCCGTCATGGACACCACCATGACAGCCGGAGAGGCCTGCAGCCACTGCCGAAGAGCGGCCCCTGACCAGCTGCAAAAGCCTTGCGGCTACGCCTGGGCGGCTACTGCCCGAAGGCGGCGACCGGGTAGTGGTCCGAGAGGTTGGTGTAGGTGTAGTCGGTGCCCCAACTGGTCACCGTCCAGGGCTCGCTCTGCTCCTTGACCACGTCGTTCCGCCAGCCGCTCGGGCGGACGTGCCCGGCCCGGTGCAGGACGTGGTCGAGGTCCTCGCGCGGCTCGCCCGGATAGCGGTCGGCCGCGATCGAGTTGTCCCGGGGGTCGAAGGAATACGGGTGCCCGGTGCGGCTGTCCGCGTCGGCGAGCCCACCGTCCGCCAGCATGGTCGCGTACTCGGGCGTGCGCGAGTCGACATTGAAGTCGCCCGCCACCAGCACCTGCTCGGAGGCCGGGATGTTCTTGGCGTCGAGGAACGCGTCGAGCGCCTTGAACTGGCGGCTGCGCATCCGCGCCGCCTCACCCGCCGCGCAGCCCGGGTCGGTCGACTGCGCATGGGTCCCCACCACGTGCACCCGGCTGCCGTTCACGTCCAGGACCGCGTACACGAAGCCCTTGTTGGACCACCAGTCGGAGCCGCAGGCGTCCTTGTAGACGTACTGCTCCTTGCGCACGATGGGCCACTTGCTGAGGACCGTGACCCCGCCGTCCTCCGGCACCGTCGCCGAGTACGCGCCGCCCGTCGCGTCCCAGCCGCTCTTGCTGCGGCCCATCACGGGAGTCTGGTACGGGTACTGGGTCCGGGCGTTGCGCTGCAGCGCGTCGGACGAGGAGTTGTCGAACGCCTCCTGGAGCACGACGACGTCGTTGCCCTGGAAGTACGGGGCCTTCGGGATCTCGGCGGCCCTGTGGTCCTGGCCCCAGTTGGGGTACAGGGTCCTGCTGAAGAGGAAGACGTTGTACGTCAGGACCTTCAGCGAGGGCGTCGCCGCGGCGGTCTGCCCGGCGGGGGAGGCGGACGCCGACGGCGCGGCGACCGCCAGGGTGGCGGCGGCGACCGCCGTGGAGAGGGCTGCGCCGGACGCGCGGCGGAGCACGGATTGCGGCACTGGAACTCCCGTTTCTGGTGGGGGTGGGGGTGGGGGTGGGGTGCGGGTGATACCGGCGCACATCAAAGCAGCGGCAGTTACCTTCGGGTAACCGTCAGGTGCCGGGTTCCTTGCCGGAGTTCCACGTTCCTGGGAACGTTTGCGGACAGCTCGCGTCCGGGGGTTCTCCAAGGGGACTTCCCGGGACGGATCGGTCCCCCACCGCCTCTCGTCCGGCCGTGATCGCATACTGGAGGTGTGAGAGAGCGCGCGTCGCACCGCGCCCGCCTGCCTCCGGGAGCACACCGATGACCAGGCCGCAGGAGCCCCCGCCGTGGAAGACGGACGGCACGGGCGGGCCGGACCCCCTGCCCCCGCCGCCCGGCGGCGTCCTGTGGACCCTGGTCGGCGACGTGCGCGGGCTGCTCATGCTTCCCGCCGCGCTCGCCCTGCAGGTCGCGCACCCGGCCGTCGGCGCGGGCGTCGACGAGCACTCCGTCTTCCGCACCGACCCCTGGGGTCGCGGCGAGCGCTCACTGCGCTCGCTCCAGCTGTGGGTGTACGGCGGGGCCGCCGCCGCCGAGGAGGGTCGTCGTCTGCGCCGGCTGCACCGGGGCATCCAGGGCACCGACAGCAGGGGCCGCCGCTACCACGCGCTCACTCCCGGGTACTACGCGTGGGTCCACGCCACCGGTTTCCCCGTCCACCACCACGCGATCCGCTATCTGTACCGCCCGTTCACCGAGGCCCAGGAGCGACGGCTCTACGAGGAATGGCTTCGGGTCGGCCGGGTGCTCGGCATCCGGGACCGCGACATGCCGGGCACCGTCGAGGAGTTCTGGCCCTACTACCGCAAGGTCCTCGCCGACGAGGTCGAAGCCACCGCCGTCGTCCGGGATCTCCTCGCCACCGACCGCGGTCTGCCGCCGCCCGCCCTCGGACCCCTGCCGCTGAGACTGCTGCTGCGCCTGTGCTGGCCGCTGATCCTGCCCCGGTTCCTCCGGCTGAGGCGCTTCCTCACCGTCGGGCTGATGCCGCCGGACGCCCGCGAGGCGATCGGACTGTCGTGGACCGCCGGACAGGAGCGGCGGCTGCGGCGCTTCGGCCGGGCCGTCAGGATCGTCGTGCCCCTGCTTCCGGAGCGGCTGCGCTATCTGCCGCAGGCCAGACAGGCCCGCCGCCGGGCCCGGGCCGAGGGCCGGCTGCCGACGGCGCGCGCGAGGTGACGGCTCCCGCCCGGGCGGCCGACGGTCTGCCGCCCGGGCGGGGACGATCGCGGGTCGCCGACGCCGGTTCACCGCGTCACGGCGAGCCGGCGCGCCGCCGTCGTCCGCCCCGGCAGGCCGACGTCCTCACGGAGGAGGGGCTCGGGTCGCCGGCCCAGGGGCCAGGCCCTACCGGGGAGCGGGACCCTCGCGCGGGGGCGCGGGCCCGGGACCGGACGCCGGCCCCGGACTCAGGTCCGCCGGGTGGCGTGACGCCCGCGCCGGGGCCCACGTCCTGGCCGGGTCAGCGGAACGCCGCGCCCGGACTCGTGTCCTGCCGGGTCGCAGGGCGCTCGCGTCGGGACTCCCGCAGAGGCCCGGGGGCGTGACGCTCGTGCCGGCGCATGCGCGGGCCCCGCAGCCGTGGGACGGTTCAGGCGGTGGCTCGCCGTACCAGCAAGGTCGGTGTGATCACCGAGGCCGGGGGAGCGGCCTCCGTGTCCCGACCGTCGAGCAGGGCCATCAGCAGCCGTACCATCAGCCGCCCGTTGCCCTCGATGTCCTGGCGGACCGTCGTCAGTGGCGGATCGGTGGTCTCCGCCACCGACGTCATGTCGTCGAAGCCGACGACCGCGATGTCCTCCGGCACCCGCAGCCCCCGCTCGTGCAGCAGCCTCAGCGCCCCCGAGGCCATCAGGTCGTTCGAGGCGAACACCGCGTCCGGCGCCCCCGTACCCGCGTCGAGCAGCGCGGCCATCGCCGACTCCCCGCTGCGCGCCGTGAAGTCGCCCTGGGCGGTGAGCCCCGGTGCTGCGTCCGGCAGCACGTCCCGGTAGCCGTGGAGTCGGTCGAGCGCCGACGTCTGGTCCCGGGGGCCGGCGATATGGGCGATCCGGGTGCGGCCGAGACCGACGAGATGGCGCACCGCCGCACGGGCCCCGCCCCTGTTGTCGCAGTCGACGTACGGCACGGCGTGCTCGGAGCCGGCGCCCGGGCCGCCGGGGCGGCCGCCGAACACCGCCGGCACCCCCGACCCCCGTACCACCGAGGGGAGTTCGTCGCTCTCGTGGAGCGAGAAGGCGAGCGCGCCGTCGACGTGGCCGCCGCCGAGATAGCGGGCTATCCGGTCGTGGTCGTCCGGGCCCTCGACCCACAGCAGTACCAACTGCGAGTCGTTGGCGCTCAGTTCACGGCTGATGCCGCGCACCTGGCGTTCGAAGAAGGGATCGGAGAACACCCGGAACTCCGGCTCCGCGATGATCACGGCGACCGCGCCGCTTCGCCGGGTGACCAGACTGCGGGCCGCCTGGTTGGGTACGTAGCCGAGCTCGGCGACCGCTTCCCGCACCCGGTCGGCCACCGGGGCGCGCACCCCCGCCCCGCCGTTGACGACCCGGGACACGGTGGCCCGGGAGACCCCGGCCCGTGCGGCGACGGCTTCCAGGGTGGGTCTGGGCCCACTGCTCCGATCGGGCACGGGACGCTCCTCACCGGCGGTGTCCGTACGGGTGGCACAGGTCGTGCGGGGCCAGCGTAGCCGCAGGTGCCGCGGCCCCGGAGCGGGGCGGCGGCATCCGGTGCCACGGGTCAGTCGCGGTGGTCCCGGCCGTGACCGCGGTCGTGACCGTGACCGCCGTCGTGGCCGTGCACCGTGTCGGTGGCGGCGATCCTCCGGTACGACCTGGGCTCGGCGGGCCGGGCATCGGACCGCGTGACGCCGGGTGCCTTCGAGGCCCCGCTCGCCGCCGCAGCGGGCGCGGCCGGCTTGGACGGCTCGTACAGCCAGGTGCCGAAGAGGTCCGCGAGCGGTCTCCCGGAGACCTCCTCGGCGTACTGCACGAAGTCGCCGACGCTGGCGTTGCCGTCGGCGTGCGCGGCCGGCCAGCCCTTCAGGACCGCGAAGAAGTCCTCGTCGCCGATCGTGTTGCGCAGCGCCTGCAGGGCGAGCGCGCCGCGGTCGTACACGGCGATGTCGAACTGCCTGTCCGGCCCCGGGTCGCCCGGCTTCACCGTCCAGAAGGGATCGTCGGCCGGGTGCAGGGCGTAGACGTAGTCGGCCAGCTCCTGTGCCGTGCCCTCGCCCTCCTTCTCCGACCACAGCCACTGGCTGTAGCGGGCGAAGCCCTCGTTGACCCAGATGTCCTTCCAGCCCTTCACGGAGACGCTGTCCCCGTACCACTGGTGGGCCAGCTCGTGCACGACGACCGAGACGTTCGCGCCGTTGGCGAACTGCCGCGGGCTGTAGAACGGCCGGGTCTGGGTCTCCAGGGCGTACCCGCTGGGCACGTTGGGGACGTAGCCGCCGAGCGCGTTGAACGGGTACGGCCCGAAGACCCCCTCCAGCCACTCCGCGACCTCGGCGGTCCGCTCGACGCTGGCCCGTGCCGCGCCCGCGTTGCCCCCGAGGTCCTTGCTGTAGGCGTTGAGGACCGGCAGTCCGTTCGCGGTCGTGTCGGTGGTGATGTCGAACTTCCCGACGGCGAGCGTGGCGAGATACGTGGCCTGCGGCTTGTCGGACCGCCAGTTGTAGCGGGTCCAGCCCAGCCGCGACGAGCGGGAGCGCAGCACGCCGTTGCTGATCGCCTGGGTGCCGTCCGGGACCGCGACGGAGATGTCGAAGGTGGCCTTGTCGAGCGGATGGTCGTTGGACGGGAACCACCACACGGCCGAGGCGGGCTCCTGGGCGGCGACCCCGCCGTCAGGGGTGCGGTGCCAGGCGGTCCAGCCGTCGATCTTCAGTTCCGAGGGTTTTCCGGAGTACCTGACGACCACCGTGACCGGGCGGTTCTCCTCCAGCGGTGCGGCCGGAGTGATCTCCAGTTCCTGGCCTCCGCTCCGGGTGAACGCCGCCGTGCGGCCGTTCACCCGTACCTCACTGACCGTCAGGCCGAAATCGAGGTTGAACCGGGAGAGGTCCTGCCGGGTGGTGGCGAGAATGGTCGCCGTGCCCTCCAGGAGATCCGTTTCCGGCTGGTACTTCAGCCGGAGGTCGTAATGCGCCACGTCGTATCCGCCGTTGCCGCTGGACGGATAGTAGGGGTCGCCGATGCCCGGGGCCCCGGGCACGCCCTGCCCGGGGGACTTCCCGGGAACCCCGGCAGCGGCGGAAGCCGGGATCGCCAGCAGAAGAGATGCCGCAACCGCGCTCGGGACGAGAATTCTGCGCTGCACGAATGCTCCCAACATCAGGGGGTGCTGATCACATCACGGGGTGTTGATCTTTTCGGACCCTATTCACGCGTCCGGCGCTCCGGCATGTCCATGGCGCCTTCCGTCGCACGAGCGCCATTCGGCCGACCTGGCGCCCGGTCTCCCATTCGTCGCTCCTGTCCTCGAACGGCCCACTACTGCCCTCTGTCGCACGGAAGTTGACGGGAGTACCGTCCGCCCATGCCGATACGTGTGCCGCACGTCCGACTCACCGGCAGAACCCTCGCCGCGGCGGTCGCAGCCGCTCTGATGTCCGTCCTCGTCCCGCAGAGCGGCGCACACGGCGCCGCGCCCCGGGAGGGCGGACCCGTCCACTCCTACGACGACGCGATACGGGAGTCCGACCGGGTCGGCACCCGGCTCGACGGCGACGGCGGCGGGGGCGGTCGCAGCGACCGCGTCGACGTCGACACCGTCCGGACACGGGATCCGGCGCAACATGGCCGGAAACTACCCGTCGCCATGGACGCCGGCCCGAATTACTCCTGCTGCGGGCGCGGCAACGAGAGCCGGCGGAGAACCCGCGGCGCACACGGGAATCCCGTCGCCTTCCCGCCGTACGGCGACCACTGCTTCGTGCAGTGCGGCTGCGGCTTCGTCGCGGTCGACCTCGCCGGCTCCAGCCGCTCGACGGCTGCGGCCGACGTCGGGAGCCGCTCCGACGTCCAGTCCGCCGAGGCCGCCGTCGGCCGGCTGAACGGCCACACCCGTGCCTTCACCACCCGCACCGGGACTCAGGGCGCCGCCCCAGGAGCACCGGGAACGCGGGGGTGAACGGCAGGAGCCGGGACGCCGCCGTCGCCGACGGACGCGGGCCCATGGCCGGCATCGAACGCGCCCCCGGACAGTGGCCCACCGGCCGCGTCCGGTCCTCGGCGCCCGGCTCGACGGAGTGAGCGCACCACGTCCGATCCGACCCGTCCCGGAGGCAGCAACCGATGCACCCTCGTATCCGCACTTTCGCCGCGGTGGCCTGCGCACTCGCCGCCGCGGTCGCCGCACCGGCACCCGTCCGGGCAGCCGCCGCGCACGCTGACGTGCCGCGCACCGGATTCGAGGCCTCCGGTGGTGCCCGCTGGACCACCCAGCCAGAGGAGTGGGCGTTCCTGGACGCCGTCGACCGGTCGAGCGACCGCGTGTCGCTGAGCACCGTCGGCAGGACCGGACAGGGCCGCCCGCTCCAACTCGTGCGCATCGGCGGCGACCGGCCCACCGCGAACACCGTGCTGCTGATCTGCAGTCAGCACGGCGACGAGCCGTCCGGCCGCGAGGCGTGTCTCACCACGGTCCGGGACCTGGCCCGGGCCGGGGACGCGGGGACCCGCCGCCTCCTGGCCCGTACGACCGTGCTCGCCATACCGACCGCCAACCCCGACGGACGCGCGGCCGGCACCCGCGGCAACGCCGACGGAGTGGACGTCAATCGCGACCACATCGCGCTGAGGACCGCCGAAGGCCGCGCCATTGCCGCCGTCATCCGCGACCGCCGCCCCGACATCGTCTACGACCTGCACGAATACGGCGCCACACCCCGCTACTACGACAAGGACCTGCTCGCCCTCTGGCCGCGCAACCTCAACACCGCCCCCGATGTGCGCCGCGAGGCCCGCACCCTCTCCGAGACCTACGTCCGCCCTGCCGCCGCCGGCGCGGGCTTCAGCAGCGGCATCTACGGCATCTGGACCGATCCCGTCACCGGTGAGCCCGTCCGGCAGGTCGCTGGCGACGGCCAGGAGCGCATCCTGCGGAACACGGCGGGGGTGAAGCACTCCGTCGGCCTGCTCGTCGAGACCCGGGTCGACGCCCTCACCGACGCCGAGACGGCGGACCCCGCCCTGAACAACCGGCGTCGTGTCGCTTCCCAGCTCGCCGCCCTGGGCGGCGCGTTCGCCTTCGCCCGCGAGCGGCGCGACCGGATCGAGGCCGCGACCACAGCGGCCCGGCTCGCCGGATTCGCCGATCGCGGCCCGGTGTGGACCGGCGGCGCCGACAACGACCCCGCGACCGCGGACGAGACCATCCAGGACCCGCCCTGCGGCTACCGGCTCACGGCCGCGCAGTTCTCCGAGGTCAGGGACGAACTCGCCCTGCACGGAGTGGTCTCCAGGCCCACCGCGGACGGCGCGGTGGTACCGCTGCGGCAGCCGCTGCGGGCGCTCGTCCCCCTGCTGCTCGACGAGCGGGCCGCCTACCGCCTCACGGTCGGGAGCCCGATCATCCGCTGCTGATTCCGTATGAACCACGTCGTATGTGGTAGGAGGGCCTACGGAGAACGAAGCCCGGCTCCGTTTACCCGCGAAAGGGGCCTTCAGTGCCGCATGACGAGTCGCATGACGCAGAACGACCGGACGACCGGGGGGATCCACCGGTGACGGACGTTCCCGGCCGTCCGGACGTGACGAGGTACGGCAACGTCACGGACCGGGTCGTCTTCGGGGTAACCGCCGTCCTCACGGTCGCGTTCGTGGTCTGGGGCTCCGTCGCCACGGACGACCTCGAGCGCGTCTCCAGCGGCATGCTCGCGGGCCTCATCCACAACGGCGGCTGGGCGTTCGTCCTGGCCGCCTCCGGCTTCGTCATCTTCGCCCTCTGGCTCGCCATGAGCCGCTACGGACGCATCCCGCTCGGCAGGGAGGGCGAGGAACCCGAGTTCCGCACCGTCTCCTGGATCGCGATGATGTTCAGCGCGGGCATGGGCATCGGGCTGATGTTCTACGGAGTCAGCGAGCCCCTGGCACACTTCACCGACCCGCCGCCGGGTACCGATCCCGCCGACGCGGCCCAGGCCATGGAGACCGCGATGGCCACGACCCTGTTCCACTGGACGCTGCATCCGTGGGCCATCTACGCCGTGGTCGGGCTCGCCATCGCGTACAGCACCTTCCGGCGCCGGCGCCGCCAGACCGTCAGCGCCGTCTTCGAGCCGCTGATCGGCAGGAAGCACGCCTTCGGGTGGGGCGGGCGGCTCATCGACATCCTGGCCATCTTCGCCACGCTGTTCGGTTCGGCCGCGTCCCTCGGACTGGGCGCCCTCCAGATCGGCAGCGGAGTCAGCGAGCTGGGCTGGATGACGAAGGTCAGCACGGCGCTCCTCGTCGCCATCATCGCGGTGCTGACGCTCGCCTTCGTCCTCTCCGCCGTGTCCGGCATCGAGAAGGGCATCCAGTGGCTGTCCAACACCAACATGGTGCTGGCACTGCTGCTCGCCGTGTTCCTGTTCGTCGCCGGACCGACCGTCATCGTGCTCGACCTCCTCCCCACCTCTATCGCCACCTACTTCGGCGAACTGCCGCAGCTGATCGGCCGGACCGAGGCGGCCGGCGGTGCCGGGGTCGCCGACTGGCTCGGCAGCTGGACGGTCTTCTACTGGGCCTGGTGGATCTCCTGGACACCGTTCGTGGGCATGTTCATCGCCCGCATCAGCCGGGGCCGGACGATCCGCCAGTTCGTCGGCGGAGTGATCCTCGTGCCCAGCACGGTCAGCCTCTGCTGGTTCGCGATCTTCGGCGGCACGGCGATGACGCTCCAGGAGCAGGGCCGGCTGGGCGACGAGACCACGCCCGAGGGCCAGTTGTTCGCCGTGCTCCAGCAGTACCCCGCCGCCACCGTGACGAGCATGCTCGTGATGGTCCTGGTCGGCATCTTCTTCGTCTCCGGAGCGGACGCGGCGTCCCTCGTGATGGGGACACTCTCGCAGAAGGGTGCCCTGGAGCCGGGACGGTTCGTCGTGGTGTTCTGGGGCACCGTCACCGGCGCCGTCGCGGCCGTCATGCTGCTGATCGGCGGCGGGAAGGGCGACGCCCTGGCCGGGCTGCAGAACCTCACGATCCTGGTCGCGGCCCCGTTCCTCGTCGTGATGATCGCGATGTGCTTCGCGCTGATGCGCGATCTGCGCCACGATCCGATCATCGTGCGCGGTGAACGGGGCGAGGAGGTCGTCGATCTCGCCGTCATCGCGGGCCACGAGAGGTACGACGGGGACTTCGAGCTCCGTATCGGGCCCACACCGCCGGAGAAGTGAACTCCGGCTTCCGGGGGCGGTGCCGGCCGACGGCCCTTGCCGGGCGGTCGCCGTCGCGGTGTGACCGGTGACGAGGACGGCCGGCGACGACGGCGGCCGTCCGCTTCGGCGCCGGCGCCCCGCCGCGCGGCCGCCGCGGTCCGGCGCGGACCCATCGGTCAGCCCGCCAGGTCCGCAGCCGCCCTCGCGCAGCCCCAGGCCACCGTCACCCCCGCTCCTCCGTGCCCGTAGTTGTGGACCAGACGGGTGCCGTACGGGCCCGCAACGGCGGCCAGCCGCACCCCACCCGAGCGCGCCGGGCGCAGTCCGACGCGGTGGGCGAGGACCGCTGCCCCGGCGATCTCGGGGCGCACCCGGGCGCAGCGGCGGACGATCGCCTCGGCCGTCGCCGGGTCCGGCTCCAGTGACCAGGACCCCTCGACCGCCGTACCGCCGAGGACGAGCCGGCCCGGTTGCGGGAAGAAGTACGTCAGCTCGCTCGACGCCTCGTCCGCGGCCGCGTACCAGGTGTCGATCCCGGGGTTCTCCACCAGTACCAACTGGCCCCGCACCGGAGTGAGTTCCGGGTCCGGAACCAGCTCGCGCGCGCCGAGCCCCGTGCAGTTGACCACGACCGGGGCCCCGGCCGCGGCCTCGTCGAGCGAGCCGGCCGTGCGGAGCTCCACGTTTCCGCCCGCCGCCTCGAACCTGGCCCGCAGCCAGCCCAGATGAGCGGGCATGTCGATCAGCGGCAGCCGCGCCCACAGCCCGGACGCGACCCCCGCCGGCCGCTCCTCGGGCGCCAGTTCGCGCACCATTCCCGTGAGTTCCCGGGCCCAGGGCCCGAGCGCGGCGGGCGACAGGCCCGGCTGCACTCCCGGCACCAGCCGCACCCCGGTCTCCTCCGGCCGCTCCGCCAACTCCTCGTACACCCGGAGCGACGTGAGCGACCATGCGCCGACGAGCGCCTCCGGTTCGATCCGGTACGGCCACCACAGGGCGCCCGCCACCGCGGACGTGGTCGCCCCGGCGGGCTCACGGGTCCACAACCGCACCCGCCGCCCCCGCTGGGCGAGTTCCACCGCCGTCGTCAGCCCGATGATCCCGCCGCCCACCACGATCACTTCGCCGCTCATGGCGGGACCGTACAGCGTCAATCACCGCCACCGTGCCGTCCGGCTGGTCGCCTACCGCCTCGACCGGCTCCACCGCACCCGCACCCACGAGGCCTTCGACGGCGCCCTGGAGTCCGGCACCCACCGGATCCCGCTCGACGGCAACGCCGTGAAGGGTCGGGCGTGGCCCGCGCGGCCGGGGGAGTCCTGGTCGCAGCCGTGGCGCGCTGAGCCGGGCGCCCCGGTCGGGACATCCTGATCGGTACGAGCCGGACGTCCCGGTCACGGCGCTGCTCCGCCGAGGGCCGGGCGGGTGGCTCCGGGCACCGGTGTGCGGCGGGACGTCCTGGGCGCACGGGTGTCACGGTGCGTCTCGGGTCACCCACCGGTTCGCCCGGGCTCAGCGCCGCCGCCGGTACTGCCCTTAGGATCTGTCCCCTGATGACCGCAACCCTCGTCGCCAAGGACCTCGCCGCCGGACACGGCGCCCGCACCCTGTTCGCCGGGCTCGACCTCGTCGTCGCCCCCGGCGACGTGATCGGCCTCGTCGGCGTCAACGGCGCGGGCAAGTCCACCCTGCTCCGGCTGCTCGCCGGCCTCGACACACCGGAACGCGGTGAGCTGCGGCTCTCCCCGCCGGCCGCCTCGGTGGGCCACCTCCCGCAGGAGCCGGAACGGCGGGACGGCGAAACCGTACGGGAGTTCCTCGCCCGCCGGACCGGGGTCGACGCGGCCCAGCGCGCGATGGACGAGGCCACCCAGGGCCTCGTCGACGGCACGCCGGGCGCCGACGACGCCTACGCGGCGAGCCTCGAGCGCTGGCTCGCGCTCGGTGGTGCCGACCTGGACGATCGCGCCGAGGAGGTCGCAGGCTCGCTCGGCCTCGCCGTCGGCCTCGACCAGCCGATGACCTCGCTCTCCGGCGGCCAGGCCGCCCGGGCCGGGCTCGCATCCCTGCTCCTCTCCCGCTACGACGTCTTCCTCCTCGACGAACCGACCAACGACCTCGATCTGGACGGCCTGGAGCGGCTGGAGGAGTTCGTCACCGGCCTACGCGCCGGGACGGTCGTCGTCAGCCACGACCGCGAGTTCCTCGACCGCACGGTCACCAAGGTCCTCGAGCTCGACCTCGCCCAGCAGCAGATCACCCTCTACGGCGGCGGCTACGCGGGCTATCTGGAGGAACGGGAGACCGCGCGGCGGCACGCCCGCGAGGACTACGAGGAGTACGCCGACAAGAAGGCCGCCCTCGAGGGCCGGGCCCGGATGCAGCGGTCCTGGATGGACAAGGGCGTCAAGAACGCCCGTCGCAAGGCGGGTGACAACGACAAGATCGGCCGAAAGTTCCGTAGCGAGGCGAGCGAGAAGCAGGCCGCGAAGGCCCGCCAGACCCAGCGCATGATCGAACGGCTCGACGCGGTCGAGGAGCCCCGCAAGGAGTGGGAGCTGCGGATGGAGATCGCGGCCGCGCCCCGCTCGGGGTCGGTCGTGGCGACCCTCCGCGACGCGGAGCTGCGGCGGGGCGACTTCCGGTTCGGACCGGTGTCGCTGCGGATCGACTGGGCCGACCGCGTCGCCGTCACCGGTGCCAACGGCGCCGGCAAGTCGACGCTGCTCGCCGCCCTCCTCGGCCGCCTCACGCTGGACTCCGGGCACTCGGCCGTCGGTTCCGGGGTCGTCGTCGGCGAGGTCGATCAGGCCCGTCGGCTGTTCCACGGCACGGACTCGTTGCTGGACGCGTTCTGCGCGGCGGTTCCCGACACCGAGCCCGCCGACGTCCGCACCCTGCTCGCCAAGTTCGGCCTCAAGTCGGATCACGTCCTGCGCCCGGCGATCAGCCTGTCCCCGGGGGAACGGACCCGGGCGGCTCTCGCGCTGCTGCAGGGCCGGGGCGTCAATCTGCTCGTCCTCGACGAGCCCACGAACCACCTCGACCTGCCGGCCATCGAACAGCTGGAGTCCGCGCTCGCCTCGTACACGGGCACGCTGCTCCTGGTCACCCACGACCGGCGGATGCTGGACACCGTCCGCACGACCCGGCGCCTGGAAGTGGCGCACGGCAAGGTCACCGAGTCCTGAAGAAGACCGAGCATGACGACCGACCCCCTGAACCGGCTGTTCGAACTTGTCGACAGCCTCGGCTCCGTCGACGAGGCGATCGGTCTCGCCGACGCCGTCGCGGCTTCCGGTGATCGCTCCCTCCTGCCGCGCCTGGAGGCGGCGATGGGCCGTTTCCTCGGCGAAGGGAACTTCTACGCCCGAGAGATACTCGGCGGTGTGATCGCGTCACTCGGTGGCACCGGCACGCTCCCGCTGCTGCTCCGCGCCTCGGCCGTCGACCTCGGCGACGACCAGGACGGCCTGGCGACGGAGATCGTCGACCTGGTCCAGTCCGACCCGGACGGGGCCCGCACCCTGCTGGAAGCGCTGACGAAGGACGCGGACCCGGTCGTCGCCGAGCGTGCGGCATGGGCGCTGCGTTTTCTGCCGGGGCCTCCGCGGGCCTGAGCGAGCGTCACGGAGGCTCCGCCCGGCGTCGGGAGTCCCGGCCGCCGGCCGGGCGGTGTGGCGGGGCACCGTGCGGCGCGCGACCACGTGCCCGGGTGACTCCGGCCGCCTCGGGCAGCCGGACGACCGCGGGGGCCGCAGCGCGAAGTGAAGTGGGGCCCGGACCGGCGCCTGCCCCGCCGACGCGCCGCGGTCCCACGGCGCGTCGGCGGGGCAGGCGGGCTACGCGCTCGGGCTCGTGGCGGCGAGCAGCCGGCACAGGGTGCCCCGGTGGAGTTCGGCGACGGGGCCGACCAGGTCGGGGTGGCGCAGCAGCGGCGCCGCGCGGTGGTCGCGAGGGCTGGGAATGGTGAGCCGGCGCGCGGTACCCACGGAGCCGGTACCGTGGTGGGTCGCGGAGGCGCAGGCCGCCGCCACGGTCGCGAGTTCCGCGTCGGCGAGCAGACATGCCGCCCAGCTGACGACGGTCTCGTCCACCCAGGTGCGCCAGACGTGTTCAGGTCCCTCCGGCGCCTCGCCGGCACCGCTGACCGCATCCAGTCGCGCGGTGTCCCCGGGGCCGAGGAGATGCAGCAGCTCCGCGTCCAGCTCGGTCGGGTAGCGCAGGGCGGCGGCGATGGTCGCCGCGTGTCCGGCCTGGGCCTCGGCCAGCGCACGGTCGAGCGCACCGGCCTCCGGCGGGAACGCCGAGAGGAGCCAGCGGGTGGCGGCTGCGATGACGGGCGACAGGTCACTGGGCATGTGGGGCGGAACCATCCTCGACGTGTGCTCGCCGTGGTCGTGCCGGAGCGGGCGAGTGCCTCCGCGCCAAGGCGTGCGAGTGGCAGGCAAGCGTAGGAGCGGAGGTCCGCACGACGACAGGACGCAGGTCACAACGGCTTTCCGTGCCCGTGCGAACACATACCGCGGTCGGGTCGTGCCGGGTGGGCGCGGGTGTCGGGTCCCGTCGGCGCGTACCGGGCGCCCGGGCGGCACGCACCGCCGCGCGAGCACGGCGGCGATCGGACGAGGGAGCGCACCGACGGCCGTGCGGCCCCCGGCCGCGCGGAACGGGACCGCGCGGCCGGGGCGGGGTCAGCGCCCGCCGCGCCGCTCGTCGCCGAGGAGACCGGCCCGGCGCAGTGCGTCCGCCATCGCGCTGTTGGCGGGCGCGGCTGCCCGGCGGTCCGACGAGCCCGAGCCGGTGCCCGCCCTGCGCTCTCGGCCGCCCTGGCGCTGCTGCGGCGGCCGTCCGCCGCCCTGGCCCCGGTCGCGGCGCTGGCCGCCACCGCCGCCCGACTGCGCCGCGGCCTCGTCGTCCAGCCGCAGGGTCAGCGAGATCCGCTTGCGGGGGATGTCGACGTCGAGGACCTTCACCTTGACCACGTCACCCGGCTTCACCACGTCCCGCGGGTCCTTGACGAACGTGCGCGACATCGCGGAGACGTGCACGAGTCCGTCCTGGTGGACGCCGACGTCCACGAACGCACCGAACGCCGCGACGTTGGTGACGACGCCCTCCAGCACCATCCCGGACGCCAGGTCGGAGATCTTCTCGACGCCGTCCTTGAAGGTCGCCGTCCGGAACGCGGGACGCGGGTCGCGTCCAGGCTTCTCCAGCTCCCGCAGGATGTCCGTCACCGTCGGCAGACCGAAGGTCTCGTCGACGAAGTCGTCCGCGCGCAGCGACCGCAGCACGCCGGTGTTGCCGATGAGCGCCGCGACCTCGCTGCCGGTCGTCTTCACCATGCGCCGCACCACCGGGTACGCCTCGGGGTGCACGCTGGACGAGTCGAGCGGGTCGTCGCCGCCGCGGATCCGCAGGAAGCCAGCGCACTGCTCGTACGCCTTCGGGCCGAGCCGCGCCACGTTCCTGAGCTCCCGGCGGGAGTGGAACGGGCCGTTCTGGTCGCGGTGGGCCACGATGTTCTCGGCGAGGCCCGTCCCGATGCCCGAGACCCGGGAGAGCAGCGGCGCGGAGGCGGTGTTCACGTCGACGCCGACGCCGTTCACACAGTCCTCGACGACCGCGTCCAGCGAACGCGAGAGCTTCACCTCGGAGAGGTCGTGCTGGTACTGGCCCACGCCGATCGACTTGGGGTCGATCTTCACCAACTCGGCGAGGGGGTCCTGCAGCCTGCGGGCGATGGACACCGCGCCGCGCAGCGAGACGTCGAGGCCCGGCAGTTCCTGCGAGGCGAACGCGGACGCGGAGTACACCGACGCGCCCGCCTCCGACACCATCACCTTGGTGAGCTTCAGCTCCGGGTGCTTCGCGATGAGGTCGGCGGCCAGCTTGTCCGTCTCGCGGGACGCCGTGCCGTTGCCGATGGCGACCAGCTCGACGGCGTGCTCCTTGGCCAGCCGGGCCAGCTTCGCCAGCGACTCGTCCCACTTGTTCGCGGGTACGTGCGGGTAGATCGTGTCGGTGGCGACGACCTTGCCGGTGGCGTCCACCACCGCCACCTTCACCCCCGTGCGGAAGCCTGGGTCGAGGCCCAGCGTCGCGCGCGTGCCGGCGGGGGCGGCGAGCAGCAGGTCCCGCAGGTTGGCGGCGAAGACCCGTACGGCCTCGTCCTCGGCCGCCGTCCGCAGCCTCAGCCGCAGATCGATCCCGAGGTGCACCAGGATCCGGGTCCGCCACGCCCAGCGCACCGTGTCCAGCAGCCACTTGTCCGCCGGTCGGCCCCGGTCGGCCACGTCGAAGCGCCGGGCGACCATGCCCTCGTACGTCGAAGGACCGTCCGTGGGCTCCTCGGGTTCCAGCTCCAGGCTGAGCACGTCCTCCTTCTCGCCGCGCAGCATCGCGAGCACGCGGTGCGAGGGGAGTTCGGTGAACGGCTCGGCGAAGTCGAAGTAGTCGGCGAACTTCGCGCCGGCCTCCTCCTTGCCGTCGCGGACCCTCGCCGCCAGCCGGCCCCGGGTCCACATCCGCTCCCGCAGTTCGCCGATGAGGTCGGCGTCCTCGGAGAAGCGCTCGGTGAGGATCGCCCGGGCGCCCTCCAACGCGGCCGCGGCGTCGGCGACGCCCTTGCCGGCGTCGACGAACGCGGCGGCGGCCGCGAGGGGTTCGACCGCCGGGTCGCCGAGCAGCCCCTCGGCGAGCGGCTCCAGCCCGGCCTCTCGGGCGATCTGCGCCTTGGTGCGCCGCTTGGGCTTGAAGGGGAGATAGATGTCCTCCAGGCGGGCCTTGGTGTCGGCGGCCCGGATCTGCGCCTCGAGCTCGTCGGTGAGCTTGCCCTGTTCGCGTACGGACTCGAGCACCGACGTCCGCCGCTCCTCCAGTTCCCGTAGATAGCGCAGCCGCTCCTCGAGCGTGCGCAGCTGCGCGTCGTCGAGCATCTCGGTCGCTTCCTTGCGGTAGCGCGCGATGAACGGGACGGTGGACCCGCCGTCGAGCAGCTCGACGGCCGCCTTCACCTGCCGCTCCCGTACGCCGAGCTCCTCGGCGATCCTGCCTTCGATGGACGTCGTCACGGTTCCCGACTCGCCTTCCGATACCGGCTGTGCCTGGAGGCCGCGCGGACCGGTGCCCGCGCGATCTCTTCGGCTGCATTCTGCCGGGTGGGCGGGGGCCGTGTCGCGCGTCCCCCCTACGCGCGGCGCGTACGTCGCCCGTGTCCCGCCGCGCCGCCGAAGAGACGGGCCAGCAGGCGGAACGGGAAGGTGACGACGGCGGCGGCGATGCCACCGAGGGTCCTGAGCGCGTCGGCGACGGCACGGAACACGGTTTGCCTCCTCGGTTCGGACACGTTGTCGTGCTCGGTACCGGGTTGCCGTGCCCCGTGCCGCCAAACCCACCCGGCCGCCGGGGCCGAACGCCGGCCGGCCGGTCCGGCGAGGTTCCGCCGGTCTGCCCGTACCGTCCCGTCCCCGGTCTGCGGCGGTGGCGCGCCTCGGACCGCCGGCTCCGGCCGGCCGGCCCTGGCGGGCGGCCCGTACCGGTGACCCTCTGCCGGCCTGCCCCCGGCAGTCGGCCTCTGCCGGTCAGCCCTTGCCGGTGAGGTCCGAGGGGAAGGCGCCGGCCGCCGCGGCCGCCATGAGGAATCCGCGGCCCAGCTCGGTGAGGCGTTCGACGCCCGCCGCGCCCAGGTGCTCGTACGGGGCGAGGTCGAGCCGGTCGGTGTGCTCCTCCAGCTCGGCGCGGAGCGCCGTGCCCGCCTCGGTCAACTCGCCGTCGGCGTCGAGCAGTCCGCGCTCGCGCAGCCGGTCGGAGGCCGCCTCCCAGTCGGTGCGCCGCCAGCCGCGGCTGGCGAGGATCCAGCGCGGTGACATGCCCTTGCCGGTCGCGGTGTGGCTGACCAGCGCCTCCAGCGGGTCGAGTCCGGCGGACAGCAGTGCGGCGAGATGGCCGTCGCCGCGGTGCTCGCGCAGCAGGGTCGCCGCGTGCCAGAAGGCGAGGTGCGGTTCCTCGGGCACCGGCAGGTCGGCGTGTGCGGCGTACAGCGGGCGGGCGGGCCGGGTACAGGCCTCGGTGGCGCGCAGCGCCAGGCGGGCGGCCTCGGCCATCTCCGGCGAGGTGACGGTGTCGTCGCCGAGCAGCCGTCGCAGCGTCGCGTCCACCGCCCGCATCCGGGCGTCCAGCACCGTGGCGGGAGACGCGGTGTCCCAGACGGCCGGGAGGTGCCGGGCGATCAGATCGTGGCTGAAGTTGTAGAAGGCCGCCGCGACCGTGCCCGGCCCGACCGCGCCCAGGGCGGCGGCGCGCCCCGCGAAGTAGGCGGCGCTGTTGTCCTCGACACCGATCCCCGCGAGCTCCTTCGCGTAGTCGGGCGAGAAGTACACGGTGGAGTGGAGCGGATTGACGGCGTTGTGGCAGCGGCGTCCCGCGCGCGGGTGCAGAGAACTCATGCCCGCACGTTACCGACTGGTCGGTACGACGTGAAGACGAAGGTCTCCCTCTCCACCCGCGGAGGATCTCCCTCCCCTCCCGAAGGGGCGGCGTCCGGCCCTCCCGCAGGGACGGTCTCCGCCCGCGATGGCAGGAATGGTGGGTTTCTCGTCATTGCGGTCATGTGTCGGCGGCCGGGACGATGGACGCATGCAGGAGCGAACCGTGCTCGTGGTGCTCTTCGACGGAGTGCAGAGCCTCGACGTCACCGGCCCGGTCGAGGTCTTCACCGGCGCCAACCAGGCACCGCACGCTCCGTTCCGGTACGCCGTGCGCACCGCTTCGCTCGACGGCGGGCCCGTGCGCACCTCCAGCGGGCTCACGGTCGTCCCGGACGCGACCCTCGGTGCCGGCGGCCCGCCGCACACGCTGATCGTGCCGGGCGGGGAGGGCACGCGCCGGCCGGATCCCCCGCTGGTCGACTGGCTGCGTGCCAACGCCGGGACCGCGACCCGTCTCGTCTCGGTGTGCACCGGTGCCCTGCTGCTCGCCGAGGCCGGGCTGCTCGACGGCCACAGGGTGACCACCCACTGGTCCGTCTGCGACCAACTCGCCCGCACCCACCCGGAGGTGGAGGTGGACCCGGAGCCGATCTTCGTACGCGACGGTTCGCTCGCCACCTCGGCCGGGGTCACCGCGGGCATCGACCTGGCGCTGGCACTGGTCGAGGAGGATCTGGGACGCCGGACGGCTCTGACCATCGCCCGCCATCTGGTGGTGTTCCTGCGCCGGCCCGGCAACCAGTCGCAGTTCAGCGCCCAGCTCGCCGCCCAGAGCGCCCGGCGTGAACCGCTGCGCGACGTGCAGCAGTACATCACCGACCACCCGGACGGCGACCTGTCCGTCGAGGCGCTGGCGGGGCTCGCCGCCCTGTCGCCCCGCCAGTTCGCCCGCGCGTTCCGTGCCGAGACGGGGGTCACGCCGGGGAGGTACGTCGACCAGGTGCGCCTGGAGCACGCCCGACGGCTGCTGGAGGACACCGGCCACGGGGTCGAGGAGGTCTCCCGGGCCTGCGGTTACGGGACACCCGAGGCGATGCGCCGCGCCTTCGTGAAGGCTCTCGGCACGGCGCCCGCCGAGTACCGGCGCCGCTTCCACGCACCCGCGCGCTGAACGACCCGGTAAGGCCCGAACGACCGCAGGAGGACCGCCGGACCGGCCGCGGGAGCGCCGCCGGAGCAACCGCGGCAGCGACACCGGAAGAACCGCGGGACCCACTGCGAGACCGACCGCCGCAACCACCGCGAGAGCGGCCACCGAAAGGGACAGGACCCGCCATGCAGATCGCCATCGTGCTCTACGACGGTTTCACCAGCCTCGACGCCATCGGCCCCTACGAGCTGCTGTCCCGGCTGCCCGGGGCGGAGACCGTGTTCGTCGCCAAGGAGGCCGGCCCCGTGCGGAACGACCAGGGCTCCCTCGTCGTGGCCGCCGAGCGGGCGCTCCACGAGGTGACCACGCCGGACATCGTGCTCGTCCCCGGCGGCCCCGGCTCACGGCGCGCCATGCTCGACGAGACGATCCTCGGCTGGCTCCGCACGGCCGACGCCTCCAGCACCTGGACCACGTCCGTGTGCACCGGCTCGCACCTGCTGGCCGCGGCCGGACTGCTCGAAGGGCGTCGCGCCACGTCCCACTGGCTCGCCCTGGAGGACGTGGTGCCCTTCGGCGCGGAGCCGACGGGGGAGCGCGTGGTCTTCGACGGCAAGTACGTCACCGCCGCGGGCGTCTCCTCCGGGATCGACATGGCGCTCCACCTGCTCGGCCGCATCGCCGGCGACGAGGTCGCCCAGACGGTCCAGCTCCTCACCGAGTACGACCCGCAGCCGCCCTACGACGCGGGATCGCCCGAGAAGGCCCCGGAGCGGATGGTGGCGCAGTGGCGCACCCACGCAGGGCTGGTCCTGGGGGTGGGCGGCTGAGCACTCCCGGTCCTCCGGCGAGCCCCGCGCGGTCCGTTCCCCCGAGCCCCGAGTCCTCGCCCGACCCGGCCGCACCCCCGTCCGAGCCTCCGCGCGGTCCGGGCCGCCGTTCACCCCGCGGGACGCGGCCGCCCCGCCTCACACGCTCCACGTGAAGCGAGGCGGTCTGCGCTCCAGGAAGGCGGCGATCCCCTCCACGGTGTCGCCGCTGCCGCGGGCCTGCTCCGCCCAGTGGGCGTCGCGGTCGGTGCGTCCCGCGGCGAACTCCTTGGCGGCGGCCTGCGTCAGCTGCGAGCGGGCCGCCAGTACACGGGCGAACTCGGCCACCCGCTTGCCCAGTTCGCCCGAGGGCAGCACCTCGTCCACCAGGCCGGTGCGCAGGGCCCGCTCCGTGTCGATCAACTCGCCCGAGAACAGCAGGTACTTCGCGGTGGCCGGACCCACGAGCGAGACCAGCCGCCGGGTCGAGGACGCGGGGTACACGATGCCGAGCTTCGCCGGGGTGATCCCGAAGGAGGCGCCCTCCTCGGCGAACCTCAGATCGCAGGCGGCCGCCAGCTGGCAGCCGCCGCCCACGCAGTAGCCGCGGACCGCCGCCAGCGACGGCTTGGGGAACGCCGCGAGCGCCTCCTCGGCCCGTACGGCCAGCTCCTGCGGTGACTCCTCCGGAGCGGGCGTGCTCAGGGAGGTGATGTCGGCGCCCGCGCAGAAGGTGCCTCCGTCGCCGGTGAGCACCAGCACCCGTACGGCGGGGTCGCGGCCCAGTCCGTCCAGCAGCGCCGGCAGCTCCCGCCACATCGCGGCGGTCATCGCGTTGCGCCTGGCGGGATGGCTGATCACGACGGTCGCCACCCCGTCCGCCACCGTGTGCCGGACCTCCGGCTCCGCCTCGTGCGCCTCGTTCGTCCGGTCCATGCGCCGGATGCTATCCGCCGGGCCCCTACCTATGATCGGGACGGGGGTGTCGGCGCCGACACCGGCACCGACGGCAGTGACGACGGAGACGGCGACACCGGCCGGGACCGCGCAGCCGGCGAGGACGACAGCGACCGGGGAGGGCACGACGAGGAGGCACCCCATGACCGGTCCCGCCCAGGAGGGCAGAAAGCTCCGTCGCAGCTTCGGCTGGCTGGCGGCCCTCGGTGTGCTCCTCGTGATCGCCGGGATCGTGGGCCTCGTCTACACCGGCCTCGCGACCCTCACCTCGATGCTCCTGTTCGGCTGGCTGCTGCTCGTCGGCGGGCTGGTCGGACTGCTCCAGGCGATCGAGTCCCGCGGCAGCAGCTCCTTCTGGCTCAGTGTGGTCGTCGCCGCCCTGAACATCGCGGCCGGTGTGGTCGTCATCCGCCACCCGGAGGGCAGCGCGGAGGCACTGACCATGTTCGCCGCGCTGCTGTTCCTCACCGGCGGGCTCTTCCGGCTGGTGGGGTCGCTCGTGGTGCGGGGGCCGCAGTTCGGCTGGACCCTGCTCCAGGGCGCGTTCGGCCTGCTGCTGGGCATCCTGGTGCTGGCGAACTGGCCCGAGAGCAGCCGCTACGTCCTCGGCGTGTTCTTCTCCCTCGCCCTGCTCTTCGACGGGCTGGGGCTGATCGCGATCGGCGTGGGCGGTCGCCGTATCGTCGAGATGGTCGCGGACGGCGGACAGGGCGGGGGAGCCGGGGAGGCGTTGGGTCCGGCGTCCACCGGTCCGTCCGAGAGGTCATCAGAAGAGGGTCCGGACCGATCGAAGAACTGACCGGAACGCAATGACCCGGTCCGGAGCCGTCGATAGGAGCTGACTTCTGGTCAGCAGCCCGGTATGGACCAGCGCATTCCCAACACTCGTGTACACATCGGTTCCCAGCGACGTTTCACGAGGGTGGGTGCGGGACTATGGAGAGCCCCGGGAGCGTCCCGGCCCGGCCACTGTCGTACGAAGGCGTCTGGCGGTTCACCGCTCCCGCACTCGACGTGTCCGTACCGCAGGCCCGGCATGCCGTTCGCGATCTGGTCCGACACCAGGGCGTACCGGTCCACGACGAGGTGCTGCAGGGACTGCTGCTGATCGTGTCCGAACTCGTCACCAACGCCGTCCGGCACGCCGCCCTGCTCTCGCCGGAGGTGGCCATCGAGGTCGCGGTCGGTCCGCAGTGGATCCGGGTGGCCGTCGAGGACAACCACCCCTACCGGCCCAAGGCCCTGGAGAGCGACTCCGCCCGCACGGGCGGCCGGGGACTGCTCCTCGTCAAGGAGATCACCCGGGAGGCGGGCGGCGAGTGCGACGTCGAGCACACGTCGAGCGGTGGAAAGATCATCTGGGCGGCTCTGCCGTTCGTCCCCGTGAGCGGCGCGGCGCCCCTGTAGGGCCGCCGCGCCGGAGAGACTTCGCGCCCCGGCGGGTCACCAGCCTCCGGCCGGGCCCGTGAGCTCCCTGACCGCCGGGCGCGCCGCGTCCAGCACCGTCATGAACCAGGCCGAGAACGTGTCCCGGGCGTGGCGTTCCGCGAGTTCGGCCGCCGTCACGAACACCGTCTCCCCGACCTCCTCCGGGTCCGGCCGCAGCGGCGACTGCACCAGGCCCACGAAGAGGTGGTTGAACTCCTGCTCGACCAGGCCCGAGGCCGGGTCCGGATGGTTGTAGCGGACGGTCCCGGCCTCGGCGAGCAGCGAAGGCGAGACGCCCAGCTCCTCGTGGGTCCGCCGGGCCGCCGCCGTGAACGGGGCCTCGCCCGGATAGGGGTGCCCGCAGCAGGTGTTCGACCAGACTCCGGGGGAGTGGTACTTGCCGAGCGCCCGCCGCTGCAGGAGCAGCCGCCCGCGCTCGTCGAAGAGGAACACGGAGAACGCCCGGTGCAGTTGTCCCGGCGCCTGATGGGCGGAGAGTTTCTCCGCGGTGCCGATGGTTCGGCCGGTCTCGTCGACCAGTTCCAGCAGGATCTGTTGCGTGGTGCCGTTCGGCGAGCTGTTCGGCGCGGTGGCGGGTGTGATCGGCATAGCCATCCTTCGCTTCGGTCCTCGGCCCTGAGGGGCGCACCCAGTCTGCCGTACAAAAGCGGCTTGTCCGCACTTCACCGCCCCTGGGCATGTCCGTGCCCGTCGTGCGGGGAGCACGACGGGCACGGACGGCGGCTCAGACCCCGAACGCCTCCGGGTACGTGATCATGCCCTGCGGCGCCGTGTCGGAACCGTCCGGCGCCTCGGCCACCCAGGAGCGCCCCGGCAGCCACGCCGAAGGGTCCCGGCGGAGTGCGTCCACGAGCTCCGCCTCGCCGGCCGTGGGGAAGGCCGTCGCGTTGACGGCGTGCACGGCCGGGAGGTCGGCGTCCGTCTCCGGGCGGACCCGCCAGCGGGGGTCGGTGGGTCGCAGCACATGGCCGGTGTGATCGTACTCGGCACGTGAAGAACCCTTGGACGGGACGGGCTCCGGCCGACGTACGGATCAGGCCGGCGTACGGAAGGTGAGCGGCCGGGAACCCGGAGGCCGATGGTGGACCGGGCGCTGCACAGGGCAGCGTCGACTGCGACCGTCATCAACCTCGGCTCCTCCCGCTCCCGCCCGGGCCGACGAATCGCCTAGAAGACAGCCAGTCGGCGTCGGTCAGTCCGTGAGTCAGACCCGGCGGAGAAGCCACCACAAATCCTCACTGTCAGTCCAGCAGCCCTCAGTGGCAGTAGCCCGCCTCGTGCTCGGCATGACCGCCGGGCTCCAGCTGGAACGTGCAGTGCTCCACGTCGAAGTGCGACCCGAGGCAGCTCTGCAGTTCGTGCAGCATCTTCTCGTGGCCCACCGCGTCAAGGAAGCCGGGCGCCACCACCACGTGGGCGGAGAGGACCGGTATCCCGGAGGTGATGGTCCAGGCATGCAGGTCGTGCACGTCCACGACGCCGGGGAGGGCCTGGATGTGCTCGCGCACCTCGGCCATGTCGACGTCCTTCGGCGCCGCCTCCAGCAGCACGTTCAGCGTCTCCCTCAGCAGCTTCAGCGTCCGCGGCACGATCATCAGGCCGATGAGCAGCGAGGCGATCGGGTCGGCCGCCTGCCAGCCGGTCGCCAGGATGACGGCCGAGGAGATCAGCACCGCCACCGAGCCCAGCGCGTCCGCGAGGACCTCCAGATACGCGCCGCGCACGTTGAGGCTCTCCTTCTGCCCCCGCATCAGCAGGAACAGCGACACCGCGTTCGCGGCCAGACCGACGAGGGCGAAGAGGATGGCGACACCGCCCTTGGTCTCGGCCGGGGTGATGAAGCGCTGGATCGCCTCGTACAGCAGGAAACCGCCGACGCCGAGCAGCAGCACGCAGTTCGCGAGCGCGGCCAGGATCTCGGCCCTGGCCAGGCCGAAGGTGCGCTTCGCGTCGGGCGGGCGGCCGGCGAAGTGGATCGCGAGCAGCGCCATGGCGAGGCCCAGACCGTCGGTGGCCATGTGGGCGGCGTCGGCGATCAGGGCGAGCGAGTCCGCCAGCACACCGCCGGCGATCTCCAGGAGCATCACACTCAGCGTGATCGCCAGGGCGACCCGCAGCCGCCCCCGGTAGGCGGCGGCCGCGGTCCCCGTCGGCGGGCGTCCGCCGTGCGCGTGTCCGTGGTCGTGCCCTGCCCCCATGCGAGAAGCCTCCCGGATCACGGTGAACGATCTGTCCGAGTGGCCAGTGAACTACGGGCCGGCGATACCGGGCAACCCGACGCTGAACACCGTTGTCATATACTCTGACCTGCGGTTACGTCCGCTGGTCAGGGTGTCGGGAATCCACCGGGGCAGCTCTCCGCAGGGCTGCCTCGGGGCGGTGCAGCAGCCAGCCGGCCCACGCGGACTCGACCATCTCGCGTACCCCGCGCGAGGCCGTCCAGCCGAGCTCCCTGCCGATGCGTTCGACCGAAGCGACGGCTCGTGCCGCGTCACCTGGACGGCGCGGCTCGACGACCGCCGGCGTGCCGTGGCCCGTGACCTCGGCGACGACACGGGCCAGTGCGAGCACGGAGACGCCCTCGCCGCGGCCGACGTTCACCGTCAGGTCGCCGGCCCCGTCCTGGCCCGCCAGTCGGCGGGCCACCGTCAGATGGGCGTCGGCGAGATCGGCGACGTGGATGTAGTCGCGGACGCAGGTGCCGTCGGGCGTCGGGTAGTCGTCGCCGAAGATCCTCGGTGCGTCACCCCGGGTGATCCGGTCGAAGAACATCGGGATCACGTTGAACACCCCGGTGTCCGCGAGCTCCGGCCGGGCCGCGCCGGCGACGTTGAAGTAGCGAAGACAGCCGGTGGCGATGCCGTGGGCCCGGCCCGCCGCCCGCACCAGCCACTCGCCGGCGAGCTTGGTCTCTCCGTACGGGCTGATCGGCACGGTGGGGGTGTCCTCCGTGATCGGGTCCACGTCGGTCATCCCGTACACCGCCGCCGACGAGGAGAAGAGGAACCGCTTCACTCCCGCGTCGACGACGGCCTCCAGCAGCACCGTCAGCCCGTGAACGTTCTCCCGGTAGTAGCGCAGCGGCTGCTCCACCGATTCGCCGACCTGCTTCCGCGCCGCCAGGTGCACCACCCCCGTGACCGCGTACTCGGAGAGGACGCGGTCCAGCAGCTCCCCGTCCAGCAGGGTGCCCCTGACCAGGGGCACCCCCTCGGGCAGCCGGGCAGCGTTGCCCGTCGAGACGTCGTCGAGCACGACGACCCGCTCGCCGGCGCCGGTCATGGCGTGTGCCACGTGCGCTCCGATGTACCCCGCCCCGCCTGTGATCAGCCAAGTCATGCAGGCCACCCTAACCACGCGGTGTCAGGGGGCACCGGTGCCGGCAGGGGCGGTTTGTGGGGTCGGCCACTGATCGACGATGATGATCTCGGTCGCGGCACCGGCGGCCGGTCCCCGTTCAGGGCAAGGGATGCCCGGACCGAGGACGTGGCCGGCGGGACGAGCGGGAGCGTCCTCACCGGGAAACCTCAGTGAACTCGCGCTTCCGTCCATCCGATAGCCTCAGCCGACATGCCGCCGCCCGGTCCCGGGCCGAGCCGCCGTGCCCACCCATCTGATCAGCGCCAGGGAGTGAGTCCGTCTGTCGACCGCCATCCTCACCGGTCCGCCGGTACCCGGATCGCCGCTCGAGGGCGATCTGCGGTCGCTGGGCTTCGACGTACGCGTCGCCTCCGGGGCCGACGAGGCGGCCGAGCTGCTCGCCGCGGTCCCGGCCGCCGAGCGGGCCGCGCTCGTCGACCCGCGCTTCGTCGGCCACGTCCACGCGCTCCGCCTCGGCCTGACGGACCCCCGCTTCCCGGCCGCCGCGATCCCCGGCGCGGCCACGGCCCGGCCCGAGGCACGCGCCGCCCTGCTGGCGGCCCTGCGGGAGGCGGCCGGGCGGCCCACCGCGCAGTCGTCCCAGGACGGCACGTCCTCCGGCGCCACGGACGCCCACCCCGCCCCCGGCGATGTGCTCCCGGACCTCGTCGCGGGCGCTCTCGCATCCGAGGGCGCCGCTCCGCACCGCCCCGAGCTGGGGACCTTGGTGGCGACCGTGCCCGGCGACCCCCAGGCCCGCGACGACGCCCGGCGGGCCGTGGCGGCCGTCGACGACGAGGACGTCCGGCTGCGGTCCGCGGTGAAGGCGCGTGACGGATTCTTCACGACCTTCTGCATCAGCCCGTACTCGCGCTACCTCGCCCGCTGGTGCGCACGGCGCGGACTGACCCCGAACCAGGTCACCACGGCCTCGCTGATCACCGCGCTCATAGCGGCCGCAGCCGCGGCCACCGGCACCCGGGGCGGCTTCGTCGCCGCCGGCGTGCTGCTGATCCTCTCCTTCGTCCTCGACTGCACCGACGGGCAGCTCGCCCGCTACTCCCTGCAGTACTCGACGCTCGGCGCCTGGCTCGACGCCACCTTCGACCGGGCCAAGGAGTACGCCTACTACGCGGGCCTCGCCCTCGGTGCCGCACGCGGCGGGGACGACGTCTGGGCCCTGGCGCTCGGCGCCATGGTGCTGCAGACCTGCCGCCACGTGGTCGACTTCTCCTTCAACGAGGCCAACCACGACGCCACCGGCAACACCAGCCCCACCGCCGCCCTCTCCGACCGGCTCGACAGCGTCGGCTGGACGGTCTGGGTCCGGCGCATGATCGTGCTGCCGATCGGCGAGCGCTGGGCCATGATCGCGGTGCTGACCGCCGTCACCACCCCGCGGATCGTCTTCTACGCCCTGCTGATCGGCTGTGCCTTCGCCGCCGTGTACACCACCGCCGGCCGCGTGCTGCGCTCGCTCACCCGCAAGGCCCGAAGGACCGACCGCGCCGCACAGGCGCTCGCCGACCTCGCGGACTCCGGTCCCCTGGCGGAGGGCTTCGCCGCCGCGTTCCAGGGCGCGGCCCGCCGGCTGCCAGCGCTCGCTCCGCCGGCGATCGCCGTGACCGGCGCCGCGGTGGTCACCCTCACCGCGTGGCTCGCCCCCTACGGCAGCCCCTGGACGGCCGTCGCCGCCCTGGCCTACGCCCTCACCTCCGGCCTCGCCGTCGCGCGCCCGCTCAAGGGCTCCCTCGACTGGCTGGTGCCCCCGGTCTTCCGCGCCGCGGAGTACGGCACGATCCTGATCCTCGCCGACCGCGCGGACGTGAGCGGGGCCCTTCCCGCGGCATTCGGCCTGGTGGCCGCGGTCGCCTACCATCACTACGACACGGTGTACCGCATCCGCGGGGGCACCGGCGCGCCCCCGCACTGGCTGGTCCGGGCGGTAGGCGGGCACGAGGGGCGGACCCTGGCGGTCGCGCTGCTGGCCACCCTGCTCGGCGCCCCGCAGTTCACGATCGCGCTGACGGTCCTCGCGGTCGCCGTGGCACTGGTGGTGGTCGCGGAGTCCGTCCGCTTCTGGGTCTCCTCCGGAGCACCCGCCGTACACGACGAAGGAGAACCCGCATGATCGGCCTTGTTCTGGCTGCCGGTGCCGGACGGCGTCTGCGCCCCTACACCGACACGCTTCCGAAGGCCCTCGTGCCCGTGAACGGGGACCTCTCGGTCCTCGACCTGACGCTGAGGAACTTCAGCGAGATCGGCCTCACCGAGGTCGCCGTCGTCGTCGGCTACCGCAAGGAGGCCGTGTACGCGCGCAAGGACGAGCTGGAGGCCACGTACGGCCTGAAGCTCACCCTGATCGACAACGACAAGGCCGAGGAGTGGAACAACGCCTACTCCCTGTGGTGCGCCCGCGACGTGCTCGGGCGGGGCGTGATCCTCGCCAACGGCGACACCGTGCACCCGGTCTCCGTCGAGAAGACCCTGCTCGCCGCCCGTGGTGACGGTCGGCAGATCATCCTCGCCCTCGACACGGTGAAGCAGCTGGCCGACGAGGAGATGAAGGTCATCACCGCCGACGGCCTGGGCGTCCGGCAGATCACCAAGCTGATGGACCCGGCGGGTGCCACCGGTGAGTACATCGGCGTCACCCTCATCGAGCCCGAGGCCGCGGAGGAGCTCGCCGACGCGCTCAAGGCCACCTTCGAGCGCGACCCCGACCTCTACTACGAGGACGGCTACCAGGAGCTGGTGAACCGCGGCTTCCGGATCGACGTGGCCGCCATCGGCGACATCAGCTGGGTCGAGATCGACAACCACGACGACCTCGCGAAGGGCCGGGAGATCGCGTGCCAGTACTGACCCGGCTCATTCCGTCGCCGGTCGTCGTCGACGTCAGCTGCGGCGCGATGGACGATCTGGCCGGCCTGCTGGCCGACCAGCGCATCTCCGCGTCCGGCGAGCTGGCGTTCGCGATCAGCAACGGCTCGGGCCAGGCCCTGCGCGAGCGGCTGGCACCGGTGCTGCCCGGCGCCGACTGGTACGAGGTCGCGGACGGCACCATCGACTCGGCGGTCAAACTGGCCGACGACATCAAGGGCAAGCGCCGCTACGACGCGGTCGTCGGCCTCGGTGGCGGCAAGATCATCGACGTGGCGAAGTACGCCGCGGCGCGGGTCGGGCTGCCCATGGTCGCCGTCGCCACCAACCTGGCGCACGACGGTCTGTGCTCGCCGATCTCCATCCTGGACAACGACAACGGCCGCGGCTCCTACGGCGTCCCCGCGCCGATCGCCATGGTGATCGACCTCGACGTGGTGCGTGCGGCCCCGGTCCGGTTCGTCCGCTCCGGGATCGGCGACGCGATCTCCAACATCTCCGCGATCGCCGACTGGGAGCTGTCCCGCAAGGTCACCGGGGAGTCCGTCGACGGCCTGGCCGCCGCGATGGCCCGCACCGCCGGCGAGGCCGTGCTCCGCCACCCCGGGGGCGTCGGCGACGACGAGTTCCTGACGGTGCTCGCGGAGGCGCTGGTGCTCTCCGGTATCGCCATGTCGATCAGCGGTGACTCCCGGCCGTCCTCCGGCGCCTGCCACGAGATCAGCCACGCCTTCGACCTGCTCTACCCCAAGCGCGCCGCCAGCCACGGCGAGCAGGTCGGCCTGGGCGCCGCCTTCGCGATGCACCTGCGCGGCGCCGGGGAGGAGTCCGGGCTGTTCGCCGAGGTCCTGCGCAAGCACGGGCTGCCGGTCCTCCCCGAGGACATCGGCTTCTCCGCCGACGAGTTCGTCAGGGCCGTGGAGTACGCACCGCAGACCCGGCCCGGCCGGTTCACCATCCTCGAGCACCTCGACCTGTCCACCGACCAGATCAGGGACGCGTACGCCGACTATGCCAAGACCATCCGTAGCTGAGCTCCGTCCGGTCGTCCACCCCGCGGGTGTGAAGGACCGGCGCAGTGGCGAGCACTGGGGCGGCCGCCTGTACATGCGCGAGATCTCCCTGCGCATCACCCGCGTCCTGGTCGGCACCAAGGTCACGCCGAACCAGCTGACGTACCTGATGACGCTGGCCGGGGTCCTGGCCCTGCCGGCCCTGCTCGTCCCGGGCGTCTGGGGCGCCGTCCTCGGCGTGGTGATGGTCCAGCTCTACCTGCTGCTGGACTGCGTGGACGGCGAGGTCGCCCGCTGGAAGAAGCAGTACTCCCTGTCCGGCGTGTACCTGGACCGGGTCGGTGCCTACCTGTGCGACGCGGCCGTGCTCGTCGGCTTCGGCCTGCGCGCCGCGGACCTGTGGGGCGGCGGCCGGATCGACTGGCTCTGGGCCTTCCTCGGCACGCTCGCCGCGCTCGGCGCGATCCTGATCAAGGCCGAGACCGACCTGGTCGGCGTCGCCCGGCACCAGGCCGGGATGGAGCCGGTCAAGGACGCGGCGGCCGAGCCGCGCTCGTCCGGCATGGCGCTCGCCCGCCGGGCCGCCGCCGCGCTGAAGTTCCACCGGCTGGTCCTCGGTATCGAGGCGTCGCTGCTCATCCTGGTGCTGGCGGTCGCGGACCAGATGCGGGGCGACCTGTTCTTCTCCCGCCTCGGTGTGGCGGTGCTGGCCGGCATCGCACTGCTGCAGACGGTGCTGCACCTGGTGTCCATCCTCGTCTCCAGCAGGCTGAGGTGAGCCGTATGAAGCTCGGTGCCGTCATCATCACCATGGGCAACCGGCCCGACGACCTGCGCGCCCTCATCGACTCGGTCGCCAAGCAGGACGGCGACCCCGTCGAGGTGGTCGTCGTCGGCAACGGCGCCCCCGTCACGGGCGTGCCCGACGGCGTGCGCACGGTCGACCTGCCCGAGAACCTCGGCATCCCCGGCGGCCGCAACGTCGGCATCGAGGCGTTCGGGCCGGGCGGCGGCGACGTCGACGTACTGCTCTTCCTCGACGACGACGGCCTGCTGCCGAACAGCGACACCGCCGAGCTGGTACGCCGGGCGTTCGAGGAGGACCCCGCCCTCGGGATCGTCAGCTTCCGGATCGCCGACCCGGACACCGGCCTCACCCAGCGGCGGCACGTCCCGCGACTACGTGCGTCCGACCCGATGCGTTCCTCGCGCGTGACGACCTTCCTCGGCGGCGCCAACGCCGTCCGCACGAAGGTGCTGGAACAGGTTGGCGGGCTGCCGGACGAGTTCTTCTACGCCCACGAGGAGACCGACCTCGCCTGGCGGGCCCTCGACGCGGGCTGGATGATCGACTACCGGTCCGACATGGTGCTGCACCACCCGACGACGCCGCCCTCCCGGCATGCGGTCTACCACCGCATGGTGGCCCGCAACAGGGTGTGGCTGGCCCGTCGTAACCTGCCCGCCCCCCTGGTGCCCGTCTACCTCGGGGTGTGGATCCTGCTCACGCTCCTCAGGCGGCCCTCGGTCGCGGCGCTCAAGGCCTGGTTCGGCGGCTTCAAGGAGGGCTGGACCGCCCCGTGCGGGCCCCGCCGTCCCATGAAGTGGCGTACCGTGTGGCGACTGACGCGTCTGGGCCGACCGCCTGTCGTCTGACGGTCCGGGATCTGAGAGCATCGGGCGTACTCCGGGACCTGGCCGCCACCTGAGGCCCAAGCCGCGCATCTTGAACACGAAAGTCTCGACTTGTGAGTGACACAACCCACGACGGCGCGATCGCCACGAGCGCTCGCCCGTCTCCCGACGACGGTCTGGCACCGGCGGAGCTGGCCGCCAAGTACGGCCTGTCGGTGAGCGGTGCCCGCCCCGGGCTGGTCGAATACGTCAGGCAGCTCTGGGGCCGCCGGCACTTCATCCTGGCGTTCTCCCAGGCGAAGCTGACCGCCCAGTACAGCCAGGCGAAGCTCGGCCAGCTGTGGCAGGTCGCGACGCCGCTGCTGAACGCTCTCGTGTACTACCTGATCTTCGGCCTCATCCTCGGCGCGGGCCGCGGGATGGAGAAGGAGGTCTACATCCCGTTCCTGGTGACGGGCGTGTTCGTGTTCACGTTCACGCAGACGTCGGTCATGGCCGGTGTCCGGGCGATCTCCGGCAACCTGGGACTGGTGCGGGCCCTGCACTTCCCGCGCGCCTCGCTGCCGATCTCCTTTGCGCTGCAGCAGCTCCAGCAGCTGCTGTTCTCGATGGTCGTCCTCGTGCTGATCGTGGTCGCGTTCGGCAGCTACCCCTCGCTGAGCTGGCTGCTGGTACTGCCTGCCCTGGGACTGCAGTTCGTCTTCAACGTCGGCCTGGCGCTGATCATGGCGCGGATGGGCAGCAAGACGCCCGACCTCGCCCAGCTGATGCCGTTCATCATGCGGACCTGGATGTACGGCTCGGGCGTCATGTTCTCGATCAAGGTGATGCTCGCGGACAAGCCCGCGTGGATCGCCGAGGTCCTCATGTACAACCCCGCCGCGATCTACATGGACCTGATCCGCTTCGCCCTGATCGACGGGTACGACTCGTCGAACCTGCCCGCGCACGTGTGGCTGGCCGGCGGGCTGTGGGCGCTGCTGCTGGGAGTCGCCGGGTTCGTGTACTTCTGGAAGGCGGAGGAGCGCTATGGCCGTGGCTGACCACCTCGAGGACCCGCGTGCCGCCCGGGTGCCCACCGTCGTCGCCGACGACGTGCACATCGTGTACCGCGTCAACGGAGGCAGCGGCGGCAAGGGCAGCGCGACCGCCGCGCTGAGCCGGATCCTGCGGCGCGACCGCGGGGAGTCCCGCGGCGTCCGCAAGGTCCACGCCGTCCGGGGCGTCTCCTTCACCGCCTACCGCGGCGAGGCCATCGGGCTGATCGGCACGAACGGCTCCGGGAAGTCGACCCTGCTGCGTGCGATCGCGGGCCTGCTGCCCACCGAGAGCGGCAAGGTCTACACCGACGGCCAGCCGTCCCTGCTGGGTGTCAACGCGGCCCTCATGGGCGATCTGACCGGTGAGCGGAACGTCATCCTCGGTGGACTGGCCATGGGCATGCCGCGCGAGGAGATCCGCAGCCGCTACCAGGACATCGTGGACTTCTCCGGCATCAACGAGAAGGGCGACTTCATCACCCTGCCGATGCGCACGTACTCCTCCGGTATGGGCGCCCGGCTCCGGTTCGCGATCGCCGCGGCCAAGAACCACGACGTCCTGATGATCGACGAGGCGCTGGCCACCGGTGACCGCAAGTTCCAGATCCGCTCCGAGGAGCGCATCCGGGAGCTGCGGAAGGAGGCGGGAACGGTCTTCCTGGTCAGCCACAGCAACAAGTCGATCAGGGACACCTGCGACCGTGTGCTCTGGCTGGAGAAGGGCGAGCTCCTGATGGACGGCCCGACCGACGAGGTCATCAGGGCGTACGAGAAGGAGACCGGGAAGTAGACCGTCTCCCGCGGTGGGCCGAGGGTCCTGCCGGACCGATGGGCGGGGCCCGCGGCACGGGGAGGGGCGGCGGGCCGTGCGGCCGCGACCAGCCGCCACCCGCCGTTCCCCCTGCGGAGGTTGGCGACGCGCGGCTCTGCTCCCGCGACGCGGCGGGTCCCCGCCGAGGTCGGGGACGATGCGGAACGTAAGCTGTACCGGCGCTGATTCACGGCAAGTGGGCTGTGCACCCTGAGGCATCCCGGCTGCCGGACGGCCAAGCCCCTCGTGGGGACCGGCGGCGTGTCCGAAATAGGATGTATTCGGTCGGCAGTGTAGAACGGGAGATGTGACGGCCATGACGGAAGATCTCCAGCTCCGCGTGGGCAGTGCCGTCCCCGCAACTGGCAGCCCGCAGTGACAGGTACCCGGCAGGTGCGCCCCGACGCCTCCACGCGCACCACCCTCGCCAAGGCCGCGGACGAGAACTTCCCCGTGGCCCCCTTCTTCCTGCCGCGCGCCTGGCGCGGCGACCTCATGGCCGTCTACGGCTACGCCCGGCTCGTCGACGACATCGGCGACGGCGACCTCGCCCCGGGCGGAGCGGACGCCCGGCGGCTCGGCCTCGACCCCTCCCGGAGCGACGACCGGCTCGCGATGCTCGACGCCTTCGAGGCCGATCTGCGGCGGGTCTTTCCCGGCGGCGGCGGCGGCGGTCCGCGCCATCCCCTGCTGCGGGCACTGGTGCCGACCGTGCGCCGCCGCGCGCTCACCCCGGAGCCGTTCCTCGGCCTGATCGAGGCCAACCGCCAGGACCAGCTCGTCCGCCGCTACCAGACCTGGGGCGACCTCACGCGCTACTGCGAGCTCTCCGCCAACCCCGTCGGCCGACTCGTCCTGGCCATCACCGGTGCGGCCGGTCCCGAGCGCATCCGCCGGTCCGACGCCGTGTGCACCGCCCTGCAGATCGTCGAGCACCTCCAGGACGTCGCCGAGGACCTGGCCGCGGACCGGGTCTACCTGCCCGCCGACGACATGAAGCGGTTCCGCGTCACCGAGGACGACCTGGCGGCCCCCACCGCGAGCTCGTCCGTACGCGCCCTCATCGCCCACGAGGCCGCGCGGGCCGCACTGCTGCTGGAGGAGGGCATCCCGCTCGTGGGCAGCGTCCACGGCAGGCTCAGACTGCTGCTCGCCGGCTTCGTCGCCGGGGGACGCGCCGCCCTCGCCGCGATCGAGGCCGCCGGCCACGACGTCCTCCCCGGTCCGCCCCGGCCCACCAAGCCCCGGCTGATGCGTGAAGTGGCAGCCGTCCTGCACAGAGCGCGTAGAGAGGGGTGAGCCGGAACATGGAGGAGTTCACACACACGTCCGCGCCTGTCCGGGCCGCGTACAGCTACTGCGAGGCCGTCACCGGGACGCAGGCGCGCAACTTCGCGTACGGCATCAGGCTCCTGCCCGCCGACAAGCGCCAGGCCATGTCCGCGCTCTACGCCTTCTCGCGGCGCGTCGACGACATCGGCGACGGACTCCTCGGGGAGGCCGCCAAGCGGGACCGGCTCGAAGGGACCCGCGAGCTCCTCGGCAGGATCCGCGACGGGGCGGTGGACGAGGACGACACGGACCCGGTCGCCGTGGCTCTCGCGGACGCCGCGCACCGCTTCCCCATCCCCCTCGACGCCCTCGACGAGCTCATCGACGGTGTCCTCATGGACGTCCGCGGCGAGACCTACGAGACCTGGGACGACCTCAAGGTCTACTGCCGGTGTGTCGCGGGCGCCATCGGACGGCTCTCCCTCGGCGTCTTCGGCACCCTGCCCGGCGCATGCGGCGGCGAACGGGCCTCCGAGTACGCCGACACCCTCGGACTCGCCCTCCAGCTCACCAACATCCTGCGCGACGTCCGCGAGGACGCGAGCAGCGGCCGGACGTACCTGCCGACCGACGACCTCGCCAAGTTCGGCTGCACCGACGGATTCCAGCGCGCGATCCCGCCGTCCGGGGCCGACTTCACCGGACTCGTCCACTTCGAGGTGCGGCGCGCCCGGGGGCTGTTCGCCGAAGGCTACCGGCTGCTGCCGATGCTGGACCGGCGCAGCGGAGCCTGCGTGGCCGCCATGGCCGGGATCTACCGCCGGCTGCTCGACCGCATCGAGCGCGATCCCATGGCCGTCCTGCGCGGCCGTGTCTCCCTGCCAGGCCGGGAGAAGGCCTACGTCGCCGTGCGCGGCCTCTCCGGCCTCGACGCGCGGAACATCTCCCGCAAGGCCGTCAGGAGGCGCGTCCGATGACCCGGCTGAGGCCTCCCCGACGCCGTACGGCCGCCGGGCCTCGCGGTACGGTACGGCGCGCCGCGGCGGTTCCGGGCGTCCTCCCCGCCGGCGGGGAGGGCCCGTGACGTACCGGGACAGCACCTCCGAGCGGCACGCCGTCGTCGTCGGGGGCGGGCTCGCAGGCGTGACCGCCGCACTCCGCCTGGCCGACGCCGGTCTGCGCGTCACGCTCCTGGAGAACCGGCCCCGGCTCGGCGGACTCGCCTTCTCGTTCCGGCGCGGCGAGCTGACCGTCGACAACGGCCAGCACGTCTACCTGCGCTGCTGCACCGCGTACCGCTGGTTCCTCGACCGCGTCGACGGCGCCCGGCTCGCACCGCTCCAGCGGCGCCTCGACGTGCCCGTCCTCGACGTGGCCCACCCCAGGGGCCCCCGCCTCGGGCGGCTGCGCCGCACCGCCCTGCCCGTGCCCCTGCACCTCGCCGCGAGTCTCGCGGGCTACCCCCACCTCTCCCTGGCCGAGCGGGTCGCCGTCGGGCGCGCCGCGTTCGCGCTGAAGGGACTCGACCCCGCCGACCCCGCCCTCGACGGCATCGACTTCGCCACCTGGCTGCGGCGCCACGGCCAGTCCCCGCGTGCCGTCGAGGCCCTCTGGGACCTGGTCGGCGTCGCCACCCTCAACGCGACCGCGCCGAACGCCTCCATGGCCCTCGCCGCGACCGTCTTCAGGACCGGGCTGCTCTCCGACCCCGGTGCCGCCGACATCGGCTGGGCCCGGGTCCCCCTCGGCGAACTGCACGACACCCTGGCCCGCAAGGCCCTCGACACGGCCGGCGTCCGCACCGAACTGCGCACGCGCGTCAGCGAGGTCACCCGGGCGGACGACGGGCGCTGGAACGTCACGGCAGGCACCGGCCGGCTGGCCGCGGACGCCGTCGTCCTCGCAGTGCCGCAGCGCGAGGCGCACGCACTGCTCCCCGAGGGCGCCCTGGACGACCCGGACCGGCTGCTCGGCATCGGGACCGCACCGATCCTCAACCTGCACGTGGTCTACGACCGCCGGGTGCTGCGCCGGCCCTTCTTCGCGGCGCTGGGCAGCCCCGTCCAGTGGGTCTTCGACCGCACCGACGCCTCCGGCCTGGCGGCGGGCGGGCCCGGGGGCGACGGCGGCGCGCGAAGCACCGGACAGTACCTCGCGCTGTCCCAGTCCGCCGCCGAGGACGAGATCGACACCCCCGTCTCCGTGCTGCGCGAGCGCTACCTTCCCGAGCTGGAACGGCTGCTGCCCGCCGCCCGCCGGGCGCAGGTGCGGGACTTCTTCGTCACCAGGGAACGCACGGCGACCTTCGCCCCCGCCCCCGGTGTCGGTAGGCTCCGGCCCGCCGCCCGTACCAACGCCCCCGGCCTCTGCCTGGCCGGGTCGTGGACCGCCACCGGCTGGCCCGCGACCATGGAGGGCGCTGTGCGCAGCGGACTGAGCGCCGCCGGTGCGGCGCTCGCAGCACTCGGCCGCCGCCACGAACATCCGCTCGAGGAGGCGGCATGAGAACCACGTCCGGAACCAGAGGAGAGAAAGTGCCGACTGCGCCTTCGGCGAACCCGGCTGTCGACACCGAGGCCGTCACCGCGCTGCTCGAGCGCGGGCGGACGATGTCCACCCCGGTGCTGCGCGCTGCCGTTGACAGGCTCGCGCCCCCCATGGACACCGTCGCCGCCTACCACTTCGGCTGGATCGACGCCCACGGCCGTCCCGCGGACGGCGACGGCGGCAAGGCCGTGCGCCCGGCGCTGGCGCTGCTGTCCGCCGAGGCCGCCGGGGCGCCGCCCGAGGTGGGCGTCCCCGGTGCCGTCGCCGTCGAGCTGGTGCACAACTTCTCACTGCTCCACGACGACCTGATGGACGGTGACGAGCAGCGCCGCCACCGCGACACGGTGTGGAAGGTGCACGGGCCCGCGCAGGCCATCCTCGTCGGCGACGCGCTCTTCGCCCTCGCCAACGAGATCCTGCTCGAGCTCGGCACCGTGGAGGCCGGCCGCGCCACCCGCCGGCTCACCACCGCCACCCGCAAGCTCATCGACGGCCAGGCCCAGGACATCTCCTACGAGCACCGCGAGCGGGTCACCGTCGAGGAGTGCCTGGAGATGGAGGGCAACAAGACGGGCGCCCTGCTCGCCTGCGCCGTGTCCATCGGCGCGGTCCTCGGCGGCGCCGACGACCGTACCGCCGACACCCTGGAGGCGTACGGCCACCACCTGGGCCTCGCCTTCCAGGCCGTGGACGACCTGCTCGGCATCTGGGGCGACCCAGAGGCCACCGGCAAGCAGACCTGGAGCGACCTGCGCCAGCGCAAGAAGTCCCTGCCGGTCGTCGCCGCGCTCGCCGCGGGCGGTCCCGCGTCGCAGCGGCTCGGGGAACTGCTCGCCGCCGACGCCAAGAGCAATGACTTCGACAGCTTCTCCGAGGAGGAGTTCGCCGCCCGGGCGGCGCTGATCGAGGAGGCGGGCGGTCGCGACTGGACCTCGCAGGAGGCCCGCAGGCAGCACGCCGTCGCCGTGGAGGCGCTGGACCGGGTCGACATGCCCGAGCACGTCAGGGCACAGCTCGTCGCCCTCGCCGACTTCGTCGTCGTGCGCAAGAGATGAGCACCGGGCCGCGGACGGCACCCACGGAGACGGTCACGATCAATCGCATATGAGTTCGCAGTCGCCGGCCGGTGCCCTCCCGGCACCGGCCGACGGCAGACCCGACGCAGCACGTCCGACTGCACGAAGGGGAAGCCATGACAGCGACGACCGACGGAAGCGGCGGGCCCCCGGCGTCCCGCGCAGCCTCGGCCAGCGACCGCACGACCGATCACCGACCGGCTCCGGAGGACTCCGGAAACCTCGGCACCACCGCGCTGCTGGCGGCGCAGCGCTCCGTCGAGCACCTGCTCGGCAGGCAGGACCCGCAGGGCTGGTGGAAGGCCGACCTCGAGACCAACGTCACCATGGACGCCGAGGACCTGCTGCTCCGTCAGTTCCTCGGGATCCAGGACGAGAAGACCACCGCCGCCGCCGCCGTCTTCATCCGCGGCGAGCAGCGCGCCGACGGCACCTGGGCCACCTTCTACGGCGGCCCCGGCGAACTCTCCACCACCGTCGAGGCGTACGTCGCCCTGCGCCTCGCCGGCGACCGCCCCGACGATCCGCACATGGAACGAGCCGCCGCCTGGGTCCGGGCGCAGGGCGGCATCGCCGCCAGCCGCGTCTTCACCCGCATCTGGCTGGCGCTCTTCGGCTGGTGGAAGTGGGAGGACCTGCCCCAGCTGCCGCCCGAACTCATCTATCTGCCCTCGTGGTTCCCGCTCAACATCTACGACTTCGGCTGCTGGGCCCGCCAGACCATCGTGCCGCTCACCGTCGTCTCGGCGAAGCGGCCCGTACGGCCCGCGCCGTTCGCGCTCGACGAGCTGCACACGGACCGCCGCAACCCCAGCCCGCCCCGTCCTCTGGCTCCGGCGGCCAGTTGGGACGGGGTCTTCCAGCGCCTCGACCGGCTGCTGCACCGCTATCACAAGGTGGCCCTGCGCCCGCTGCGCCGCGCGGCGATGAACAGCGCCGCCCGCTGGATCATCGAGCGGCAGGAGAACGACGGCTGCTGGGGCGGCATCCAGCCGCCGGCCGTCTACTCAGTGATCGCCCTCCATCTGCTCGGCTACGACATCGACCACCCCGTGATGCGCGCCGGACTGGAGTCGCTGGACCGCTTCGCCGTGTGGCGGGACGAGTCCACCGGGCCGGGCGGCCGTCCGGAGGGCCCGGCCAGGATGGTCGAGGCCTGCCAGTCGCCCGTGTGGGACACCTGCCTGACCGTCGTCGCGCTCTCCGACGCCGGGGTGCCCGCGGACCACCCGGCACTGGTCAGGGCAGCCGACTGGATGCTCGGCGAGCAGATCACCCGGCCCGGTGACTGGGCCGTGCGCAGGCCGCGCCTCGCGCCCGGCGGCTGGGCGTTCGAGTTCCACAACGACAACTACCCGGACGTCGACGACACGGCCGAGGTCGTCCTCGCTTTGCGCCGCGTGAAGCACCCGGACCCGCTCCGCGTCGACGAGGCGGTCGCGCGGGCGGGCAACTGGACGCTGGGGATGCAGTCGAGGAACGGGGCCTGGGGCGCGTTCGACGCCGACAACACCGGCACCTTCCCGAACCGGCTGCCCTTCTGCGACTTCGGGGAGGTCGTCGACCCGCCGTCCGCCGACGTCACCGCGCACGTCGTGGAGATGCTGGCCCACGAGGGCCGGGCACACCACCCACGCACCCGCCGGGGAGTCGAATGGCTGCTGCGTGAACAGGAGCCGAACGGCGCCTGGTTCGGGCGGTGGGGCGTCAACCACCTCTACGGCACGGGAGCGGTCGTTCCGGCGCTCGTCGCGGCCGGGGTGCCCGGCTCGCACCCCGCGATCCGCCGGGCCGTCGGCTGGCTGGAGTCCGTCCAGAACGACGACGGCGGCTGGGGCGAGGACCTGCGCTCGTACCGGGAGGAGTCGTGGATCGGCCGCGGCTTCTCCACCCCCTCCCAGACCGGCTGGGCGCTGCTGGCGCTGCTGGCGGCGGGGGAGCGGGACGGGAAGGCCGTCGGGCGGGGCATCGCGTTCCTCGCCGCCGCACAGCGCGAGGACGGCTCCTGGGACGAGCCCTACTTCACCGGGACCGGCTTCCCCTGGGACTTCTCCATCAACTACCACATCTACCGGCAGGTCTTCCCGCTGATGGCCCTCGGCCGGTACGTCCACGGGGAGCCGTCCACCGGCCGGAACGGGGGCTGAGTGTCCGCCGCCCCGGGTACGCCGCCCGCCGATGAACCGGTCCCTCCGCTGCTGATCGCCTGCGCCCTCGGCATCGAGCGGCTCGCCCTGCGCGCGGGCGGCCGCAGCGGCGCGCCGGGGCCGGTGACCCTGCTCCGAACGGGCATGGGCCCGAAGAACGCGGAGCGTGCCCTCACCGAGGCCCTGGGTGACGGAGCGGAGGGTCGCGATCGCCGTGCCGGGGTCGTCCGGGCGGCCGGGGTCATCGCCTCCGGCTTCTGCGCGGGGCTCGCCCCGGGAATGCACCCCGGCGACGTGGTGGTGGCCGACGAGACCCGGGGGGCCTGGGGCGCCACGCCCTGCACGGCCACGGACGTGCTGACGGAGGCCCTGGCCAGGGCTGTGCCGGGGCGCACCGTGCACACCGGCCCGCTCACCGCCTCCGACCACGTGGTGCGCGGACAGGAGCGGACCGGGCTGGCGGCGACCGGCGCGATCGCGGTGGACATGGAGTCCGCCGCGACGCTGCGCAGCGCCCGGAGAGCCGGGGTGCGCCCGGTTGCGGCCGTCCGGGTGGTCGTGGACGCTCCAGAGCATGAGCTGGTCCGTATCGGCACGGTACGCGGTGGAATATCGGCTTTCCGCGTTCTGCGTGCCGTACTGCCCGCTTTCTACGAATGGCACCGTTCTTTGCTGCTCCCCAGGAGGTGAGCCAGATGGCCATGCCGCTCCGCCAGACCGTCCGGGTCGGGACCTATCTCTTCGAACAGAAGCTCCGCAGGCGTGAGAAGTTCCCGCTGATCGTGGAGCTGGAGCCGTTGTTCGCGTGCAATCTGAAGTGCGAGGGCTGCGGGAAGATCCAGCACCCGGCCGGGATCCTCAAACAGCGGATGCCGGTCGCCCAGGCCGTGGGCGCCGTTCTGGAGTCCGGTGCCCCGATGGTCTCGATCGCGGGCGGCGAGCCCTTGATGCACCCTCAGATCGAGGAGATCGTGCGGCAGCTGGTGGCGAGGAAGAAGTACGTCTTCCTCTGCACCAACGCCCTGCTGCTGCGGAAGAAGATGGATCGGTTCACCCCGTCGAGGTACTTCGCCTTCGCCGTCCACATCGACGGGCTGCGCGAGCGGCACGACGAGTCGGTCGCCAAGGAGGGCGTCTTCGACGAGGCGGTGGAGGCGATCAAGGAGGCCAAGCGGCGCGGTTTCCGGGTCACCACCAACTCCACGTTCTTCAACACCGACACCCCGCAGACGGTCGTCGAGGTGCTGAACTTCCTCAACGACGACCTCGAGGTCGACGAGATGATGATCTCTCCCGCGTACGCCTACGAGAAGGCGCCCGACCAGGAGCACTTCCTCGGTGTCGAGCAGACGCGCGAGCTGTTCCGGAAAGCCTTCGCCGACGGCAACCGGCGGCGCTGGCGGCTGAACCACTCCCCGCTCTTCCTGGACTTCCTCGAGGGCAAGGTCGACTTCCCCTGCACGGCCTGGGCGATTCCGAACTACTCGCTGTTCGGGTGGCAGCGCCCCTGCTACCTGATGAGCGACGGTTACGTCCCCACGTACAGGGAGCTCGTCGAGGACACGGACTGGAGCAAGTACGGCCGCGGCAGGGACCCACGCTGCGCCAACTGCATGGCGCACTGCGGCTACGAGCCGACCGCCGTCCTGGCGACCATGGGCTCGCTGAAGGAGTCGTTGCGCGCCGCGCGGGAAACCGTGTCGGGTAGCGGGAGCTGAGCGCAGGCGGCGGCCGGCGGACGCCGACCGCCGCCTGCCGGAGTCCGACGGATCAGAGAGGGGGCACGAGCGTGACGATTCTCGAGCACATCCGGGGGCCGCGCGACCTCACGGCGCTGACGGAAGCAGAGCTCGACGAACTGGCCGAGGAGATCAGGGAGTTCCTCGTCCGGTCCGTGGCCAGGACCGGCGGCCATCTGGGACCCAACCTCGGCGTGGTGGAGCTGACCATCGCCCTGCACCGGGTCTTCGACTCACCGAACGACAAGGTCCTCTGGNCCTCGGCGTGGTGGAGCTGACCATCGCCCTGCACCGGGTCTTCGACTCACCGAACGACAAGGTCCTCTGGGACACCGGGCACCAGAGCTATGTCCACAAGCTGCTGACCGGGCGCCAGGACTTCTCCAAACTGCGCGGCAGGGGCGGCCTGTCCGGCTACCCCTCGCGCGCCGAGTCCGAGCACGACGTCATCGAGAACTCGCACGCCTCGACGGTCCTCGGCTGGGCGGACGGCCTCGCCAAGGCCAACGCACTCCTGGGGAGGGACGACCACGTCGTCGCGGTCACCGGTGACGGGGCCCTGACCGGCGGGATGGCCTGGGAGGCGCTGAACAACATCGCGGACGCCAAGGACCGCCCGCTGGTCATCGTCGTCAACGACAACGAGCGCTCCTACGCCCCGACCATAGGCGGCCTCGCCGGCCATCTGGCGACGCTGCGCACCACCGACGGCTACGAGCGCCTCCTCGCCCGTGGCAAGGACGTCCTGGAGCGCACCCCCGTCGTCGGGAGGCCCCTGTACGAGACCCTGCACGGCGCCAAGAGGGGCCTGAAGGACGTCGTCGCGCCCCAGGGCATGTTCGAGGACCTGGGACTCAAGTACGTCGGTCCCGTCGACGGCCACGACATCGCCGCCGTGGAGTCGGCACTGCGCCGGGCCAAGCGCTTCCACGGGCCGGTGCTCGTCCACTGCCTCACGGAGAAGGGGCGGGGCTACCGCCCGGCGCTCGAGGACGAGGCCGACCGCTTCCACACCGTCGGCGCGATGGACCCGGCGACCTGCCGGCCGCTCGCCCCGGCGGATGCCCCTTCCTGGACCTCGGTGTTCGGGGACGAGCTGGCGGCGATCGGCACGGAGCGGCCCGATGTCGTGGCGATCACCGCGGCGATGCTCCACCCGGTGGGACTGACCGCGTTCGCCGAGCGCTTCCCGGACCGCGTGTGGGACGTGGGCATCGCCGAGCAGCACGCGGCCGTCTCCGCCGCCGGGCTCGCGACCGGCGGGCTGCACCCCGTCGTCGCCGTCTACGCCACCTTCCTCAACCGCGCCTTCGACCAGGTGCTGATGGACGTGGCCCTGCACGGGTGCGGGGTCACGTTCGTCCTGGACCGCGCCGGCGTCACCGGCACCGACGGCCCTTCCCACAACGGGATGTGGGACATGTCGGTGCTCCAGGTCGTCCCCGGACTCCGGATCGCCGCGCCGCGCGACGCCGAGCAACTGCGGGCCCAGCTCCGCGAGGCCGTGGACGTCGCCGACGCGCCCACCGTGCTGCGCTTCCCCAAGGAGTCCGTGGGAGAGCCGCTGCCCGCGCTGGAGCGGGTCGGCGGGATGGACGTGCTGCGCCGCGACGCGGACCCCGAGGTGCTGATCGTCTCGGTCGGGGCGCTGGCTCCGGTCTGTCTGCGGGCGGCCGGACTGCTGGAGGCCCGGGGAGCGCGCTGCACCGTCGTCGACCCGCGCTGGGTCAAACCCGTCGACGAGCAATTGGCCCCCCTGGCCGCGCGGCACCGGATCGTCGCGGTCGTGGAGGACAACAGCCGCGCCGGCGGGGTCGGCTCCGCCGTGGGACAGGCACTGCGCGACGCCGGCGTGGACGTGCCCCTGCGGACCTTCGGCATCCCCGACGAGTTCCTCGCCCACGGCAGGCGGGCCGAGGCGCTGGCCGACATCGGGCTGACCCCGGTCGACATCGCCGGGGCCGTCGCCGCTGCCCTCGCCCGGGGCGGGCAGGCGGAGGCATCCCCGTCCCCGGACGCCCGGACGGCACCCCCGTCCCCGTCGACCCGGCCGGCCGGGTCTTCCCCCGACACCCCGGAGTTCGAGGAGCGCGGCGGATGAGCAAGGAGTTCGACCTCACGAAGCTGCTCGCGGAGCGCGGCGGCGAACGGTACGGGCTGCACAGTCGTTATCTCAACCACCAACTGCCCCGTATGCTCCGCACCATCGGCTTCGACAAGGTGTACGAGCGAGGGGAGGGCGCCCACTTCTGGGACGAGGAGGGCAACGACTACCTCGACATGCTCTCGGGGTTCGGCGTCATGGGCCTCGGCCGGAACCACCCGGTCGTCCGCAAGGCGCTCCACGACGTCCTGGACGCCTCCCTCGCCGATCTGACCCGCTTCGACTGTCCGCCCCTGCCCGGGCTGCTCGCCGAGAAGCTGCTGGCCCACAGCCCCCACCTGGACCGCGCCTTCTTCTGCAACAGCGGTACGGAGGCGGTCGAGACAGCCCTGAAGTTCGCCCGGTACGCGACCGGTCGGCCTCGGATCCTGTACTGCGGCCACGCCTTCCACGGGCTGACGGCCGGCTCGCTGTCGGTCAACGGTGAGGCGGCATTCCGCGACGGTTTCGCCCCCTTGCTCCCGGACACCGCGGTGGAGCTCGGGGACCTGGCGGCTCTGGAGCGGGAACTGGCACGCGGCGACGTGGCCGGGTTCGTCGTGGAGCCGATCCAGGGCAAGGGCGTGCACGAGGCACCGCCGGGGTTTCTGAGCGCCGCGCAGGAACTGCTGCGCCGGCACGGGGCGCTGCTGATCGCCGACGAGGTGCAGACCGGGCTGGGCAGGACCGGGGACTTCTACGCCCACCAGCACGAGGACGGCGTCGAGCCGGACCTGGTCTGCGTCGCCAAGGCCCTGTCGGGCGGCTACGTGCCGGTCGGCGCGACCCTGGGCAAGGACTGGATCTTCAAGAAGGTCTACTCGTCGATGGAACGGGTGTTGGTGCACTCGGCGAGTTTCGGTTCCAACGCCCAGGCCATGGCGGCCGGTCTCGCCGTGCTGTCGGTGATCGAGGACGAGCAGGTCGTCGCGAACGCCAGGGCCACCGGGGACCTGCTGCGGACACGGCTCGCCGCGCTCGTCGGCCGCTACGAACTGCTCCACGAGGTCCGCGGGCGCGGACTGATGATCGGGATCGAGTTCGGCAGACCGTCGTCGCTGAGACTCCGCAGCCGCTGGACGATGCTGCAGGCGGCCCGCAAGGGGCTGTTCGCCCAGATGGTGGTCGTGCCCCTGCTGCAGCGGCACCGCATCCTCACCCAGGTCTCCGGCGACCGGCTGGAAGTGATCAAGCTGATTCCGCCGCTGATCATCGGCGAGCCGGAGGTCGACCGGTTCGTCGAGGCATTCACCGCCGTCATGGACGACGCGCACGGCGGCAGCGGGCTGATGTGGGACTTCGGCAGGACCCTCGTGAAGCAGGCGGTCGCCGGCCGCTGAGCGGCCTGGCCCGGCCGCGGAGGTCGCGGTCCCGGGTGCCGCACGGTCACCGGGCGGCGTGTGCCCGTCCGGCGACTCCCGCCGTGCCGGTGCCCCGGTGCCCCGGTGCGGCTGCGGACCGGACTGCCCGCCGCCGCTCAGGCCGCCCCGTCGACCAGCCGCCCACGGAGGCGTTCCCGCGTCGCGCTCGTGAGGCCGAGGCCGTCCGAGAGATAGCGCTCGGTGCTGCCCCAGACCTCCTCCATGGTCTCGAACGCCGCCGCCAGGTACTCGGCGCGGGCGTCGAACAGCGGGCTCAGCAACTCCATCACCTCGGGTGACATCCCGGCCGGGGAGTTGTCGCTGCGACGCACCTTGTAGCGCCGGTGCGGGTCGTTCGACTTGAGGTAGTCCGCCTCGATGGCGTCCCGCTCGACCCCCACGGCCAGCAACGAGACGGCGATGGACAGACCCGCCCGGTCCTTGCCCGCCGCACAGTGCATCAGCGCCGGCGTGCTGTCCTCGGCCAGCGCGTGCAGGACGCGGCTGTGCTCGGTGGTGCGCTCCTTGATGATCAGGCGGTACGAGGCGATCATCCGTCCGGCCGCCTGGCCGTCGGCGAGGATCGACTTCAGCTGGTCGAGGTCGCCGTCCCGGACCATCCGCCAGAACTCGGCCCCGTCGGCCGGGTCGGACAGCGGGATGTTGACGTTGCGCACCCCGGCGAGTTCGACGTCCGGGCCCTCCAGCCGCTGGTCCGCGGAATTGCGGAAGTCGAAGATCGTGTGGAGCCCGAGCGAGGAGAGGAAGGCCGCGTCGGTGTCCGTCGCGTGCGCGAGATGGCCGCTGCGGAACAGCCGTCCGAACCGAACGCGCCGTCCGTCCACGGTCGGCAGTCCGCCCACGTCCCGGAAGTTGCGCACACCGGACAGTTCGGGTTCGGTCGACGGGGTCTGGGGCAGCTGCTGCGTCACGGGGGCTCCTCCGTGTCTGCGGTCGGCGCTGCTCGCCGACGATGGCGCGGTGCTGACACTACGACATCGATTCCTGAGGCAATTATTTCGACCCGTGCCTGCCGGGCCGTTGCCCCTCGTCGAACTCCCCTCGGTGATGTGCGGGGTTGCTGGAGTCCGAGAGGTCTGGATCGAGGCGGTCGGCGACGGCCGGGTCCGGCTTCTGCCCGGCGCGAGGAGCGGCCACGCACTGTTCCCGACCGACCGGGACGAGCTCCTCCGTCCGCACCGGTGGGCCGCGCACCGAGCCGGCCGAGGCGGTCGCGGAGAACCCGGCGGCGGGCGGCGGCGACGGGTGTGGAGTGTCCGTGGTCGACGGCGCCCGGTTCGGGCGGCGGACGGGCGACCGTGCCGGAGTGGGGCTGGGCCCGACCCCGGGCTGCTTCCCGCGGGTCCGAGGCCGCTCGCCGGGCGGGATCGACCACGGCGATTCACGGATTGCGGGAATGGAATTCCGCCCGGACGAGTGAAAGCTGTTTTTTGTGCCACCCGCACGCTTGAATACATTGCGCCCACAATGGGCCATGTGTCCGAATTGGATATTTTAGGGTGACGCGCCCTGGTTGGGGATGGGGGCGGTGGTCACCCGTGAGCTGAATCATATCCGTGACGTTCCGTGGGGCGTGCGACGGTCCAACTCCCTTGCCTGCGCGGAAAGCGAAGATCCGTAATCCACGGAGCGTGACCGGGAAATGTGGTCTGATGTCCGGCAGATCGATTCCCGGGCGAAATGACGGCTTGTTCGTGCCGACCCGACTCCCTTACGGTCACCGCAATCCGGTCGGAACGCCTAATCCTGCCGCCGTCCGGAATATCGCACCCACCCACATGTGGCAGGAGCGGGGGACCCAGGTACTGCGCCGTTCCGTGACCCCGGACGGCTCGGGGTGAAGCTGCGCCCACGGCGCGGCCGGGCAGCTCCAGCCCGAACCCGACAGCTCACCTCGCAGGCGGCGGAGAGGAATGCGCCATGCCCGGTAAGGGGAAGCACCGCCGTCCGAGGACCAGCCCGTTCAGGCGCGGATTCGTCGCCGCCGGCACGGGCGGAGCCGCCATCGCCATCCCGCTCATCGGTGCCGCCGGCGCGAACGCCGCCGGGCAGTCCGCGCCCGCCGCCGGGCATGCCGCCCCGACCGTGCACAAGGCCGTCGTCCCCCAGGCGCCGCAGGCCGGCAAGGCGGCCAAGGCCTACACCGTAGTGGCGGGTGACCACCTGTCGAAGATCGCCGCCGAGCAGGATGTCGCGGGCGGCTGGAAGAAGCTCTACGCCGACAACCGTGCCGCCGTCGGTGAGAACCCCTCGCTGATCCACCCGGGTCTGAAGCTCAGCCTCCATGCCGGGCCGAAGGCCGCTGCCGGTGCGAAGCCGCAGGTGAAGGCCGAGCGCAAGGCCGACGCCCCGGCGAAGGCCAAGGCCGAAGCCGAGAAGCCGGCCGCCTCCGCCGAGCGCGCCTCCCGCACCGCCGACCGCGGCGCCTCGGCTCCCGCGGCCGCTCCCGTCCAGGCTCCTGCCGCCGCCGTCGCGAACATCCCCTCGGGCTACTTCGCCCCGGTGGTCGGCGGCGTCAGCACCGCCTACAAGACCGCCGGTGCCCTGTGGTCCAGTGGCTACCACACCGGTGTGGACTTCATCGCCCCCACCGGCACGTCCGTGAAGGCGGTCGGCCCCGGTACCGTTGTCTCGGCGGGCTGGAGCGGTGCGTACGGCAACGAGGTCGTCATCAAGCACCACGACGGCACCTACTCGCAGTACGCCCACCTCGCCCGGCTCTCCGTCTCCTCCGGCGAGAGCGTCACGGGCGGCCAGCAGATCGGCCTGTCCGGCTCGACCGGCAACTCCACGGGCCCGCACCTGCACTTCGAGATCCGCACCAGCCCCGGTTACGGGTCGGACATCGACCCGCTGGCCTACCTGCGCCAGCACGGGGTCACGATCTGACGTCGCGTCGGTACCTCACACGGCGTCCCCGTCCGCCGGCCCCGCGCAGGGGGCCGGCGGACGGCTTCGTTCCCGGCCCCGGCCGGTGTCGGTGAGAGGCGGCGGGGTGGGTCCGACGGCTATTCCCGCTTTACCGAAAACTGACCTGGTGGTCTATATCACGCGTCGTCAACCCCTCCCTACGGTGGCGTAGGTCACTTCGAGAGGTGAATGATGGCTCGACGTGGCAGATGATTCGCGATCAAGAGCAAAGGATTCCTTCGGGTCGTACGCGGCGATCGGTGACAGCTTCACCGAGGGCGTCGGAGACCCCGGACCCGACAGCCGGTTCGTCGGCTGGGCGGACCGTCTCGCGGTCCTGCTGGACGACCGTCTACCGGAACACACCTTCCGCTACGCCAATCTCGCCGTACGCGGCAGGCTCCTCGACCAGATCGTCGAGGAGCAGGTCCCGCGCGCCAGGGAACTCGCCCCCGACCTGGTGACGTTCTGCGCCGGAGGGAACGACATCATCCGGCCCGGCAGCGACCCCGACGACGTCGCCGAACGCTTCGAGCGGGCCGTCGCCGACCTCGCCGCCTCCGTGGGTACGGTGATGGTGACGACCGGCTTCGACACCCGCGGGGTGCCCGTGCTCCGCCACCTCCGGGGCAAGATCGCCACGTACACGGCACACGTCCGTGCCATCGCCGACCGCTACGACTGCCCGGTCCTCGACCTCTGGTCGCTCAAGTCCGTGCAGGACAGACGGGCCTGGGATGCCGACCGGCTGCACCTCTCGCCCGAGGGGCACACACGCGTGGCACTGCGCGCGGCGCAGGTGCTCGGTCTGGACGTGCCCGCCGACCCGGACCAGCCGTGGCCGCCGTTGCCGCCGCGCGGCAGCCACGAAGTCCGCCGAGACAACATCCAATGGGCCCGGGAGCACCTCGTGCCCTGGATCGGACGGCGCCTCCGGGGCGAGTCGTCCGGTGATCACGTGGAGCCGAAGCGCCCGGACCTTCTGCCGCTCTGACCGCCCGAGACCTTGTGGAAGGGGCGGCTCAGGGGCCCGCGTCCGGGGCCGACTCCGCGTCCGGGCCTGCGTCCGGGACCCAGTGCGAGCCCGGCACCGCGCCGCGCGGTGCCGGGCTCCGGGCGCTCCCGAAGCCGGGGACGGAGTCCGGGTACCCGGCGGGGACCCGCTCCAGGACCCCGCCCGCGAACACGTCGTACAGCGGGAGCGACTCCAGATGGACATAGCCGATGTGGCAGTCGCACACCGCGAGCGGGCAGGCCCTCGGCCCCAGCGCCGCGCGGTAGGAGCCGTCGTAGAGGTTGCCGAGCGGCGACCGCACGAAGTGGCAGCGCCGCACCGTGCCGTCGCCGTCCACCGAAACGACCGACTCGCCGGTGCGGCACGGTAGACCGGCCGATCGGTGCGGATACCGGCTGTACGGGATGAGGGGGTCGAGCGCCGTCCAGCGGGCGGCCTCCTCGTCCGTGTACGTGTGCCCCTCCGCCGCGTTGACCCACAGATAGACGTGACCCGGGAGTTCCGCCCGCAGCCGGCGCGCGGCCTCCGGATGCTCCTCGAGGCCGACGATCCCGACGCTGAACCTGATGCCGTGCGCCACCAGGTCCCGGCACTTGCCGAGGAAGCGGCCGTACGGCGTCTGGCGAGAACGCCACGATGGTGGAAGTGGTCAACTCCACGCCCGAGCCGGACGGTACGCACAAGACCTACTGGCTGCGGGTGCCGCCCACGGTCCGGACCGCGAAGGAGGGAGTCGCCTGGACCTTCGGGCTGGCGCCGAGACGTACGCTCCGGTGCGTCAGACCTGAGCGGACGCCAGACCCTCGCGACCGATCAGCGCCGAACTGCCGTGCCCCGTACAGGCGTGTGCTCCGGCGACCGCGCCCAGCCGTGCGCAGTCCTCCACCCGACGGCCCGCCAGTCGGCCGTAGAGGAAGCCGGAGACGTACGCGTCGCCCGCGCCGTTGGAGTCCACCACCGGTGCGGGCGGCACCGTCGCCGGTATGGGGCGGGGCGTGCGGCCGCCGTCGCGGGTCATCAGGTACGAGCCTCCGGCCCCGGCCGTGGCCACGACCGCCTCCGCGCGGCCCTCGCGCAGGATCTCCCGCATGACCGAGGCGATCCGCTCACCGGCGCCGGCAGCGCTCAGGAACACCACGTCGGAGCGCAATGCGAACTCCCGGTGGTGGTCGTCCACTCCGTCCCAGTCGTGGAGATCGGTCGACACGGGCACCCCGAGCGCCGAGATGTCGTCGTACAGGAACCGGGCGAAGTTCATGATCGACAGATGGACGTGGCGGGCCCGCCGCAGATGAGGGAGGTAGAAATCGCGCGGCATCCGCAGCTCACCCGAGTCGCGGGCGTCGTAGAACGACATCCTGCGGCCCGTGTCGTCGACCAGGTTCACCGCACGCCGGGTTCCGGTGGGGGAGATCAGATGCTCGAAGTCCACACCGCCGTCGGCCAGCCGCTTCCGCACCTGTCCGCCCGGCAGGTCGTCGCCGATGAAGTCCAGGAAGGTCACACCGAGTCCGAGCGCCCGGCAGCCGAGGGCGACGTTGCCGCCGGTGTGGCCCGCCCACTCCCGGATCGGCGGCACCCCGACGGAGTCAGCCCTGGGCACCGGAAGCGATTCGACCCGCACGACCGTGTCGACCCCGCTGCCACCGACCACGAGTACGTCGAGGGCGGACCGTTCCGTGCTCTGCGCCGACACCGTGTTCCTTTCCGCGCGCCTGCCCGTGCGCTAAGCACTCTGCCGGGTCAACGCCTCGCGGTCGAGACCCAGTTCCCGGGCGAGTGCCTCCTCGACCCACTCGAGCATGGCCGCCCGGCTGAACGAGCCCGCATACGACGTCGTCTGCACCGCGAGGCCGTCGAGCAGTGCCGTCAGTCGCCAGGCCGCCGACGACGGATCCGCGCAGTGGAACTCGCCGGCCGCCACGCCCTGCGCGATGACCGCCGTGAGCTCGGTCTTCCACTGGCGGTCGAGATCGCGCGCCACATCGCGCAGGGCGGGCTCCCGCAGCGCGGCCGCCCAGCCCTCGATCCACAGCCGCCACCCCTTGGCCTGCCCGGTCGGGGCGTACCAGCGGACGGCGGTGCGCAGCCGCCGCACCGCCGAGGTCCGGCGGCCGAGGATCTTGCGCAGATGCGCCAGATCGCCCTCGGCCGCGTGGGCGAAGGCGGCGGCGACAAGTCTTTCCTTCGACGAGAAGTGGTACAGCACCAGGGCGTTGCTCACACCGAGTGCGGAGGCGACATCGGCGATCCGGACGGCGGCCACCCCACGTGCCTCGATCTGCTCCACGGCGGCACGCAGCAGTTCCTCCCGCCGCTCCGCCACGCTCAACCGCACTCTCGCCACCCGGTCACCCTAGTCGCTGCGGGCAGGGTCGAAGGAGGTGGTTTCCCGGGAGGGTTCGAGTCGGTGCTGCGACACCTTCGGAGCCGCTGCGGGCGGCCCGTCCGAAGACGTGCAGGTTTCCGGGATCACCGGGACGTCCACCGCGGCGGAAGGCGGAGCCCGGATCGCGGGACTGCGTGGGAAGGCACGGGAGCTGGGGCGCCATGCCCCGCTGACCGGGGGAGGTACGCACGACGACCGCTTCGCGGGAACCCCGCCGGTCGACGTCCCAGCCATGCGCCCCGGGCCCCTGAAGGACCTGCCGGCGGCGCAACCGGGGCCCTTGACGAGGCCGGAGCCTCCCGGAAGGGGCGGCGCCCCACGGGCGGCAGCCTCGGACGGGGAGGCGAGCCTCGTCGCACGGCACGATCGCCGGGCAAGTGGTCTTGGCTCAGCAGCCCTTCCACCGGTCGTACGGCCCGAAGCGCTCCGCGATCCGCGGGAGTCGGTCGGCCACGATCGCGTGGGCCGCCGCGCGCGGGGTCGTGCCGTCCGCTTCCGCACGTGCGAGCATCCGGTCGACCAGGGCGCACATCGACCGCCGTGTGTGGTCCAACGCCTCGTCCGCGTCCGCGCCGATGTCACCGAAGAGGGTCCACCACCACCAGGCGTTCGTCCCCGAGTTCACGACGACGTCCGGGAGCACGGTGACTCCCCGTGCCCGCAGCAGCTCCTCCGCCTCGGGGAGTACCGGCATGTTGGCCGCCTCCGCGATCCAACGCGCCCGGATCACGGACTGGTTGGCCGAGTCGACGGCGTACGAGACCGCCGCGGGCACCAGGACCTCCGCGTCCGCCGAAAGCCAGGCGTCACCGGGCAGTTCGAGGTCGCCGGGGCGCAGCGCCGCGCGGTCCACCGTTCCGAAGGAGTCCCGCGCGGTGAGCAGCGCTTCCACGTCGAGGCCGCCCGGGTGGGCGATCGTCCCCTTGACGTCGGCCACGGCCACGATCCGCAGACCGGCGCGGGAGAGGAAGCGTGCCGTTGCCCCGCCCATCGTGCCGAAGCCCTGCACCGAGACCCGGGCCCCCTCGTGGGGTACCCCCGCGCGTTCCAGGGCCGTGAGCACGGACTCGGCGACCCCGCAGCCCCCGACCAGCTCGTCGAGCCCGATTCCGTCGACGTCGAGGGCGAACGCGTCGGCCAGCCGCCGGCGCGCCGCCGTCTCGTCGTCGAGCAGCGGATACACGGCCTGCACGGTCGAGACCAGCCCGGCCTCGGTGGCGGCCGCGTCGATGAGGTCCTGGTTGAGTCCGAGGTCCTCGCCGGTGGTCCACATGTGCTCGATGTACGGCCGCATCGCCCGCAGGTAGCGGACCAGCACTCCGTACGCCTCCGGGGACGTCGGGTCGCAGTCGATCCCGCCCTTCGCGCCGCCGAGCGGGACGTACCTGCCCTCCGGGTCGTAGTGGAGGGCCTCCTTCATGGTCATGCCCCGGGCCAGCCCCGCGACCTCGTCCAGGGTGCAGCCCTCGCGCATCCGCAGCCCGCCACTGCACACCCCGCGCACGAGCCGGTCGATCACGAGGTGCCCCCGCCGCCCGGTGACGTGGTCGGTCCAGGTGAGCGAGACAAGCGGGCTGGAGTCGGACACGAAGGCCTCCGGACATGACAACGGACTGAACCGTCGGTCAGTATCCGGACGCCGTCGGTCACCTGTCAACGCGCCTCACCCGAGGCTCCCGCCCCGGCCGCCCCCGCCCCCGGCACCTCGCATCGGTCCTTGAAGCCCTGGCTGGTCAGGCCGAGCGCGGAGTTCATCCGCGACCGCAGGTTCTCCACCGCGACCATCGCCGTGAGCTCCACGTACGCGGCCTCGCCCAGGGCCGCCAGCAGCCGCGCGGCCGACTCGTCGGCGACCACCGGGGGAGTGGCCGACATGGCCTCCGCGTACTCCATCACGTCGCGCTCCAGCGGCGTGTACGCGTCGCTCTCCCGCCACACCGGCACGTCGCGCACCTTGCGGACGTCCATGCCGCGCCGCTCGTTCTCCCAGTACCCGAAGTCCATGCACCAGCTGCAGCCGATCGAGGCGGCCGACGCCATCACGGCCAGCGCCTTGAGATCGGCGTCCAGCCGGTCCCACTTCGCGACCGCGAGCTCGAACCGCAGGTCGGAGCGGAGCACCTTCGGATTGTGGCCGAGTGCTTTCGCGGGGTCGAGGATCTTCCCGTACGTCCGCCTGGAGTACCACTCCATCGCGCGGTAGAAGAGCGTGCGGGGCGGGGAGAGGGAGATGCGGGCCATGGCGGGCTCCTCGGTCGTAGGTCCGTGCTTCACCCCTACGACGGACGGGGTGGTGCCGGATGTGACACACGCCCATCGCGGCCCCGGCATTTTTCCCCGGCCTCGGACGTTTCCTCTGCCGAGGACGCCCGCCGTCCCGTTCCACGGACCCCGGCGTCCGGGCGAACATCCACCGATAATGGAACGAACCGAAGACCTCAGGAGGTCCCGTGACCGGCGCAGGTTCCCCGCACCCGCTGCGCTCCCGGCTGCGTTCGCTGCGGCCCGTCGCCTTCGGGGCCGACCCCGCCGGAGAGCGGATGGAGCGTATCCGCCGCTCGCCCCATTTCGCCGACGGCGTGTTCCAGAACCCCCTGGGAGCCCGGACCAGACCGTCCGGATCGACACTCGAGTTCGCGAAGGTCTTCTTCCGGAAAGAGGCCCGGAGGCGCCGCGGCCCGGCCGGCCCGATCCCCCTGCATCCGACCACACTCGAGGACCTCGCGCAGCCCCCCGTCTCCGGGCTGCGGCTCACCTGGATGGGCCACTCCAGCGTGCTGGCCGAGATCGACGGCAAGCGGGTGCTCTTCGACCCGGTCTGGGGCCGGCGCTGCTCACCGTTCGCGTTCGCCGGGCCGAAGCGGCTCCACGCCGTGCCGCTGCCGCTGGCCGCGCTCGGCCCGGTCGACGTGGTCGTCATCTCCCACGACCACTACGACCACCTCGACCTGCCTGCGATCCGCGCCCTGACCTCGACGGACACGCTCTTCGCGGTGCCGCTGGGCGTGGGGGCGCACCTGGAGCGCTGGGGTGTCGCCGAGAGCCGCCTGCGGGAACTGGACTGGCACGAGTCGACGCAGGTGGACGGCCTGCGGCTGACCGCCACTCCGGCCCGCCACTTCTGCGGCCGCGGGCTGCGCAACCAGCAGCACACGCTCTGGGCGTCCTGGGCCGTCGAAGGACCGTCCGGTCACCGGATCTACCACAGCGGTGACACGGGGTATTTCCCCGGCTTCCGGGACATCGGTCGGGAGCACGGTCCGTTCGACGCGACCATGATCCAGATCGGTGCTTACAGCGAGTACTGGCCCAAGAACCACACGGACTATACGCCGATGCCGGGGGCCTGGCCAGACATTCACATGTCGCCCGCGAAGGGGGTACAAGCACACCTTGACCTGCAGGGAGGTGCTCCGGCCGGTGTGATGCTGCCGATCCACTGGGGCACGTTCAACCTGGCTCCGCATGCGTGGGCGGAGCCGGGGGAGTGGACGAAGGACGCGGCGGAGGAGGTCGGGCAGGCGGTGGCGTTTCCTCGTCCTGGTGAGCCGTTCGAGCCGGCGGGGAAGCTGCCTGCGGAGGCGTGGTGGCGTGGGGTGTCTCAGCCGATCGCTCATCCGTGGCGCCGGCCGAAGCCGGAGCGGGCTCCTGTCGAGGCGTCCGAGCGTGATCTCGATCTGGCTGGTGATCGGTGACGTCGGGCGAGGATGAGCTGGGCAGGGTCGTGGCCCTGCTGGCTCGTCTCTCGGGCGAGGAGCGTGATCGGGTGCTGCGTACTGTGGACGGTCCGTCCCGGCCGCAGCCTTCGGTGAGTGCCCCACGGTTCGTACCGCTGCCGACCGGGGCGGGTTCGTCCTCGGTTGTTGTCCGAACGCGCGTCGTGGGTGCCTGAGACGTCATCTCATTTGGCAGGGTCGGTCGGCGGCGGACTCTGGTGGGGATCGTTGAACGGCTGGTGCCGGACGAGCTGTGGGAGCTGTTCCAGCGAGTGGTGCCGGAGGCTCCATCGCGACCTCAGGGTGGTGGCCGGCGCCGGAACGGTGACAGGGAGGTGCTGGCCGCGATCGTGTTCGTGGCCACGTCCGGCTGCACGTGGCAGCAGTTGCCGTCCGCGTCGTTCGGGTCCTCGGGAGCGCCAGCCCACCGGCGCTTCTCCGAGGGGACGAAGGCCAGAGGGGGGACAAGCTCTACCGCCTGGTCCTCGACGAGCTCAGGGCCCGAGGCGAGGTGGACTGGTCCCGCTGCGCGATCGACTCGGTGAACACGCGGGCCTTGAAAAGGGGGACCTGACAGGTCCGAATCCTGTGGACCGGGGCAAGTACGGCTCGAAGATTCACTTGATTACCGAGCGGACGGGTCTGCCCATCTCTCTGTTGCGATCTCGGCGGCGAACCTGCACGACAACCAGGTCCTGGAGCCGGTGGAACTCGCACAGGACGAGTTCCAGGTTGGGGACCTGGACCTTGCCGGCGAGCGGTGGCGGCGGACGAGGAACTGGAGTAGGTCGCTCGCCTCTGGGGCAGTCTGAATCTCCTAACGATCTCGTGCACGGTAAGCGATGAGACGTCGAGGGCTCCGGCAGGCCTGGTGCTGACCTCTGCCGTCGTGGGTTCAGGTCCGCGGTCTGCTGATGTGACAGCAGGCCGGCGACGGCCTGGACGGTGTCACTGATGTGCTCGCGGCGGCCGAGGTGGCGGGCCAGTGCCCGCCAGTTCTTCAGATGGGCGATGCCGTGCTCGACCCGGATACGGCGTGAGGAGTGTGCCTTGCGCTGGCGCTCGTACATCTCCTCGTACCAGTCCGGGGCGTTCTTCTTGAACTTGCGGTGCGGTGGTGTGACCACGCGCCCGCCGGTCTGGGCGCCGAGACCCTGGTAGCCCGCATCGGCAAGAATCTCGACTACGGGGCCGCCGTCCAGGAGCTCGACCAGCCCTGACTGACGGGCGTGGGTGATGTCCGCACAGCTGCCGGGCTCGGTCGGGCTGCACCACAGCACGCGGCCCTCGCCGTCCGTGACCACCATGGACGTGGCGGCGTTCTGCTTGTTCTTCCCGGAGATGAAGGTGTCCCGGTCCTTGCGTCCGGCTGCCGGACGTCGGACCCGGATCTCGGCGCCGTCGATGATTCCGGTCTGTTCGCCGGCGCCGAGGTGGTCGACGACCTCGGCCAGGGTCCGCAGCCGGACGCCGGGGCCGATCGTGCACCCCCGCTCGGCGAGCAGAGGCCGCACCTCGCCGATGACCCGGGTGATGGTGGAGCGGTCCACGCCGAACCAGCAGGCCGGCACGTCATGGGTGACCCCGTGACGGAGATGGACGAGCGTGGCCAGGAGCCGGTCGACGAACACCAGCCGGTGCTTCGCGCCGGCTCCCCCACGCCGCTGCCGCGGCCGGGAGGCCGGCTCTGCCTGTTGACGCTCATGCCATAACGAGCTCAGCCCCGCGACGAGTTCAGCGATCACACCGGCCGACAGGCCCGTGATCCGACGGCTGCTAACGATCGCTGCACGAGTCACGGTCCCCACCACCCCACCATGATCGACCATCCGTGCCCGACGTCTCATCGCTTACCGTGCACGAGCTCGTTAAGCTGCCGTTCGGGCGGCGAGGAGGCATGTGATGGACACGGCGGAGCGGTACCGGAGGTTCGCGGCGATGGAGGCGCGGGGGCATTCCCCGACGTACGAGCGGCTGACCGACGCGATCGCCGGTGCTCCGGACCTGCTGGTGCTGATCGACCAACTGCCGCCTGCCAGGAGGCAGCCCAATCTGTTGCTGGCCGCGGTGCGTTTTCTGGGTGGGCCGGTCGATGACCCAGCCGCCTTCCGGGCGTGGGTCCTCGCCCACTGGGACCGGGTGCGCGCCACGATGCTGGAGCGGCGGACCCAGACCAACGAGCCGGGCCGGTGTTCCGTCCTGCTTCCCGTGCTCGCCCGGCTGCCCGGGCCGCTCGCGCTCATCGAGGTCGGCGCCTCGGCAGGGCTCTGCCTCTACCCCGACCGCTACCACTACCGCTACGACGGCGGCGCCGAGTTCGGCCCCTCGGGCAGCGCGGTCGTCCTGGACTGCGACACCACCGGCGCCGCTCCGCTGCCAGACCGGCTGCCGGAGGTCGTGTGGCGGGCGGGCGTCGACCTCAACCCGCTCGACGTGGCCGACCCCCAGGACGCGCGCTGGCTGGAGTGCCTGGTCTGGCCCGAGCAGCACCAGCGCCTGGGCCGGCTCCGGGACGCCATGCGGATCGCGCGTGCCGAGCCCCCGACGCTGGTCCGCGGCGACCTCAACGAGACCATCCGCGACCTGGTCGCCGCCGCCCCTGCGGGAGCCACACCCGTCGTCCTCCACAGCGCGGTCCTCGCTTACCTGCCGGACGGGGAGCGCGAGGCCTTCGCCGCCACCATGCGGGAGCTCGGCTGTCCCTGGATCTCCAACGAGGCCCCGGGCATCCTCCCCGCCGTGGACCGCCGACTGCCGCCAGGACCTCGGCCCGACCGCCTGCTGTTCACCCTCGCGCTGAACGAGCGGCCGCTCGCCCGCACCGGGCCGCACGGTCAGTACCTGGAGTGGCTGCCCGCCGCGGCCGCCTCGTAGGGGCGGTCCTGAGGACCGCCCCGTGGGGTCAGCCGCGGAAGATGCGGTTGTCCTGGCGCTTGAGCGCCAGGTCCCAGCCCGAGAGCTGCGCGGGCTCGACACCGATGTCGCCCACGTAGGCGGCGGAGGGGCGGATGATCTTGCCGAGCCGCTTCTGCTCCAGGATGTGCGCGCTCCAGCCGGCGGTGCGGGCACAGGTGAACATCGGGGTGAACAGTTCGGCGGGGATCTCGGCGAAGTCGAGGACGACCGCCGCCCAGAACTCGACGTTGGTGGCGAGCACACGGTCCGGCTTGCGCTCCTGGAGCTCGGCCAGGGCGGCGGCCTCCAGGGCGGCGGCGGCCTCGTAGCGCGGCGCGTCGAGCTCCTTCGCGGTGCGGCGCAGGAGCCGGGCGCGCGGGTCCTCGGCGCGGTACACCGGGTGACCGAAGCCCATCAGGCGCCGGCCGCTGTCGAGCAGGTCCTTGACGTAGCGTCGGGCGTCGCCCGCCGACTCGACCTCGTCCAGCATGTGGAGCACCCGGGAGGGGGCCCCGCCATGCAGCGGCCCGGACATCGCGCCGATGGCGGCGGAGAGGGAGGCCGGGACGTCGGCGCCGGTGCTGGCCACCACACGGGCGGTGAAGGTGGAGGCGTTCATGCCGTGCTCGGCGGCGGACATCCAGTACGTGTCGACGGCCTTGACGTGGCGCGGGTCCGGCTCACCGCGCCAGCGGATCATGAACCGCTCGACGATGTTCTCCGACCGGTCGATCTCGCGCTGCGACACGGCGGGCCGCCCCAGGCCGCGGGCCGCCTGGGCGACGAAGGAGAGGATCATTACCGAGGTCCGGGCCAGGTCTTCACGGGCCTGGGCGTCGTCGATGTCGATCAGCTGCTGGGTGCCCCAGTAAGGGGTCATCGTGGCGATGGCGGCCTGGACGTCGGCCCGGAGGTTGCCGGAGTGCACGGGGATGGGGAACGGCTCGGCGGACGGCAGGTCGTGGTCGAAGTCGCCGTCGACCAGCAGGCCCCAGATGTCGCCGTAGGAGACCTGGCCGACGAGGTCCTCGACGTCGATGCCGCGGTAGCGGAGGACGCCGCCGTCGCGGTCCGGCTCGGCGATCTGGGTGTCGAAGGCTACGACGCCCGCGAGTCCCGGGTTGACATCTGCCATGGTGTTGCTCCTCGCATGCGCTGATGGGTGTTCAACATGTGGTGGTGCGACCGCCGGTCGCCGGTGGGCGGGTGCGGCGGTCGAAAGTCGGGGGCCCTGGCGTACTAGGGCGTGGCGTGCAGGGCGCCGAGCACGGTCCCGGCGGGTCCTGCCGGGTCGAGCACGGGTGTCGTGCCGATGCGGTCCCCGGCCGTCCAGGCCGCCGCGCACAGTGCGCGCAGCGCGTCCACCGGGTCGGGGCCCTCGCCCTCCAGCAGCAGGCGCCCGTCTGCGGTACGGGCCAGCCAGCCGCCGCAGTGGAAGGCGTGGCCGGGCCCGGGCGTTACCGCCGGATGAGGGGTGAGCAGGCCCCGCAGATCGGCGGCGACATGAGTGGGGCGCTCCTGCGGGCCGGCGGCGAGCAGCTGTCCGGCCGTGGTGACGCCGGTGAGAACCAGCAGGCTGTCCACGCCCCCGTTGACGGCACCCGCGATGTCGGTGTCGAGCCGGTCCCCGACCACCAGCGGGCGGCGGGCGGCCGTGCGGAGCATCGACTCGCGGTGCATCACGGGCATCGGCTTTCCGGCGACCTGCGGCTCCGCGCCGGTCGCGGCGCGCACCGCGCCGACCAGGGCACCGTTGCCGGGCGCCCGCCCGCGGTCCGTGGGCAGGCTGAGGTCGGTGTTGGAGGCGATCCAGGGCAGTCCGGCCACCACGGCGTAGGAGGCTTCGGCGAGTTCCGGCCAGCCGACGCCCGGGTCGAACCCCTGGACCACCGCGACCGGTTCGTCGGCGAGCGAGCCGACCGGCCGGAGGCCGTGCTCCCGCAGCGCTTCGTGGAGTCCCTTGCCCCCCACGACCAGGACGGCCGCCCCGGCGGGTACCTGTTCGGCGACCAGCCGGGCCGCCGCCTGGGCGGAGGTGACCACGGCGTCGGGGCCCGTCGGCACACCGAGCCGGGTGAGGTGGCCGGCGACGTCCTCGGGGGTGCGGGAGGCGTTGTTGGTGACGTAGGCCAGGCGCATGCCGGCCCGGTCGGCCCGGTGCAGCGCGTCGACGGCGTGGGGTACGGCCTCGGGTCCGGCGTAGACCACGCCGTCCAGGTCGAGCAGGGCGGTGTCGTACTCCTCGACGGGCGCCCGGCGGCAGCCGGCCAGCAGGGGGCGATCGGGAGAGGCGGGCAAGAGAGGGACGGTCATTCCGGACTCCGGAGGGAGGAGAGGGGTGCGGGGGCGGACGTTCCGGCCACCGGCGAGGACGCGGCGGCGGACGTTCCCGCCACCGGTGGCGGCGCTGCTGCCGAGGCCGCCGCTGCGATGGCGCGGGCGAGCAGCACCTCGGTGCCGGCCAGGCCGAGCGAGCAGAACACGCTGAGCTGCCGGGGGGTCGTACGGCCCGCGGCGCGGCCGGCCAGCACGTGCCCCAGGCCGAGGAGCCGGTCCGGCGGGACCACCAGGCCGCCCGGGTAGTCGCGGGCCTGCTCCGGGGCGTCGGTCACGAGCGGCGCGGCCCGCTCGAACAGCGCGCGGGGAAGCTCGGCACGTCCCGGGCCCTTGGGACCGACGGCGTTGACGTGCGTGCCGGGGCGCACCCAGGCGTCGTCGAGGACGGGCGTGGTGCTGGAGGTGGCCACCACGAGCACGTCACAGGGCTCGACGGCGGCCCTGGCGTCGGGCACCGCCGTGGCCGTCAGGCCCAGTTCCCGGGTGGCGCGGGCCGCGAACGCCTCCCGGGTGGCCGGGGTTCGGCTGTGGACGAGAACCGAGCGCAGCGGCAGTACGGCGGCGAGGCAGCGCACCTGGGCCCATGCCTGCTCGCCGGTCCCGATCACGCCGAGGACGGAGCTGTCCGGTCGGGCGAGGGCGCGGGCGGCGACGGCACCGATGGCGCCGGTGCGCAGGGGACCGAGTGCTCGGCCGTGCACCAGGGTGGCGAGTCGGCCGCCGTCCCAGACGGCCGTCAACTGGTCGCCGTCGGCGAACGTGTCGTAGACGCGGCAGCCGTGGACGGAGCCGGCGAGCCGGCCCGCGGTGACCACCAGGTCCCCGTCGGCCAGCGACAGTCGTGCTCGTGGTGGTGCGTGCAGGCGGCCGTCGCCATGGGCGGTCAGGGCTTCGTGCATCGCGTCGACGGCCGGCTGGGGAGCGGTGGACAGGACGTCACGGTCCGTCAGGAGGAGCGGGGCGTTCACCGGGGCACCGCCACGTCGCCCCAGGAGAGCGCGTAGATGTCGCAGACGTTGGTGCCGGTGGGCCGGCCGGGCAGGCAGGCGCCGATGGCGGAGAGGGCGGTGTGGGTGTCGTTGCGGTCGAGGAGGGCGCGCCAGTCGAGGCCCAGGCCGGCGGCCAGGCCGAGGGACTCTCCGGTGACCCGGGCGCCCATTACGCCGGGCAGGAAGTCCTGGCCGTCCGTGGCGAGGGCGGTGAAGGAGGCGCCGGGGAGTCCGGCGAGTTCCGGCAGCATCGCCCAGGCGAGCTCCTGGCACCGTCCGCCCCGGCCGGGGCCGCGGACCGAGACGGTGACCTCTCCGGCGCCGACCAGGCAGACCGGGCCGGGCGTCCGCTCGGCGATCCGGCGGGCCGCCGCCCCGATCCGTCGGGCCACCTCGCGGGCCTCGCCCTGGACGGTGTCGCCGAAGCCGAAGGTGCGGTGGCCCCGGGCCCGGGCGGCCGCCAGGGCGGCGTCGAGCGCGGTCCGCGGGCTGCCGATCTCGAGGTTGAGGATCGAGGGGGTGCCGGATGCCGTCGCCGCCCGCTGTGTCAGGGCGGTACGGATCCGTGCGACGACCGGGGCCGGCAGGAGCGGGGCCGCTTCGGTGAGGACCTCGGCGGCGCGGGCGAAGTCCACGGAGCCCGGGTACGAGAGTCCCGAGGCCACCGCGCGGGCTCCCTGCTGCACGTTGTCGGAGAGCACCAGGCCCAGCAGCCGGGCCCGGCCGGCCAGGGGCAACAGGGCGCCGGCGTGGATGCCGGAGACCGCCTTGCGCAGTTCGTTGATGCGGGTGACGTCGATGCCGGTCCGGAGCAGGGCGGCGGTCAGCAGCCGGAGGTCCTCCAGCTCCATCGGGGACGACGGCCGGCTCACCAGTGCCGATCCCCCGCCGGAGACGGCGAGGACGACCAGGTCGCGCTCGTCGAACCGCCGGGCGCTCAGGTACTCCTCGACGGTTCGACCGGCCCGCACGCTGTTCGGGCCGGGCACGGGGTGGTCGCCGCGGACCACGGTGAAGCCGGCGACCGGGCCGGCGGGTGCCGCCGGCACCGCGACCCCGGACCGGAAGGCGGGCCCGGCGGCGGACCGTACGGCCGTGCCCATCTCCACGGCGGCCTTGCCGACGGCCACCACGTGGACCCGGTGCGCCCGGGCCAGCAGGTCGGCCGCGGGGCCGCCGCGCAGCGTCTCCCGGACCAGCCGGCCGCCGTGTGCGGCGACCAGGCCGGCGTCGGCGATGGCCAGCGAGTCCGCCGGCGCCAGATCGACCGTGGTCACGTGCCCTCCCGGCGGCATAGCGCCGAATTGCGGCGCGGCTGTGAATCCGGCCGCCCTTGTGCGCCAGGTCACAGAAAAGGGAGTGAAGGCGGGGCGGGAGGCCAAGTTAGGTTGACAGGCAAAGCAGGTTCCTTCCGGTCGGTCGGCCGGAAGGCACCCGTTGCAAGTACTGCGCTGAAGCCTGCCAAAACCCAGGGCGGTGCAGAATAGAAATAGGGGGTCGTATTCATGCCTGGCGCAACCGCGAGGGGTAAGAACCAGGACAAGGGGGAGGGAACCGAACCCGTCGCCGGCAGGCAGGAGGGGGCCGTCGGCACCGCCCTCTACGCGTACGCCGTCGGTCGGGAGTCGGTCTCGGTCGACGAACTCGTGATGGTGGCCGGGGGCGCCGAGCACGAGGCCAGAGCGGCCGTCGCCCAGTTGCTGGACCTGCGGCTGCTGCGGGCCACGGTGGAGTGCGCCGACCGGCTGGTGGCGGTGCCGCCCGCCACTGCCGGCGCCCAGGTCCTGATTCCCGCGATGCGTGAACTGCACGACCGGCAGCAGGAGATCAGCCGGGTCTACTCCGAGCTGACCACCCTGATGACCGTGTACGAGAACAACACCCTGGGCAGCTTCGAGACCCAGCGTATGCAGTACGTCACCGAGTTGGCGGCGGTGCGTCAGATCATCACGGAGCTGTCCGCCAGGGCCGCCGTCGAGGTCCTCACCTCGCAGCCGGGCGGCGCCCGGCCCGAGTCCGAGCTGGACGAGGCCGTGGAGCGCACGCTCACCCTGCTCGACCGCGGGGTGCGGATGCGCACGCTGTACCAGCACGCCGCCCAGTTCAGCCGGCCCACCATCGAGCACGTGCGGATGCTGGCCGAACACGGCGCCGAGGTCCGCACGGTCAGCGACGCCTTCATGCGGCTCATCGTCTTCGACCGGGAGACCGCCGTGCTCACCCTGCGCAACCATCCTCAGGGCGCGCTCGTGGTGCGCGAGCCGAGCATCGTGGACTTCGCGGTGCAGTCGTTCGAGCGTGCCTGGGCGGAGGCCACCGAATTCCCCACCGCCTACGAGCGCGACAACGTCGTCAAGTCCTCGGACGAGGTGAAGCAGGCGCTGATCCGTCTGCTGGTGGAGGGGTACGAGGACCGGGTCATCGCCAGGCGCCTGGGCATCTCTCTGCGGACCTTTCAGCGCCACCTCTCGGAGGTGATGCGGCGGATCGGCGCCAGGAGCCGGGCCCACGCCGGTTACCTGCTGCACAAGGCCGAACAGCTGGAGCAGACGTAGCCGCCGGCGCTGCCGGAGCGGCAGGCGCACGCGGGGCGGGCGACGTAGCCGCCGGCGCTGCCGGAATCCGCGTCGCCCGGCCCCTGAGGGGGCCTGAATTCACACAGGCGGGAGAATTCGCCCGCGCTCGCCGTGCGGAGGCCGGCCCACACCCGTGGGCCGGCCTCCGCCGTAGTGGGCCGGAAAATCCCGAATGGGTAGTTTCCCTCCCCACGTAGTTGCGCCAGTCGCACCTACGACACCTGAAGCATATTCAGGTCTCCCGATCCGCCGTGCAGAGTTCTCACACAGTCCGGATTCGCCGCACCGAGCCCGTACAGAAAGAACACACAATGCACATGAAGCGCCTTTCCGCCGCCGCCAAGCTCACCGCCCTGCTGTTCACGCTGGCCCTTCCCACCGCCGCGCTCGCGGCCCCGTCGGGCCTCCCGGCGGCCGCGTCCGCCACGGCGTCGCCCGGCACGTCCGACACCGTGTCGCCCGCGTCGTCCGACGACGACCTCGGCTGGGGCTGAGCCGGCCCGCGCGGAACAGAGGCGTTCCGCACCCGTCATTCCGCCCGTCGCTACAGGAAAGGACATGACGTGCGTCTCCGACACGACATCGGCGGACAGCCCGCCGAGGGCACCGGACACCGTGAGGTCCTGGACGCCCCCGACGCCTGCCCGCTCTACGAAGTGCCCGAGGCGACGGACGCCGACATCGACCGGGCGGTCGGCCTGGCGGCCGAAGCCTTCCGCTCCTGGCGGCGCTCGACGCAGTCGGAACGGTCGGCCGTGCTTCGCGGCGCGGCCGCCCGGCTGCGCGAACGCCGCAGGGAACTCGGCGCCGCGCTCGTCCGGGAGACCGGCCGGGTGACCGACCTGGCGATCGGCGAGGTCGACGGCGCCGCCCGGATCCTCGACCAGTACGCGCAGGTGGACCTGGCGGAGTCCGGCCGGGTCGTCAACCGCGCCTCGTCCCGGGTGTGGGGCGTCGAGGTCGCCGAGCCGCTCGGCGTCGCGGCCCTCATCAGCGCCTGGAACGTCCCGCTGCAACTGGCGGCCCACAAGGTGGGCGCCGCGCTCGCGGCCGGCTGCACCGCCGTCCTCAAGCCGTCCCCCCTGGCCGCCGCGGCGGTCCAGGGGCTCGCGGACGCCTTGTACGCCGCGGGGCTTCCTCGCGGGGTGCTCTCCGTCCTGCACGGCGGGGCGGACACGGCCCGGTCGCTGCTGGCCCGTCCCGAGGTCCGCGTCGTCTCCTTCACGGGCGGCGACGCGGCCGGCCGGGACATCATGGCGGCCGCCTCGGACGGTCTCAAGAAGGTCGTCCTGGAACTGGGCGGCAAGAGCGCCAACGCGGTGTTCGCCGACGCCCCGATGGACCGGGTGGTGGACGGCCTGGTCGCGGGCTTCACCCGCAACCAGGGAGCCGTGTGCACCGCGGCCACCCGGATCCTGATCCAGCGCCGGGTGTACGACGAGGTCGTCGAGCGGCTGTCCCGCGGGGTGAAGAACCTGCGCGTCGGCGACCCGTACACCTCCGGCCCCGAGATCGGCGCGCTGCGCCACGCGGAGCTGGCCGACACCATGGACACCGTCCTCGCCGGGAGCCGGCTGCGGGCCGGCGTCACGGTGACCGGCGGCGAACGCGTCGAGGTGGCCGGCCGGACCGGCAGCTACCGCGCGCCCGCCCTGATCGCCGCCGAGCACGCGGCGGACGTCCCGCTCGCCCGGCGCGAACTCTTCACCCCGGTGGCGGTGGTGGTCCCGTTCGACGACGAGGACGAGCTGGTCGCCGCCGTCGACGACAGCGACTACGGCCTGGCGGCCGGCCTGTGGACCGGCGACGTCGAGCGGGCCGAGCGCATCTGGGACCGGCTCACCGTCGGCACCGTCTACCTCAACTCGTACCACCGCATCGACGCCATCCCCCTGGCGTCCGGGGGCCGTCGTGCCTCCGGCTTCGGCAGCGAGGGGGGCCGCCGGGGCGTCGAGGAGTTCATGGCGCCCAAGAGCATCCACTTCCCCCGCACCGGCTGGTGACCTCGCGGCCCCCAAGGCCGGACCCCGTCCGGTCGAACCCGGCGGCCGACCGACCCGTCCGACCGTGTCCCGTGGCCCGTTGCCGGTCCCGCGGGTCACGGCCGGCACCCGAACACGGAGACCACACAGTATGAGCAGCCCTTACCAACTCGCCGCAGGCCGGATCGTCCAGCGCGTCGAGCGGCCGGCCCCCGAGGTCGTCACCGCCTTCGCCTCCTACTACACCGGCATCGTCCTCGACTCGATGCGCAAGAGCGGCGCCATGAGCGTCGACCTGGCGCCGCTGGCCCCCGGCACCAAGGTCTGCGGCCCCGCCGTGACCTGCTTCGGCGCCGACCTGTCGATCCGCCGGATGGCCATCGACCTGGCCGAACCGGGCGACGTCCTGGTCGTGGCCGCCGGCGGCATCCGCGACCGCGCCTGCTTCGGCGACGGCACCGCCAAGCGGATGACCATGAAGTCCATGGCCGGAGCGGTGGTGGACGGCGCGGTCCGCGACGCGGCGGGACTGCGGGACCTGGGCTTCCCGACGTTCTGCCTCGGCACCACCCCGCGCAACTACCACTACCCGATGGAGGCCGAGGAGGGCGCCGTCAACGTCCCCGTGATCTGCGGCGGCGTCCTGGTCGAGCCGGGCGACCTGATCCTCGGCGACGACGACGGCGTGGTCGTCGTGCCCCGCGCCCTGGCCCCGGAGATCCGGCACGAGGTGGCGGCGAAGCTGGCGGCCGAGCGCGAGGTGCGCGGCTCCTGGACCGGCTACGAGCCCTTCGACGTCGTCGACGAGCTGAAGCAGCGCGGGTATGTCTTCGAGTGACCCGGTCGGCCCCCCAGCGGACAACCGGGGCCCCTCGTTCGCGCTCGTCACCGGCGCCGGCGGCGGCGGGATCGGCAGCGCCGTCGCACACCGCCTCGCCCGGACGCACCATGTCCTGCTGAACGGCACACCGCGCCGTCTGGCCGCCCTGGAGCGGCTGGCGGCCGACATCCGGGCGGCCGGCGGGCACGCCGAACCGGCCGTCGCGGACGTCACCGACCGCGAAGGGCTGCAGGCCGCGCTGGCCGGCCGGCCGGTGGACGTCCTCGTCCACAACGCCGCGCCCTCGCTGCCGCACAGGCCGGTCCATCTGCTGTCCCCCGAGGAGTGGCGCGGCGACCTGGAACCGATCCTCGGAGGCGCGCTGAACGGCGTGTCTCTCGTCGCCCCCGGCATGATCGAGCGGGGCACCGGCCGGATCGTCCTGGTCTCCTCCAGCGCGGCCTTCCGCGGCACCTTCGGCCGCAGCGCCTCGTACGCCGCCGCCAAGGCCGCCCTGCACGGTCTCGTCGCCCAACTGGCGCTGGAGCTGGGGCCGTACGGGATCACCGCCAACGCCGTCGCACCGAGCCAGGTGGCCACCCCGCGCGCCCTGCGGGGCGGTCGCCGGACGCCGGAGTCGCTCGGCCGACAGGCGGCCGCCGTGCCGCTGCGCCGGGTCGGCGAGCCGGACGACGTCGCCTCGCTGATCGCCCACCTCTGCGGCGCTTCGGCCGGCTATCTGACGGGCCAGGTGATCCGGGTCGACGGCGGCTCGTCCCTGGCCTCGCCCACCACGATGACTACGGAGATGAACACGTGAGCGCAACCACCCTGCCCAAGAGCAGGTTCGGGCGGGCCGGAACCGACGTCAGCCGGATCGGCCTGGGCACGTACCACCTGACCTCGGACCGTTCGGTGCCGCACGAGGAGGCCGTGACGATGGTCCGCGAGGCGGTCCGGCTCGGTGTCACCGCGATCGACACGGCCCCGCTGTACGGACTCGGCGAGGCCGAGTTCATCGTCGGCGAGGCGCTGCGTCCGATCGAGGACGAGGTGTTCCTCATCAACAAAGTCGGCCGGTTCGAGAAGAGCATCCTCGCCCGCCACGGGGACGCCTGCTACCGCTCGAAGGAGCTGATCCGCGCCCAGTTCGACCACAGCATGCGTCTGCTCGGCCGCGACCGGCTCGACATGCTGCTGCTGCACGAGAGCGACTGGGCCGAGTGGTGGGACGACCTGACCGCCGCCCGCGGTCCGGTGATGGAGCTCGTGGACGAGCTGAAGGCAGAGGGCCGGATCGGCGGCGTCGGGCTGTCCGCCCGCAAGCCGGAGGAGACCAGGAGGCTCTGCGACACCGGCCGGTTCGACTCGATCCTCTACGTGCACTACTGCAACCTGGTCTGGCAGGAGTCGGTGGACGAGATCCTCCCGCACGCCGAGGCCCAGGACATGGGCGTCGCGATCGGCGCCCCATACCGCCAGGGCCTCCTCCTCGGCGGCGGTGCCGAGCAGGCCGCGCGGCTCCGGGCCGAGCGTCGGGCCTCGGTCCCGCCGGGGATCGTGCGGCGGATCGAGGAGGCGGAGCGGATCGCCGCCGAGGCCGGTCTTTCCATGCCGGAACTCGGGCTGCGCTGGCTGCTCTCCCAGTCCCGGGTGCACACGGTCATGGTCGGGCCGCGCACCGTGCGGGAGCTGGAGCAGAACGTCGAGTGGGCCGCGAAGCCGCCGCTGGAGGAGTCGCTGCTCAAGGAGATCGCCGGTCTGCAGGCGATCGAGCCCGGTTCGTGGGAGGTGTGACGTGACCGGACTTCGCGTGGCCGTGATCGGCCGCACCGGCGGGGGCAACTACGGCCACCAGCTGGACCGGGCGTTCGCCGCGGATCCCCGCGTGCGGATCGTCGCGGTCGCCGACACCGACGAGGCGGCCGGCCGCGACAAGGCGGCGGAGCTCGGCGCTCCCCAGCACTACGCCGACCACCGCCGGATGCTGGAGGAGGAACGGCCCGACATCGTCGTGGTCGCCCCCCGGCACCTCGACTGCCACCAGGAACTCGTCCTGGACTCCCTCGCCGCCGGGGCCCACGTCTACTGCGAGAAGCCCCTCGCGCAGAGCCTGGCGCAGGCCGACACCATGGTGGAGGCGGCGCGGCGGGCCGGACTGCGGCTCGGCAACGCGCTGCCCTTCGTCCACGAGCCGCGCCACCGTCAGGTGCGGGAGCTGCTCGAGTCGGGCCTGATCGGCGACGTGGTCCAGTACCGCGCCGTCTGCAAGTGGGACCACCGCGGCGGCGGCCAGGACTTCCTGATCCTGGGTGTGCACTTCGCCGACATGCTGCGCCGGCTGGCGGGCGACCCGGTCAACTGCTTCGCCCGCGTGTCGGCCGGCGGACGGCCCCTGGCCCCCGAGCACGTCGAGCCCGGCCCGGAGGCGGCCGGCCTGGTCGCGGGGGACGCCATCCACGCCTCGTACGAGTTCGGCGGCCGGATCACCGGCACCATCGAGTCCTGGCGGGTCGGCATCGAGGAGCGCCCGCTCCAACCGTACCGGCTGGAGATCCGCGGCACCAAGGGCATCCTGACGATCCGCGCCCCCTACGCCGACCACTCGCTCTGGTACTACCCGCTGCCCGAGGTGATCCCTGGCGGCCCCGACTGGGAGCGTCTGGAGACCGAGGAGATCCCGTTCTACGGGCGCTACCACCAGCTCGCGGCGGCCGACTTCATCGACGCGGTGCTCGATGGCCGGGCGCCGGCCTGCAGCGGCGAGGACGGCCTGGCCGCGCTGGAGATGATCCACGCGGCCTATCAGTCGGAGCTCTCCGGCGGCCCCGTCGCCTTCCCCCTGATCAGCCGTGAGCACCCGCTCGACAAGCTGTACGCCGCGGCTCACTGATCCGCCGGGCGGTGCGGGCTCCTCCCGCGCCGCCCGGAGTCCCGCTCACCGGCCGGAACTCCGCGCCGCCCGCTCCGAGAGGAGTCCCGTGGACGGCCTCCCACCGTCGTCACAGTCCGCCGCCGCCGCGCCGCCGACGGCCACCACCATGCACAGGTTCTGGCTGCTCACCAGCGCCGCCGCCGTCTCCAAACTCGGCAACACCTTCCTCCACCTGGCCATGCCGTGGACGCTGCTGGCCCACACGGGCTCGCCGCTCCTGGCCGCGCTGAGTCTAGGGGTGCAGAACCTGCCGTACATCATCTCGCCGCTGCTCGGCGGGCTGATCGATCGGTACGAGCGCCGCCGGGTGTTCATGGTCTCCGAGCTGGTCCAGGGTGTCGCGGTGGCCCTGGTCCCCCTCCTCCTGATGGGCCAACAGATCGCCTGGACGCTGGTGCTGTTGCTGGTGGTTGGCTGCGCGAGCGTGGTGTCCAACCTGACGAGCGACTTCAGTCTGGTGCCCGCGCTATCGCCGCCGGACCGGCTGGCGGAGGCATACAGCCGGTACGCCTCGGTCACGTCGGTGGCGCGGTGCGTCGGGCCGGCGATCGCCGGCGGTGTCCTCGCCACGGTGGGGCCGTCGTGGGCGCTCTGGTTCGACGCGATCACCTTCCTGGCCACGGCCGCGGTCGCCCTCACCCTGCCGGTGCAGCCGGCGGCACCAGCGTCCGCCGGCTTCCTGAGCATGCTGTCGGAGGGCTTCCGGGGCTTCCGGCGGCTTCCCGGCGTGGTGCGGCTCACCGTCGTCCTGGCGCTCTACAACCTCGGTGCGGGCAGCATGCCGGCGATCGTGGTGGTCCTCGCCAAGGACGCCTGGCACTGGTCGTCCGGCCAGGCGGGACTGGTACTGGCGGCTGGCGCGGCGGGCAGCGCGCTCGGCGCCTGGCTCGGCCCGAGGGTGCTCGCCAAGGGATCCACGACGCGGCGGGTCGGCTGCTGGTTCGGGGTGTGCGCGGTGGCCTGCGCCCTGCTGCTGCCGCCCTGGCCCGCGCTGACGGTCGTCGGTTTCTTCGTCCTGATGGCCGGTGAGGGCGGCATAAACGTGACGACCAACGAGTACCGGTTCCGGGCGATCCCGAACGCGCTGGTCGGCCGGGTCAACTCGATCATGCGGGCGTTCATCGTGGGGGCCACGGTGCTGTCCTCGGTGGTGCTCGGCTGGTCGGTGAGCCTCTCGGAGCAACTACTGCGGCTGGCTCCCGCAGTGATCGGCGCGGCCGCTGCCTTCGCGGTCTGGGCCGCCGTCCGGCCGGACACCTCCACGGCCTCGGAACCCCCCGTCCTGCGGAGCGAGGAGCAGCGCGCGTGAACATCGAGGACAAGAACGGTCTGCGGATCGCGATGGTCGACGCCGGCGAGGCCCTCGCCCGCGACTGGCGGGCTGACCCGCCCGCCGCGGACGTGGTCCGGGTCAGACGGCCGGACCCGGTCCACTGGCCGGAGCTGGAACGGGCCGGCTTCGTGGTGAAACCCGGCTGGGTGAACTGGCGGGCGCCGCTGGGGGCCTCCGAAGAGGCGTACCTGGCGGGGCTGCCTGCCACGGAGCGCCGCAACTTCCGTCTCGGCCGGCGGTTCGCCGAGGGCGGGGACATCTCGGTGGTCGTCCGGGACGGTCTGACCGCACCCGAACTGGACGCGTTCCTTGCGGTGTACGACGCGCAGATCGCGACCATGCCGCACGGCGTCGCCTACGCGCGGCACCAGCAGGAGCGGCTGTGGCAGGGGGGCGCGGATTACGTCGCCGTGTACGCCTACCGGGGCGACGACATGGTGGCCGGCTGTCTGTGCCTGCTGCGCCCCGAGGACGCGGTGCTGCAGCTGCGTTTCGCGGCGGCCGCTCCCCTCGAACGCGAGGCCCGGTTGCAGCGCGCCCTCTACCTGGCGGCGATGCGGGCGGCGCGGGAGCGGGGCCTGACCGTGATGTCGCTGGGCAACGACCCGTCGCTGTACGGGCACGTGGCCGGCACGGGCCTGTTCCGGTTCAAGGCTCGGTCGGGCTTCACCCCGGTGGCCTCGCACCTGGTCGACCCGGCCGTCGGCGGGGACGAGGCGGACCTGCTCCTCGGACTGCGGGGGCTGTCCCATCCGTCGCTGCTGCTGGCGTACTCCGGTACGGACGTGACGGCGCCGCTGCGGCTGCTGGTGCTGACCGACGGCGGTACCCCGGAGGGCGGCACGCCCGCCCCGGACCTGGCGCCGTACCGGGCGGACTTCCTCGCCGGCGTGGCCCTCCACCCGGTCCGGCCCGCCCTGAGCCCTCAGAGCTGACTGCGCCCCCGCCCATCGAGCCCACAGAATTAGGAGACAGCCCTCACGATGGCCCGCGAACACGTACTGGTGGTCACCGGCGGAAAGTCCGAACCCGTCGAACTGCTCAGGCAGGACCGGGCGCTGAGGATCTCGGCGATCACCGAGCCCGGCCACCGGCACCTCTATCCCGACCTCGACCACGTCACCACCGTCGACGACATCGGAGACCTGAAGCAGGTCCGCACGGCCGCGCTCGGGATCATCGCCGCCCACGGCCCGGTCGACGCCGTCGTCGCGCCGTCCGAGCGCTCCCTGCCGACGGGCGGCTACCTCCGCTCGTACCTGGGGCTGCCCGGCCTGCCCTTCGACACCGCGAACCTGTTGTGCAACAAGTACGCAATGAAGGCCCGGCTGCGGGCGCACGGCATCCCCGTCGCGGCCGGCGCCCTCGCGCCGACCGCCGCGGAACTGCCCGGGGCCGCTCTCGCCACCGGTCTGCCGGCGGTGGTCAAACCCGCCTTCGGTAACGGCACCGCCTTCACCCACCGGGTGGACGAGCGGGCGGAGCTCACCGGGGCGCCGCTGCTCGCCTCGCTGGCCCAGGCGCCCGGGCCGTTCGTCGTGGAGGAGTGCCTGGACGTCACCGACGAGTACCACTGCGACGCCCTGGTGGTGGGCGGAAGCATCGTCTTCTCGTCCGTCTCCCGGTACTTCCAGCCGGTGCTGCGCTCCCTGGGGGAGATCTTCGGCTCGCACACCGTGGCGGACGGGACACCGGAGGCGGCCGCGGTCCGCGAGCTGAACGAGCGGACCGTCGCGGCGGTCGGGCTGCGCGACGGCGTGACCCACATGGAGGTGCTGCGCACCGCCGACGGCCGGTTCCTGGTCGGCGAGATCGCCGGCCGGCCCGGCGGTGGCGGGGTGCCGCACGTGCTCGCCCACAAGTACGGCATCGACACCCGCGGGCTCTTCCTCGCCTCCGCCCTCGGCCGGCCGCTCGACCACCGGGTCGATGTCGCCGACGGCGTCCACTACTGGTGCGTGCTGCCCGTACGGCACGGAACGGTGGCCGAGGTGTCCACCGCCGACGACTTCCGCGACCTCCCCGGCGTGCTGCACGTCGAGATGGCCGTGGCCCCCGGGGACACCGTCACCGGAACGCTCTACTCGACCTCCATGGCGGGCCTGATCGTCGGCCGCGCCGACCGGGCGGACGAGATCCCCGGTCTGCTCGACCGGATCCGCCGGAGGTTCACCATCCGCATCGAAGACGGCGCCGGACGCCCGACGGCGGAGACGGCCCGCGCCTAGGGCCTTGTCCGGCGAATCGGCGCCGTGGCCGCACGGGTTCACCGCGCCGGAACCACCATCAGAACAGGAGACACGACCACCATGGCGGAACTGACCGCACACGCCCCCCTCACCGAGTCGTTCGCCCGGGACGGCTACGCCATCCTGCCCGGCGTCCTCGACCGCGAGACCGTGGCCGGGCTGCGGGAGCTCTGCGGCCGGCTGCTGACCGGCGAGGGCAAGCAGGAGATGCTGCCCCGTACGTTCCTGGCCACCCCCGAGCTGACCGACGTGCTGCTCCGCGACGAGATCACCGCCGCGCTGACGCGGGTCCTCGGCCCGCGGGTGGCGTTCTACCCGAACCTGACGATCCGCAAGAGCCTCTACATCGGCTGGCACATCGACGAGGCCTTCGCAGGACCCGGCAAGGAGTACGTCTGGGACCCGGGCTTCGCGCACCTCCAGGGCGCGATCTACCTCCAGGACAACGACGAGCGGACCGGCGGCGGGATCGACGTGCTGCCCGGCTCCCACCTCGCCTCGATCGACGGTTACGGCCGGGCCCGCCCGGACTTCGACTCGGCCCTGGCCAACCCGCCCGGCGGGCGGCCCCCGGTCCGGGTCGACAGCAAGGCCGGCGACCTGGTCCTCTGGCACGCCCGGCTCATGCACGCCAGCACTCCCGCCGCCGGCCCCGAGGACGGCGACGCGCCCACCAAGCTGGGGCTGTTCTTCAGTGCCGGCCGGCACGACGCGTACGAGAACAACCGCTTCCTCTCGCACCTCACCGCCAAGCGGGTCCAGGTGGAGGACGGCAAGCAGGTCTTCTACGAGCGGCACGGCCAGGTCCTGGACATCCGCTACCCGGAGAGCTACCCGCACCAGGTGCGGCAGCGCGCCGCCGATGCCGGCGTCACCTTCGCGTCCTTCTGACCACGCCGACGGGAGTCACCACGTGATGCACGACCCCTCCTCCACCAGCCGCCCCCGACGGGTGCTCATCGCCAACGGCACGTACGAGAGCGCCTACCCCCTCGCCCGCACGCTGGTGGACTCCGGCGCGCAGGTCCACATCGCGCACTCCGACCGTGCCGGAGACGTGGCCGTCTCCCGGCTGATCACCGCCGCGCACCAGGTGCCGGCCCCGCGTCCCACCGCCGAACACCTCATGGCCGAGGGCACTGACCCGCTGCCCGACCGGTTCGCCGACGCCATGCTCGGCCTCGCCCGGCGGATCGGCGCCGAAGCGGTGATCCCCACCGGTGACTCCGAGGTGGTGGCGCTGGCGAGCCACCGGAAGGCGTTCGAGGACGCCGGCATCCTGGTCACCGCGCCGACCCTGGCGACGGCACGGACCATGATGGACAAGTACCTGGCCGTCACCGCCGCCGCGGCGGCCGGGGTGCCCACCCCGCGCACCGCGCGGATCGACGACCTCGCCGGCCTGCGGGCGTTCGCGGCCGACGAGGGGTACCCGCTCGTCTTCAAAAAGCGGGTCTCCTCCGGCAGTCGGGGCATCCGCGTGATCCGCTCGGCCGACAGGCTCGACCAGGCGTACGAGGACTTCGCGGGCAGCCCGGCGATGGCCCAGGAGTACGTGCCCGGCGAGCGCGAGCCCTCGATCAACGCGATCCGGGACGCCGCCGGCGGTTTCCGCCTGGTGGTGTCGCTCCGCAAACAGCGCTACATCAACACCTCGGTCTCCACCTCCATCCGGATCGTTCCGGCGCTTCCCGAGACCAAGGCCGTGTTGAGCTTCCTGGACGCCGTGAACGCGGTCGGCTTCGCCGCCGTCCAGGTCCGGGAGCACCCGGTGACCGGCGAGCACATGTTCATCGAGTCCAACACCCGCTGGGGCGCCAACTCCCGCATGCTCCTGCCGCTCCTGCGCCGCCAGGGCTACCGGGCCGTCGACGACTTCCTCGCCGCCTGGGCCGGCCAGGGCCCCTACGAGGGCCCCACCCACCGCCCGGAGGACGGCGCCGCCGTCTCCCCTGTGGAGGACCTGCTGGCCCTGGAGAGCTTCGCCCGCCACCGCCTCACGGTGGGCCGCCGGGGCGGTCCCACGGTCGCCTGGTCCACCGTGGCCCGCGCCTACTGGGAGTCCTACGGCCGCGCCAAGCCCCTGGTCACCGACTACCTGTTCGCCTCCGCCCTGTCCGACCCGAGGGCCGCGGCCACCACGTTCCGCCGGGCGCTCCAGGAACGCCGCCGCGAGGATCTCTCCTTCCTGCCGCTCGGCGAACTGACCGCCCGTTACTGACGTCCCGGCCGGGCCTCGCCCGGCGGCGCCCTCGCGCGCCCCTTGATGTGAGGAACACATGGACATGTCCACTTCCCGCACCGCAACTCCCCGCAGGCTGCTGATGTGCCCGCCCCGCCATTTCGACGTCACCTACTCCATCAACCCCTGGATGGAGCCGGAGAAGCCGACCGACGCGGCTCTCGCCCTGCTCCAATGGGAGCGACTGCGGGACCTCTTCACCGACCTGGGCCACACCGTTGAGGTCATCGAGCCACTGCCGGGCGTGCCCGACATGGTGTTCGCCGCCAACGGGGCCACAGTGGTGGACGGCAAGGTCCTCGGCGCACGGTTCCGCCACGTGGAGCGGACCGCCGAAGGCCCCGCCTATCTCCGGTGGTTCGTCCGGCAAGGCTACCGCGAGGTGCTGTGGCCCGAGCACATCAACGAGGGCGAGGGTGACTACCTCACGGTAGGCCGGCGTATCCTCGCGGGAACGGGCTTCCGTACGGACCCCCGCTCCCACGCCGAGGCCCAGGAGTTCTTCGGCCTCCCGGTGACCGGCCTGACCCTCGTGAACCCGCGCCACTACCACCTCGACACGGCGCTGGCGGTGCTCTCCGACACGGAGATCATGTACTACCCGGAGGCCTTCACCCCCGGCAGCCGGGCGGTGCTGCGGGAGATGTTCCCCGACGCCGTCCTCGCCTCTGCCGAGGACGCCGCCGTCTTCGGCCTGAACGCCTTCTCCGACGGGCTCAACGTCCTGCTTCCGCAGGCGGCACGAGGTCTGCACGAGCAGTTGCGCTCCCGGGGCTTCCGCCCGGTCGGCGTCGACCTCAGCGAGCTCTTGAAGGCGGGCGGCAGCGTCAAGTGCTGCACGCTTGAGCTGCGCCCCTGACCGGACCGCGGCCGGCGCGGTCCTCCCGGCGGCCCCGGACAGGGTGGGGTCGCTCCGGAGGACCGGGGCCCGGGTGCGTACGGGGTGAGCGTCCAGGAAGGGCCCTTACGTGGCCATGGCGACCACGGGGGTCGTCGTCGTGGCCGCCGCCGGGATCGCGGCGCAGACCTCGACGGCGGCCTCGGCCTGGCCTGCCCGACGGACGTACAGGGGACGGGCGTTCGGCGCCCGCACGGCACCCTCGCTCTCCGCTATGAAGGTCTAGAAGAAGGACACGTACTACGGCCGCGTCGCGGTCTGCATCGGCGGCGGGAACCGCGGCTGCGCCCAGCCCGACCTGACCAGGTCGTGGGTGAAGTCGGCCGACACGCTCGGCCGGTGGGTCATCCGCCTCCACGTCGGCGCGCAGCCGCCGTGCCGGAGGAGCGGCAGCGAGGAACGGTTCACGGCAGCCACCGCCGCCGCGGTCGGGGTGAGCAACGCCGACGACGCGATCGCCAGGGCCTCGGCGCTCGGCATGAAGGCCGGCAAGCCCGGTCCACCTCAACATGGAGGCGTACGACATCGCCGACAAGGCGTGCAACAACGCGACCCTGACCTATGTGCGGTCCTTCACCAGGAACCTGCGCGCCAAGACCGAACACCGCCTTACGCATCGGACCGGTGGCCACCCCCGCCCTGGTCGTCGTAGGGCTCGGGCTGGCCGTGCGAGCTCTGGCCCCCTGAGGCCGTCCCTGTTCCACCGCGCTCCACGCACTGCTGAGGAGGCCCGTACGCCCCGGCGGCGACGCTCGCACCTGTCACCGACTGCACCTCGTGTGGCGGGGAGCGGCTCAGCGCCTGTCGCTATACGGCGGCCAGCTCAGGGCCTGGAGCGGCAGCCTGAGCGCGTGATCTGAGAGAGATCGTGAACGCGATCCCCTATGTCGACCGCAGCCGGATCCCGCGCCGCTCTGGCCCTCTCTGTCAGCCTTGGGTGAGACGTCCCGATTCGTCGGGTTAGCCTGAGAGGGCACGACAGGAGAGCCACCCCCTCATGACCAGCACCACTTCGGCCGGATCCGACCCGGCTGCCCGGCCGAAGCGCCGCACGTTCAGTCCCGAGTACAAGCTGCGGATCGTGGCCGAGTACGACGCCGCGCCCAAGAACGAGAAGGGTGCGGTCCTGCGCCGCGAGCGGCTGTACCACTCGCACGTCAAGGAATGGCGGGCCGCGCGGGATGCCGGGGCCCTGGAGAAGCTGGTCGACAAGCGCACCAGCCCGGCGAGGCCGAAGAAGACCGCCGCCGAGGCGGAGAACGAGAAACTGCGCCGCCGGGTGGAACGGCTGGAGAAGGAGCTGGCCCGGAACAAGGCCGCGCTGGAGGTCATGGGAAAAGCTTCCGCGCTCTTGGAAATGATCTCCGAGGGCGCGGACTGAACGCTGCCGCCGGACCGGTCGCCGACGACGCGTTCACCGGCATCGAGGGCATGCTGGGCAGCGGCTGCTGAGGCTCGTGGAGGACGGTCAGGGATCGCCGGCGTTCTCCGCCGAGCTCATGACCAACCTCAGCTTCAACGGTCGGGAGCAGCAGGAGGCCGTACTTCTGCTGGCCAGCAGCCTGGAGCACGGCGGACGCGACGGCCAGCTCTCCGCGACCGACGCCCGCCTCTACCGGGCGCTGTCCGGGAGCCTCGCCACCGCCACAGGACCCGATTCGCCGCTCGGTTCCCCCGGCGGCGTCACCTCTGCCTGGACCGACCGCCTCATCGCCGTGGCCCGTGACGGCAACGGCCTTCCGAACCGGCACCCGGGGCAGCTGGGCGGCGGAGCGGCGGGGCTCAGCGCGCTGACCAAGCTGATGGCCGCGGACAACGACGGCCTGCAGGTCTACGACCCGAACAAGGACCCCAAGGAGAAGTCCTCGCCCTGGCAGAAGGACGAGGGCGACCCGGTGTACAGCGAGGCCTTCCTCACAGAGGTCGCCGAGACCATCCGGGACTGGGAGACGCACACGGACGACCCGTACGACGGCCATATGAAGAACTGGCAGGGCACGCAGGAGGACCCGATGAAGGGCCTGCTGAACGCCATGAGCCGCAACCCGTCCGCCGCCACCCACTACTTCGACCCGAACACCACCGACAACCTGAAGTACTTCCTGGACGACCGGAAGTGGCCCGGCGGCGAGGTCGAGAGCAAGATGCCGGGGGAGCTGCAGCACAGCTCGGCCCGAGCCGAGCTCGGTCTCGCGCTCGAGGCCGCCGCCACCGGCCGCGCCCCCGGCTCGCCGATGCACCCGGTGCCGGCTCACCACGACGGCGCCGAGACCGCGATCTTCGAGCGGGTGATGGGCGAGTACACGAAGGAGCTCAGGACGAACCAGAGCGCCATCCCCGTTTCCATGCGACTGCCGATGGCCGACATGATCGCCGACTACGGCTCCGACGTGCACCAGATCCTCGGCAAGAAGATGGACGGCCCGACCGACTTCAATCAGTTGGAGATCGACCGCGGCGACCTCACCCGGATCATCCGCTCCACGGCCGAGGACCCCAACGCCTTCAAGGCCATCCACGGTTCGCAGACCGCCGTGATCGGCGAGGGGCTGTCACGCTTCCCGGAGGAGTCCTTCCGCAAGGAGGACCCGGAGCTGCGGGCCTGGGTCAAGCAGTCCGCGTCGGCGCTCGGTCACCTCGACGGTGTGCGCGGCGACGTCATCTATGACCTGGGGCAGGCGGAGAAGGACGCCAACAACTGGAACAAGATGGTCAACTACCACGTGTATGGTGGGCTGCTGACTCCCATCCCGATCGTCGGCGATGGGGTCCAGCGCTCGATTGACTGGGGTCTGAGCGCGAACCTGAACGACGAGAACGCCAAGGTCGACGCCGCGACCCGCGAAAACATGATCAAGCATTACGACGAGGGCCAGAAGCAGATGTACGGCATGTTGCGCGGGATGGCGATACATCGCGGGCTCACGGAGACGGAGCTGGACAGGAGCCCCGGCGAGTTCGAGGACCACCTCCAGACGATCACCGAGCAGTGGTACCAGAACGGCATGGAAGACGCCGACAAGTCGATGGGCCAGTGACCGATGCACAAGAAGTGGCTGCCGCTGACCGTCGTGCTCGGCGTCGCCGGGGCTGCGGTCGTGACGGCGAGTATCTGGCCTGACGACGAGAAGAGACCGCCGCTGGCGCAGACCCTGTGCCACGGGGCGCTCAGCCGGCAGACGGCCGAGCTGATCGACGACGGCAAGGGGGGCGAGGTCAGCGCGGAGGAGTGGGAGAGCAAGGGCAAGGGCAGTGACGACGCGGTGTTCAAGGCATGCGGAGTGATGCGCGCCAACCCCGGCAGCGACTCCCGCCGAGGAACCTTCAACCTGGTCATCGCGGACGAGCGGCATGACTCCGGTCCCCGGAAGGACTCCGTCCCCCTCGGTTCCGGATACAAGGGCTGGGCGCTCCCCGAGGAGGCCAGGGCCGTGTTGCCCGACGGCTGCGCCGCCCGCATGGGCTCGACCGCCCCGTACATCACGGTGACCTTCATCGCGCCCTCGAAGAAGGGCGAGCAGCAGGAGAAGGAGCTCGTCGACAGCGACACCGCGATCCGCAACAGCGCGGCGATCGTTCGGGAGGCGGCCACGAACCTCGCACGCATCGCCGGCTGTGGGTGAACGCCGTGCGGACGGGGCCCGGTCGGGCTGATCCCGGATCGGAGTCATGGTGAGCGAGGAGCCGGTCTTCGTCAGGAGCGGGTGGGGAACGGGCCGGTACGTCTACAACCACCGCAACCCGGTCGGTCTCCCACTGATCGTCCTGGCGTCGCTCATCGCGCTCGGCGGGCTGTTCGGCATGCGGGCCGAGTCGACGTGGAGTGAGGGCGAGATCCGCGACGCCGTCCACAAGGGCGTCGCGGATCTGGACGGAAAGGGGCACTACACGAGTCTCGCGGGCGACCGTGGCTTCCTGATCGCCGAGGCGATCCAGGAGAGCGGTATCGGACCCGGGCACGGCGTCGAGACGCACAAGGAGGAGGCTGGCGGCTACACCGTCGGCACCGAGGACACCGACACCGAGTACTGCGTCCGCGTCACACTGACTCCGGACCCGGAGCCGCCCGTGGCCTTTCCGGGAACCGAGGACCTGCCGCCACCCGACCCGGACATGCTCGCCTTCTACGTCTCCCACGCGACCTTCAGCGAGGGCGCGTGCCGCTGACGCCGTCGACCGCTGAGCGCGAGCAGCCCCTCCGCATCGGTCGCCGTGGAGTGGGGCGGTCAGGTGAAGTTCCTGGTGAAGAACGCGTCCAGGGTGTCGAAGGGGATGCGGTCCTTGCGGTCGGCGCCCGCATGTCCGCGAAGCCGCATCCGGGCTCAACGGGTCCCCGCGCAGGCCGGGGCAGGGCGGCGGTGGCGCCGGGCCAGGACGAGTTGCGGATCAGAGTCAGGGCGGCGATGGCGGTGCCGACGACGGCGCGGCCGGTGGGGCCCAGGCCGGAGTCGAGGGTTCGGCCGGCGATCCCGGAGCGGATGGTGGTGCCGAGGTTGAACGCCGCGAAGGTCAGTGCTGAGGCGGAGGGTGGACGCCTGGCCGGCGTGGCGGACGGGCAGGGCCACCAGGACCGGATTGGCGCTGAGGCCGAAGAAGCCGAGCAGTGCGATCAGGACGATCACGGCGGGGGCGGAGCCTGCCAGCAGGACGACCGCCAGCAGGGGAAGCACCCCGTCCGCGGCGGCGGTGACAGTCACCATTTGCCTGCGACGGTCACCCAGACGGCCGCCCACGAGCGAGCCGGCCAGCGCACCGAGTCCGAAGCCGACGAGGACCAGCGGTACCAGTCCGGTGGCGAGACCGGCCCGGTCGGTCAGCAGCGGCGCGACGTAGGAGCACGCGGCTGGTGATCTGAGTCAGAGATTCGTCGGCAGTAGGCGGCGAATCTCTGGCTCAGAGGCCGCGGGCCGGGGGTTGAGATGGGAGGCCACCTGTAGCAGTTTGGGGGTGGCGTCGGTGAGCTTCAGGGCGCCGCCGAGGGCCTGAAGCCAGCCTTTGGGCTCTGCTGAAGTTGTGGCTAATTGAGTCTGATAGAGCGTCATATGGCCCGACATCCACATGACTCCGGCCGAGGGTGTGCGGGCCCATCTGGACCTCCAGGGCGGGCGGCCGTCCGGGGTGCTGCTGCCGATCCACTGGGGCACCTTCAACCTGGCTCTGCATGCGTGGGCGGAGCCGGGGGAGTGGACGAAGGACGCGGGCGAGGAGGCCGGCCAGGCGGTGGCGTTCCCGCGGCCCGGTGAGCCGTTCGAGCCGGCGGGGAGGCTGCCCGAGGAGCCGTGGTGGCGGGCGGTCTCCGGTCCGATCGCCCGTCCGTGGCGCCGTCCGCGGGGTGTTGAGAGTGCGGCCGAGACGAGCAGGGGTGATCTCGACCTCGCCGGTGAGCGGTGACGTCGGCCGGGGGCGACCGCGGCGGGGTCGTGCGGATGCCGGATCCGCCGCAGTTCCGGAGCACCGTCGCCGGACCGGCCGGTGAGCGCATGGTGGATCCGGCCTGACGCGCCCCGCCCGACGCGCCGCGGCACGGGCCGCGCACGGATCTGCCCGACGGCTCCGGCCGTCGGGCAGATCCATCGGTCACGGGGCGACTCCCCCCGGCCCGGTGCTCAGAACGGGCTGGGCACCCGGGTCCAGATGATCACCACGAGCGCCAGCTGGAGGGCGCACAGCACGCGCGCGGTCATCCAGCGGAACGCCACTGCCCCCGCCCCGATGCCGAACAGCGTCGAAAGCAGCAGGCAGATGAAGGCGCCCGCTGCGGTGTCGCGGTCGCCGGTCGTACGGCTGGAACTGCTTGACCGGCCGGTTCATGGCGTCGTACTCGGTTCGGGCGGCGAAGTCGTCGGTGTCCGCCGTCTCTGTGCCGCGCGGGGTGACGACCTTCGTCGCGTTGCCGACCTGGTCGTACTCGTACCGGGTCGTGCGGTAGGTGATCGAGGTCGTGCCCGTGTACGGGACCTTGATCTCGGTCTGGCGGGCCCGCTCGTCGTAGGTGACGTACGTGGTCCGGTTCTCGGCGTCCGTGGCCTCGACGACCAGGCCGTCCTTGTCGTACTTCTTCGACGTGGACCTGCCGGCCGCGTCGGTGGACGTGACGACCCGGTGGTTCAGGTCGTAGACCGTCGTGCCCGTGTAGTCGTCGGGGTCGGTGGTCGCGTTCTTCTTCGGGTCGACGACCTTGGTGACGTTGCCGACGTCGTCGTACGCGTAGCTGACCTTGTCACCGGCCGAGTTGACCACGGACGTCAGCTGGTAGATCGAGTCGTAGGTGTTGGTGGTGGTGAACGAACCGGCCACCGCGCCCGCCTGGTTGCCCTTGGGCTCGGTCGTGGATGTGCGGAAGTGGCGGAGGACGCCGCATCGGATACGGTGCCCTGCGTCCGGCTGGCCACGGACCCTCCCGGGTAGCGGTCGCTCCACCGTACGCGGGCAGCTGTCCGGGGTGATGTCACCGATCCGCTGGGGCACGTTCAACCTCGCGCTGCACCCCCCTGGACGAGCCGGACGGGCACGCTCGGGCGGACGAGGAGACCCGACGCCGGGGCCCGCCGCACGGCCGGCCTCTCACGAATTGTCCGGACACTCCGCCCCATCAGCCGAGGACGAGGACGTACCCGGGCACACGCACCCACCGCTGCCCCCGGAATTTCGCCTGTGCGTGCGAGCCCTCATACCAGAGCGGGATGCTCTACGGGCAAGTTTGTCAACTGCCCACCGCACATGAACGGATCACGACTACCGTGTGTGTCCGGTGATCAACGGTGGGCTCTCGCAACCCCCTTGGCGCCGCGCACACCGATCGGTACACGATTCCCGGGCCACGTACCAAGGACGCTGATGTCTCAACTACGCGCACCCGCCGCGCGGCAGGACCGCCGCGAGGGCGGGCGGCACGGCCGGTCAGGCGCCCGCGCGCTCTCCTCCGCGGGCAGGCCGCAGTCCACGCCGCCGAACTCCGAAGCCCGTATACGTTCCCAACTGCTGCGAACCGCCGTTCTGCCCGCCGTCGTGGTCTCGCTCAGCGGCGCGGCCGCCGTGCTGTTCACGATCCGTTCCACCGACGCGCGGCCGTCCGCCGCGCTGTGGGTCGCGCTCGCCGGCTCGGCGGCCCTCGCCGCCGTCGCCGTTGCGGCGGCGGCGCTGGGCGCGGAACGCACGGCCAGAACCCTGCGCGACCGCGCGCAGAGCCTGCGCCGGTCCAGCGCCCGCCGGCAGGCCGAACTCACCGCCGTGGTGGACCGACTGCGCCACGGCGAGCGTCCGTCGCCCCGTGAGAGCCTGCCCGTCCCGACCGCCGGTGGTGACGAACTCGATCTCCTCGCCCAGGAGCTGACGCGCTCCCACGAGTCCGCCGTGGCCGCCGTGGTCCAGGCCTCCCGACTGTCCAGCAGCGTGGGCAACGAGCAGAAGGTCGAGGTCTTCGTCAATCTCGCCCGCAGGCTCCAGTCGCTGGTGCACCGCGAGATCCAGTTGCTCGACGAGCTGGAGAACGAGGTCGAGGACCCGGAGCTGCTCAAGGGCCTCTTCCACGTCGACCACCTGGCGACCCGGATCCGCCGCCACGCGGAGAACCTCGCCGTGCTCGGCGGAGCCATCTCCCGTCGCCAGTGGTCCAACCCGGTCACCATGACCGAGGTCCTCCGCTCGTCCATCGCCGAGGTGGAGCAGTACCCCCGGGTCAAGCTGGTGCCGCCGATCGACGGCACCCTGCGCGGCCACGCCGTCGCCGACGTCATCCACCTCCTCGCCGAGCTGGTGGAGAACGCCACCCTGTTCTCCGCCCCGCACACCCAGGTGCTGCTGCGCGCCTCGCACGTCACGGCGGGGCTGGCCGTGGAGGTCGAGGACCGGGGTCTCGGCATGCCCCTCTCCGAGCAGAACAAGATGAACGCCCTGCTCGCCGACCCCGACCAGGTCAATGTGGCGCACCTCCTGCAGGACGGCCGCATCGGACTGTTCGTGGTCTCGGCGCTCGCACGCAGGCACGGCATCGCGGTCCGGCTCCAGTCCAACATCTACGGAGGCATCCAGGCCGTCCTGGTGCTGCCCCAGGGGCTGCTCGGTGCCGAGCCGGGAGCCCAGGACGGTGCCGGGCAGCAGGGTGCCCACCGCCACGCCGACCAGCCGCCGGCCGCGGCCGCCGCGGTGGCGGGCGGGGTCGCCGGCCGGGAGCGCGCCGCAGCCCCCGGGGCCGTCCCTCATCCCGCCGTCGAGCCGCCGCACACCGTCGACGCGCACCACACCGGCAGTCAGCGCACTCTGAGCTACGCGGCGAGCATGCCGGGGATGCCGCACCAGCAGCCTGCGGCGGATCCCGCAGCCGGGCCGCTACCGGTGCGCGGCGAGCACCCGGACCGGGCCAACCCGGCCACCGTCCGGACCGGCGCGGCCCACGCGGCCGCCCCGCCGGCGCCGGCGCAACCGCCCCCGCGGCCGCCCGAGCCGCGCCATGCGCCCTCCCCGTCCGACCCCCCGGCCGTACGCGGCACCATGGGCCGCCCGCAGTTGCCCAAACGGCGCGCCCAGGAGCATCTGGCACCCCAGCTGCGGGACGAACCAGCCCCGCGCAGACCCGAGGAGCAGGCCCTGCACGACCCCGGGCTGATGGCGGCCTTTCAACGGGGAATCGGCCTCGCGGAGTCCCGGACGCCGGAAGCAGCGGACCCGGTCCCGCACGAACCGCAGCAACAGCTCGACACCCACAAGGAGTAGATGCACCATGGCGAGCGATGTGCCCACGGGCCATTCCTCGGATCTCGACTGGCTGCTCGGCGGCCTGGTCCAGCGAGTGCCGCACACCCGCAACGCGGTTCTGCTCTCCTCCGACGGCCTGGTGAAGTCCGTGCACGGCCTCGATGCCGACAGCGCCGACCACATGGCCGCGCTGGCGTCCGGGCTGTACTCGCTCGGCCGCAGCGCCGGCGCCCGGTTCGGCGACGGGGGTGAGGTCCGCCAGGTCGTGGTGGAACTCGACTCCACTCTGTTGTTCGTGTCCACGGCCGGATCGGGCACCTGTCTGGCCGTGCTGGCGGGGCGGGAGGCGGACGCCGCGGTCCTCGGGTACGAGATGGCGATGCTGGTCAAGAGCGTACGGCCGTATCTGGTCACTCCGGCCAGACAGGCCGCCGGGGCGCCGAACGCCACGGGGTTCTGACCGTGCCGGCCCCCAAGGACGGGCCGTGGCTCGACGATGCGGCAGGGCGGCTGATCCGTCCCTACTCCGTGATCGGGGGCCGTACCCGTCCTACGGCCACCCTCGATCTGCTGTCCCTGGTGATGGCCACCGGCACCGTCCCGCAGGGGGCGCTCGGTCCGGAGCACGCACTGGCCCTCGGTCTGTGCGGCGGGCCCACGTCGGTGGCGGAGATCTCGGCGCACTTACGGCTCCCCGCGGTCGTCACCAAGGTGCTTCTGTCCGACCTCGTGGACTGCGGGGCCGTCACCGCAAGGGCGCCCCGCTTCCAGGACTCCCCGACCGACCGTTCCCTGCTGGAGGCAGTGCTCGATGGCCTACGACGACGGCTCTGACCACCGCCCTGACCACACCCCCGAGCACGACCAGGGCTCCCGTCTCCGCGGCGATCCCTTTCCCACCGCACTGAAGATCCTGGTCGCGGGCGGCTTCGGGGTGGGCAAGACGACCTTCGTGGGCGCGGTGAGCGAGATCGAGCCGCTGAGTACCGAGGAACTGCTGACCGCCGTCAGCGTCGGCACCGACAGCCTGGCGGGAGTGGAGTCCAAGACGACCACCACGGTGGCCATGGACTTCGGCCGGATCACCCTCGACGACCGCCATGTGCTGTACCTCTTCGGCACACCGGGCCAGGAGCGCTTCTGGTTCATGTGGGACGAGCTCTCCGGAGGAGCGCTCGGCGCGGTCGTCCTCGCCGACACGCGCCGGCTGGAGGACTGCTTCTCCGCCGTGGACTTCTTCGAGCGGCGCGGCATCGGGTTCGTCGTCGCCGTCAACGAGTTCGACGGTTCCTACCGCTACGAACCGGACGAGGTCCGGGCCGCGATCGACCTCAGGGAGGACGTCCCGGTCGTGCTGTGCGACGCGCGCATCGCCGGCTCCGGGATCGGCACTCTGGTCACCCTCGTCCAGCATCTGCTCACCACCACCCCGGCACCGGCAGCGGCGCCGAGCTACGGAGCTCAGTCATGACGTACGACCCGACCGGCCACCTGCTGCTGACACCCGTCGACCGGGAGGCCCCCGCCCGGGTGCGTCGGCTGCGTCAGCTCGGGCTGGGCGAACGGCCCGAGCCGGCGTTCGACGAATTCGCCCACAAGCTCGCGGAGGTGACCGGGGCCCCGTACTCGATGGTCAACTTCATCGACGAGCACCAGCAGTTCTTCGCGGGGCTGCACACACCCGAGGGTACCCACGCGGGCGGGGGCGACCTCGCGGCGGCGGGCGGCGGGGACGTGGGCCGCTTCATGGCGCGCGACCACGGCTACTGCCCGCACGTGGTCGTGCGGCGCAAGGCGCTGGTGCTGGAGGACGTCTGCGACTACCCCCGGTTCGCGGGCAATCCGGTCGTCGACGAGATCGGCATCCGCTCGTACCTGGGTGCGCCCCTGATCGACCGTACGGGCATCGCCCTGGGCACGATCTGCGTGGTGGACACCGAGCCGCGGCCGTGGGGCCGGGCGGGTCTGGAGACCATCAAGTCGCTCGCGGCCGAGCTGGTCGGGCAGATCCACCGCCGTGAGGACGGGCTGCTGTGACCGTGACGTGGTGACGTCCCCGGGAACGCCGTACGGCTCCCGGGGACGTCGTGTGCTCCGAGCCGCATCCGCTGGGCCCCTCTCGCCTGCCCCAAATCAGACCAGGGCGTCCATGCGCGTCAGCTCGGCCAGCCGCTCCGACCACTGGCCCTTCGACTGGCCCAGGGCCACTTCGGCCAGTCGGAGCAACTGGATGTCGGAGGTGCCCGCGGGCGCGAAGATGTGGTGCGCGTCCCGGAGATAGCGCTCGATCGGACGCTCGGTGAACAGCCCGGACGCGGCGTGTATCTCCATCGCGTTCCGTGCCGAGTCGAGCGTGGACTCGACGTTGACGAGTTTGGCGTTCATCAGCTCCGCGTCGCATGCCAGTCCCTGGTCCAGCAGATGCACCGCGTGGTACGCGGCGAGCCGCGCCGTCATCAGCCGTGACTGGAGCTGCCCCAGCTTCAGCTTGATGGACGGCAGTTCGTGCAGCGGCTTGCCGTAACGGTGGCGCTCGGCGCAGAACCGTGTGGTCTCCTCCAGGACGGCCTGGTGTATGCCGAGTGCGACGGCGGTCAGGTTGGCCCGGCCGTAGAGCACGCTGGAGGAGTAGGCGACGGCGAGGCCGTCCCCCTCCTCCCCGAGCCGGTTGGCGGCCGGAACCCGGCAGTTGTCGAAGTGGAGCTCACCGAAACTGAAGCCGTGCAGTCCCATGGTGGGCTTCTGTTCGTCCGTGCGGCACCCCGGGCGGCCGGACTCCACCAGAAAGGCCGTGAGCCCCCTGGAGCCGGGCCCCGTCCGGACGACGACCCCGTGCAGATCACCGACGTGACTGTTGCCGACGTACACCTTGCGGCCGTTGATGACGTAGTCGTCGCCGTCACGCACGGCGGTGGCGCTCATGCCCAGCACATGGCCGCCCGACTCGGGCTCGGTGACCGCGATCGTGGGCAGGCACTCGCCCGCCGCGATCAGGGGGAGCCAGGTCTTCTTCTGCTCCTCGTTCCCGAAGTGGACGATCTTGGCGACGCCCAGCTGGGAGGCCTGGACCATGGCTCCCATCGCGCCGCTCACGCGGGACAGTTCCTCGATGATGATGGTCTTGGCCAGATGTCCGACCCCCATCCCGCCGTGGCCCTTGCTGATCGTCGCTCCGAGCCAGCCCTGTCGCGCGATGAGCCGCGAGAGGTCGTGGTGCACCGTGCGGGCGGCCTCCATGGCCGGAATGCGCGGGCGGACCTCGCACTCGGCGAAGTTCCGCACCCGCTCACGAAGCTGATGATGAAGCCGACCGGCGAAGTACCCGTCCATCGCGAGCCCTCCTCTGCGAAACGCCTGCTCGCGCGAGTGTTCGAGCAGATGGTGCATCGGCATGGTCCCGTCTCGTGCAGGCCGACCACCTCATGGTGTTGATCGCTTACGAGTGGTACAACTCGGTGGCCAACTTTGGCCGAAATGTGACCCATTGAAGTGTGATTGAGGTTATGTCCCTGGTGGTAGCGGCCCGTCCGGTGCACCCGCAGGCATGCCCGCGGGTCTTCTTTCTGCCACATGCCCTGGGCAAGGGGTTGTCGGGCATATGGCGCCGAGGGACAGCATTCCGCTTTCGGCGACGGTCGGCCAGGCCCCAGAGGTCCGGAAATGCCCGTAACTCAGCCGGAATCGACGGGCTTTGAGCGGAAAGCGGTCCCGGCGTACAGGGGCGCTGACCAGCGCATGCCTCTCCGGGCGCACGCCCCCGACGGCCTGCGCCGGTGTCCAGGGGCGGCGTCAGTCCCTCGCCGTGCTGCACCACGGCGAGGGCGACGTCCACGGCCCCGGGCTCGATGAGCGTGCCCGGGGCCGGACGGGCACGGCAGGCGCATTCGGGGCCTGGTGGGTGTGACCGGCGGCGACCGGGGGAGGGACCCCCGCGTGCCCCGTGACCGTCCGACCGAGGAGGCCGGCCCCCATGACCGCGACCGCATACCGCCCCGGACTGCTGGACGCCGCCGACGGCGTGCAGATCGCCACGTACTCCTGGCTGCCGGAGAGCCGGCGTCCCCGGGCCCTGGTGCAGCTCGTCCACGGGGCCGCGGAGCACGCGCTGCGGTACGACCGGTTCGCCCGCCATCTGGCCGCCCACGGCTACGGGACGATCGCCTCCGATCACCGTGGTCACGGGGCGACGGCCCCCTCCACCGGCGGCTACGGCGTCGCGGAGACGCCCGACGCCGCACCGGTCGACGGCTACGACAGCTGGCGCGCGATGGTGGAGGACATCAAGGCGGTCGGCGACCGGGCAAGGCTGCTCCATCCGGGGGTTCCCGTGGTCGTCCTCGGGCACAGCCTGGGCTCCATGCTCGCCCGCGACTACGTCCAGGAGTACCCGGACGATCTCAGCGGCCTGATCCTCTCCGGTGCCTTCCGTACGCTGCCGGGTGCCGACATCGAGGGATCCCTCGCCCGTCTGGAGGGGCAGGCGGCCGCCGAGGGCCGCTCGGCCCCTTCCGCCTACCTCTCCGAGCTCTTCGCGTCCTTCAACGACCCGTACCCGCACCGGACCGGATTCGAGTGGCTGTCCCGCGACGAGGACGAGGTGGACGCCTACGCCATGGACGAGCGCTGCGGCTTCCCCTTCACCACGGGCCTCGTCCTCGACTGGCTGCGCGCCGTGCGGAAGATCAACGACCCGCGCAACCTGGCCCGCGTTCCGGCCGACCTTCCCGTCCATGTCGCCGTCGGTGCGGAGGACCCCTGCCACCAGCGGATGACCCTGGTCCACGAACTGCTGGAGGACTTCCGCTACGTCGGTACGGAGTCCCTGACGTGGAAGGCGTACGAGGGTGCCCGCCACGAGATCCTCAACGAGACCAACCGCGAGGAGGTCCAGCAGGATCTGGTGGCCTGGCTGGGCAAATGGGTGTGAACCGAACGGGCGGGTGGGGATCGGACGGGCGGGTGTGAGCCGGCGCGAGTGCGAGCCGGGGTCCGGGTGTCGGGGCGGGTGGTCCCGGGCGTTGTCGGTGGGGCGCCGTACCGTCGAAGGATGGCCACTGCCGACGACGCACGCAGAATCGCGCTCGCACTCCCCGGTGCGGTGGAGGAGCTCGCCTGGGGCCTGCCCACGTTCCGGGCGGGACGGGGCGGAAGGATCTTCGCCTCGCTCGACGACGGCGATCAGGTGATCGGGGTCAAGTGCCCCCACGAGGACCGCGAGCGGCTGATCGCCTCCGAGCCGCACAAGTTCTTCGTCCGCGAAGGGCACGACGACGCCTACGCCTGGCTGAGGGTGCGGCTCGGCGCACTGGACGACGAGGAGGAGCTGTACGCCGTCCTGCTCGACTCCTGGCGGCAGGCGGCTCCGCGACGGCCGCTCGAAGCCCATCCCGAGCCGGGCGGGCCGTCCTGGCCCTGACCCCGGCGACTCCTCCCACGCGGGGCGAAGCCGGAAGGGGCGCACAGGCGCGGGACCGGGGGGCGCGGAGGTTCGACAGGCGCGCGCCTGCCGAACCGGCGCACGGGGCGCATGCGCACGCGAGGTCCGCGCGCGGGCCGGTGCACGCCTGTTACGTAGAGTGATGCCGTGTACGCGGCCTACGGGTGGAGGTGGCGCACGGTCACGACGCATGCGCGGGTGACGGAAGTGTGTGACGCATGGTCATGGAGTGTGCGCGGAGGATGTGCGCAAGTGACGGACGGTCATGGCGTGTGCGCACGCGATCACGGGTGATGGCTCAACTCGCCCGTCTTCACGGGATGTTCACAACGGTCTACACCATTCCTTGCTCTCATGGGGGAACCCTGCACATTCCCCCATCCGTCTACCGATGGGGCGATCCCGTGGGGTCCGCACACTGTGACTACATTCACTGCCAGCACGTACGGAAGTGACGGATAGTAATGAGTGCCCTACATCATCGGCACGTACTGCTACGTGTGCCCAGACAATCGACGAAGGAGACTCATGCGACCGTTCGTACTGAACTACGTACTTCCGGCCGAGAGTCCTGCGGTCACCCTGCCGTACACCTACGACTCCGCGCTGCAGCTGAATGTGCTGCCGGACGGGCGGCCGGCCATCGTCGACCGCGATCTGATCCTGGTCACCGGCACGACGACCTCCACCGCCGGCTCCAAGACGCACTTCGACGACTGACGGACCGGCGCAGCGATGACCGTACTGATACTGACGTGCCGTCAAGACGTCACCGCGGACATGGTGATCGCCAAGCTGCATGACCGGGGGGTGCCCCTCGTGCGGCTCGACCCCGCAGATCTCCCGGGCGAGGCCGCCCTGTCCGCCGAGTATGTGCGCGGTGACTTCTACGGCCACATCTCGACCGACGGCAGGCTGCTGAGCATGGGCGCCCTGCGGTCGATATGGGTGCGCAGACCTGGTGAACCCGCCGCCCACGCCGAGGAGCCCTCGGCATGGCTGACCGCGGAGACCGAGCAGGCCCTGTACGGAATGCTGTACTCGGCCACCGCACGCTGGATGAACCACCCCTGCGTGTCCGCGCAGGCCCGCTGCAAACCCTGGCAGCTCAGCCTCGCGCACCGCAGCGGCTTCGCCGTCCCTCCCACCGTGGTCACCACGTTCCCCCGTGTGGCGCGGCAGTTCGCGGCGCAGTACCAGGACATCGTGGTGAAGTCCGCCTCCGGGCCGCCGCCCGGTGATCCGCCGGTGTCCCTGCCCACCACCCGCATCCCCCCCGACGCCGACTTCTCCGGTGTGGCCGCCGGTCCCACGCTGCTCCAGCAGTACGTGCCCAAGCGGTCCGACATCCGCCTGACCGCCGTGGGCACACGCCTGTTCGCCGCCCGGAAGCTCTCCGAGGACGGACAGGTGGACGGACGGTACGGCGACACCGGTCAGCCCTGGAAGGCAGTGGATGTACCGGAGCGCATCGCCCGGGCCGTTCGGGACTACATGGGTCTCGCCGGACTCGCCTACGCCGCCTTCGACTTCGCCGAGGACGAGGAGGGGCTGTGGTGGTTCCTGGAGTGCAACCAGGGCGGCCAGTTCGGCTTCATCGAACTGGAGACCGGTCTGCCCATCGCCGAGGCCGTCGCCGCGTGGCTCGCCCCGCCGGCCAGGGGCCAGGGGTGACGACCGAGGGGAGGGCCGCCAGGGGTACGAGGCCGCCTGCTCAGTGGTGCGCGCCGTCGCCGAGGAAGCGCCCGATCCGCCCGCGCAGCCCGGCCGGGTCCAGGCCGTGCGCCGCGAGATGCTCGTCCATCCGCCCGTACCGCCGGAGCTCCCGCCGGGCGACGCCGAGCCCCAGCACACGGTGCGGCACGTCCGTCAGTGCGTCGTTGACGGCGGCGGTCGACGTGCCCGCCAGATACGGCTCGACGATCACCACGTCGGCGGATCCGCGCCCGGCCGCCCGGCGGACCGCGGAGGCGTCGAAGGGCCGGACGGTCGTCGCGTACAGCACCGTCACGTCCATCCCCCCGGTCGCCGCCAGCACGGGGTCCAGCATCGGCCCCACGGCGACCACCACGCCGCCGCGTCCCTCCCGTACGGCCGTGAAGCGGGTGCCGTCGACGGGCCGCGCCTGCTCGTTCGACTGGAGCGACAGGCGCACATAGACCCGGTCGTCCCCGGGGGTGGCCGCCCGCAGCAGGGCCTCCGCCTCGTCCGGGTGCCCGGGTACGTGCACGGTCCAGCCGTCGAGGGTGTCGAGCAGGGCCACATCGCCGGGCGACATGTGCGTGAAGCCGCCCGCCGGCCAGTCGTACGAGGCGCCCGCGCTCACCAGCACCCCGCCGACGCCCTGGTGCCCGAAGTCGAGCTTGATCTGCTCGAACGGCCGCTCGACGAGAAAGCTCGCGAAAGTGTGCACGACCGGCCGCAGCCCCGTCAGAGCCAGTCCGCCGCCCACGCCGATCATCAGCTGCTCGCGGATGCCGACGTTGATCACCCGGTCGGGGTGTGCCCGTGCCGCGGGCCGGAATCCGTCCCCGCTGATGTCGGCCAGGACGAGGGCGAGCCGAGGGTCCTCGTCCAGCAGCCGGGTCGTCGTCGAGATGAAGCGGTCCCGCATCGTGTCCATGATCAATTCCCTCGTGTGGTGTCCGGGCGCCCGTCGGGCGCTCCCGTGCTGTCCGCTGGTTTCCGGGCCGGGCGCGCCGCCGGTGAGCCCGTCAGGCGTCCTTCGGTTCGACGCGGGCCACGACGGCACGCGGGCGCCCGGCATGGGGTGCGGTGAACGCCGCGTACAGCGCTCCGTGGTCGCGTCCGTCCACGGTCGCCGCCGACCAGCCCGCCGCCTGGAAGCGGGAGGCGATGCCACCGGGCCAGCCATGGGTCGCGGAGCCGTTGTCGATCACCAGCGTGTGGAGCCGTTCGAGCCCTGCGGCGCCGGCGTAGGCGATCGCCTCGTGGTTGCTCCCCTCGTCCAGCTCTGCGTCGCCGATCAGCACCCACACCCCGGGAGCGTCCAGCCCCTGTGCCCGCAGGCCCAGTGCGGTGCCGACCGCGAGGGGCAGTCCGTGCCCGAGCGAGCCGCTGCCGATCTCCACGCCGGGCACGAGCACACGGTCGGGGTGATGGCCCAGCGGGGAGTCGTACGACCCGAACCCGGTCAGCGACTCCTCGTCCATGAACCCCTTGGCCGCGAGCACCGCGTAGTAGGCCATCGGGCCGTGGCCCTTCGACAGCAGGAACCGGTCGCGCTCCACCGAACCGGCGGTCTCGGGGGTCACCCTGAGCACCCGGTCGTAGAGCACCCAGAGGGCGTCGAGCGTGGAAGTCGCGGCGGCCCCGTGCTTCTCGTCGCCCGTCATCCGGGCCATCAGGCGGTCCAGGTCCTGGCGGGTGCAGGTGCGGTCACGGGTCGTGGTCGATGCTGTCGGCGTCATGGGCCCACCGTGCAACTTCAACCGCACTTGAGGTCAACCGGCAATCGGTTCGTGACCACCCGGCGAAGTGCGGTATGGTTCTCGTGCGCGTTCGGCCGGGGGAAACCCCAGGTCAGACGGGCACCGGGACGTGGCGCAGCTTGGTAGCGCACTTGACTGGGGGTCAAGGGGTCGCAGGTTCAAATCCTGTCGTCCCGACTTTTCGAAGTCGCAGGTGAGAGGCCGTGTCGGAGTTGATCCGACACGGCCTCTCCGCTTCCTCCGGCCACCGTGCGAAGTGCGGCGCCACCGGCCGGACCACGCCGGGGCCGCCGACACGTGGCCGTGCCGGCACGGCCCGCCTCCGGCCCGGCCGGGACCGCCGCTGTGGCACGGCCGCGCACGTTGATCGTCACCGCCGTGTGGGGGCGGCGCGGGGATCCGGAGGGACTTCTCCCGGGCCGGCGGTTCTCAGCCGGCCGCGGGCCCGCCGGCCGGGATCGCCGGCGGCCTCAGCCCGGGCCAGGCGCTGAGCGCGGTGGCCAGCTGCGCCCGCGAACGCACGTCCAGCTTCTGGTAGATGCGGGTCAGCCGGGCCTCGACCGTCTTCACGCTGAGGTACAGCCGCGCCGCCGCCTCCTGGTTGCTGGCGCCCTGCCCGACCAGCAGCGCCAGATGCAGTTCCGCCTCCGTCAGCGACGACAGCGCGCCGTCACGGGCGGGCGCGGGCTCGGCCGAGCCCGACGGGGTCTCCGACGCCAGAGCCAGCCAGGGTGTCGCTCCCGACCGTTCGAAGACCGTCGCCGCCGACTGCAGCGCCTGCTGGGCCGCCGAGCGCCTGCGGCGGCGGCGCTCCACCCTGGCGAGCGCGATCAGCGCCCGGCCGCGCTCCAGGGGCAGCCCCGCGTCGCCGAACCGGTCGGCCGTCTCCGTCAGCAACCCGGACGCCTCGTCGGCCTTCCCGCTCGCCGCCAGGTACAGCGCGTACACCCGGTCGCAGCCGAGCAGCACCGTCGTACGGCCCAGCCGCTCCGCGACCGGCCGGACGTCGGAGAGTACCGCCGCGGCCTCCTCCGGGGCGTCGTTGGCGAGCAGCGCCTCGGCCAGTTCCTCGTGCCAGCGCAGCATGGACGGGTCCACGGCGGACTGGGCGCGCTCCCCGGCCTGGACCCGCCTCAGGGTCTCCAGGGCGTTGGCCACGTCGCCGGTGACGAGCTGGACCCGTCCGAGCGCGTAGAGGCTGCGGGACAGGAAGACATGGTCGCCCTCCTCCTCGGATGCCTGGGCGCTGCGGCGCGCGTAGCCGGCGGCGCGGGCGAAGCTGCCGCCGGCCGTCTCGGCGAGGGCCAGCGAGTACCAGGCGGGCCCCGGGGAGAGACCCGCCTCCAGCGTCAGGGCGAGTGACCGTCCGGCGTGCGACAGCGCCGCCGCGCACTGGCCGCGCCGCGCCTCGACCTCCGCGGACGTGTTGAACAGCTCGATGGCGTCCTCGACGGTGCCGCGGCGCTCGACCAGCGGCAGCAGCGCGTTGAGCTCGTCCCGGGCATCGCCGAGCCGGTCGTCGAAGAGGGCGTGGCGGATCGTCAGTATCTGTGCGGCGTTACGGATCCCGGGTGGCCGCTCGACCATCTCCAGGGCCCGCGCCTCGGCCAGCACCCGCTCCGCGTCCGGCGAGCCCAGGAAGCGTTCCATGCGCGCCCGTACGGTCAGGGCCCTGGCCGCCGTCCTCGCGTCGCCGACGGAGGAGGCCAGTTCCGCCGAGTCGACGGCGGCCGCCCGTGAGCGTACCGGGTCGCCGTCGGCGAGCACGTACTTCACCGCGAGGCGGAGCTGTACGGCGGCGCGCAGCGCGGTGTCGCCCTCGGAGTCCTCCATCGCGTGCACATAGATCTCGTCGAGGTCGGTGAGTCCCTGACCCGCGGTGTCCAGCACCGCGAGGCGGGCCCGGACCCGGTCGGCAGGGCCGGCGTCCCGGGAGAGGAGATCGGTGGCGGCCCGCACCGCGAGGTCGGCGCGTGCGGCACGGGCGGCCTCCTCCGCCGCGTCGACGAGCCGGGCGATCCGCTGCGTCCCCTCCCGCCCGGGCGTGGACTCCGCCGCGAGCAGGGCGAGTTCAGCCGCCAGGGCGCTGTTGCCGCGGCGCCGTGCGGAGTCGGCCGCGGCGGCGACCTCGGCCGCCAGCTGCTCGTCGGGTACGTCCGTGGCGAGGGCCCGGTGCCGCACCTCCTCCACCGGGTCGTCCACGACCCGCGCGAGCGCGGCGTGCCCCTGGCTGCGCTCGATCCAGCAGGCGTCGTGCACGAGTGTCGACGGCAGCACGCCGGCCGTGAAGGACACCGTCCCGTCCTCGGTGAGGGTGATCAGTCCGGCCCGTTCGGCCGTGGCCAGGTCGGACTCCGCGGTGGGGCGGCCCGCCCGGCGGATCAGCGACGCCGAGGGCCGCAGTGCGAGCGCGGCGAGCAGCAGCGTGGCGCGCACGGCGGGGGAGGCCACCCCGAGGAGCTGCCGGGCGAGGTCGCGGGCGCGGCCGGACAGGGACAGCGCCTCGGCGTGGTGCACCGGCGTCCGCGCGTCGGCGAGGGAGCGGCCGATGGCGAGGGCGAGCCGTGGGTTGCCGCCGCTGGCCCGGTGGATACGGCCGGCCATCCGGGACGGTAGCCGGTGGTGGATGAGGAGTTCGGCGATCTCGTCGGCGTGCAGCGGCGGCACGTTCAGCACGTCCGCCTCGGACGGAACCCACAGCGGTTCCGGGCTTTCGCCGGAGGATTCGGGGCCGTACGCCTCGGCGTCCGGGGTCTCGACGGCGACGACCCGCAGCGCGGGCGGGGCCAGATGGAGGGCGAATCGCAGCAGGTCGGCGCTCTCCGGGTCCATCCGCTGGACTCCGTCCACGACGAGCAGGACCGGACTGCCGACGGTGAGCGTGCGGAGGATGCCGGCGAGGGCGAGCCGCAGGGCGATGCGGTCCCAGCCCTCCTCGGGCACGGGTGCCTCCCGGCACAGCATCGCCACGGCGTCGCGCTGCGGGCCGGGCAACATCCGGAGGGCGTCCTGTTCCTCGGCCGGATTCCCGCCGCTCGGGGCGGGGCCCGTCCGCTGCCCCGGGTCGGGCGCCGACGCGGTGACGGAGGCCACGAGCGCGGCCGCCGCCGCTCCGGGGATCCCGCGGTCGGTGGGGAGCGTGGACAGCCACAGAACCTGCTCGCCGCGCGCCTCGGCGCGTGCCGCGATGGCGAGCGCCACTTCGGACTTGCCGACGCCCGCGGGGCCGGTGAGGAGGGCGCGTCCGCGGGTGTGCAGGACCCGGTCGAGGCGGTCGAGGAGTTCGGCCCGGCCGACCGGCACGGGAGGTATCCCCGCGTTCGCGCGCAGGGGGAGGTACGCGCCGACGTTCACGTACCCACCACCACCTTCCGGCGTGCGCGGGCCCCCTGCCCGTTCGAGCAGAGGATACGAACCCGATCGGCCCAGTCCAGGCCCCGTGTCCGGCATGCGGACAGGTCCGGACCGGGCCGAACGCGGGGCGCGCCCGCGGATCGTGCCCGCGGACGCGCCCCTGACCTGCATGGATGCCGGTCGTGCCGGCGTCTCAGAAGGTGAGACTCCAGCTGTCGATGTAGCCGGTGTCACCCGATGCCACATCGCGGACCCGCAGCTTCCAGGTCCCGTTGGCGACCTCGCTGGAGGCGTCGACCGTGTACGTCGCGAGGACGTTGTCGGCGCTGTCCCAGCCGGACGAGGTCTTCAGGTTGCGCACGGTCCCGTCCGGGGCGATCAGGTCGATGACCAGGTCGCCGCGCCAGGTGTGCTTGATGTCCACGTCGACCTTGAGGGCGGCGGGGGCGTTGCCGGAGCGGCCGGTGACGGCGATCGAGGACGTGACCGTGGAGTTGTCCGAGATCGTGACGTTCGTGCCGTTGGTGAAGGTCGTGCCGCCGGGCGTGGTGCCGGAGACCGCGTTCACCGTCTTGGTGGCGTCGGCGATGCCGGCGCCGCAGCCGCCGGTGCAGGTGCCGGGCAGCGGGCGGGCGTTGGCCTTGATCGCCGACTCGATGTCGGCCGGGGTCAGCGACGGCTTGACGGACTCCAGCAGGGCGGCGAGCCCCGCGATGTGCGGCGCGGCCATCGAAGTGCCCTGGTAGGGCTGGTAGTTCTCGGTCGACTGGGTGGTCGCGCCCGAGTTCAGCGTGGAGAGGATGCCGTTCTCGGGGGTGGTGACGGTGCCGGGCGTGTCGGTGGCACGGCGGGTCTCCCCACCGGGCGCCGCCACGTCGACGACCGAGCCGTAGTTGGAGTAGAAGGACCGGTTGCCCTCACGGCTCGTCGACGCGACGTTGATGATGTTGGCGCAGTTGGCCGGGGTGAACCCGGAGGCGTTGGCGTTGCTGTTGCCGGCCGCCACGACCACCGTGGTGCCGCGGGACACGGCTCCGTTGATGGCGTTCTGGTAGACGCTCGGGCAGGTGGAGCTGGCCCCGCCGAGGCTCAGGTTGATCACCTTCGCCGGGGTCGGGTTGGCCGGGACGCCCGGGACGCTTCCGCCGGACGCCCAGGTGATGGCGTCGGCGATGTCCGAGGACGAGCCGCCGCACTTGCCGAGCACCCGCACGGGCTGGATCTTCGCGTTGTATGCGATGCCCGCGACGCCCTTGCTGTTGTGGGTGGTCGCGGCGATGGTGCCCGCGACGTGGGTGCCGTGCCACGACGAGTCGCTCGCCTTGGAGCCGAGACCGCACTCGTTGTCGGTGGCGTTCCAGTCGCCCTCGTCCACGGCGTTGCTGTCGCGGCCGTTGCCGTCACGGGCGTCCGCGGAACTGGAGATGAAGTCGTAACCGGGGACGACGTTCGCGGCCAGGTCCGAGTGGGTGGCGTAGCCGGTGTCGATGACGGCGACGGTGACACCGCTGCCCGTGGTCTTGTCCCAGGCGCCGGGGACGTTCATGCCGCCCGTGGCCTCGAACAGGTCCCACTGCTTGGCGTAGTCGGTGTCGTTCGGAGTGACGGCCATCGGGTACGCGCGGATGTCCGGCTCCACCGAGGCGACCGAGGGGTCGGCGCGGAAGGCGTCCATCACCTCGGCGAGGTCCTTCTTCGAGGCCTCCCCGCCCAGGTCGACCAGGGCGGCACCGCCGGCGAGGCGGCGCTCGAAGCGCAGGCTCTCACCGGTCTCGGAGCCCTTGGCCTTGGCGTCCCCGGCAGCGGCGGTGTTCGAACCCGCCTCCGCGGCCTGGGACTTGTAGGTGACGATGACCTTCTCGACGGGCGAGGAGGGGAGCGCGGTCATCGACTGCGAAGCCGGTGCGGGCTTCGGCGAGGGTTCCCCCGAGGCGGCGGCGAACGCCACGGAGGAAGTGGCGGCGGCACCCAATATCGTGGCGCTCGCGGCCACGACGGATATGAGTCTCCGTCCGGAACCGTTCAAGATGATCCCTTTCAAGTGACGGTGCGGAACGCAGAGGGGCGGCGCACGGCTTCCGCGGTTCGCTGTGGGGGTGCGACCCGTGGTGCCCCGGGCTGGGTGAGCCCGTGCGCCGCCTCCTGCGTGACGGCCCCTGGTCAAGAGCCGCCACCGAACGTCACCCAGCATTAACATGCACCTGACATTCAGGTTCTTGGCCGGGATTCGCCGGTGCGGCAGACAGTAGGGAACGGCAGGGTGAACCCGATACGGGGAAAACCCTTGTCACCCCCCCCGCGCGCCCCCGGAAGCGGGTGCGGGCCGCTCCTGCCCGCGCGGCCGACCTGCGACGACGCTCCGACGTGAGCGTTCCTCCGGGGCGATGGACGATCGAGGCGGAGGCCGACGACCCCTCGAACGACGAGACCATCGGCCCCCGGACGCGGAGACCGTCGCCTTCCTGCGCCCCGGAGGCCGGAATCGATGTCCTGGTCCTGATCGGAGGCGTCCTGTTCGCGATCGTGTTCCTCTCCTCGGCGGTGGGGCACCTCACCCAGCACCAGCGGATCGGTGCCTACGCCGCCTCCAAGGGCCTGCCCGCCGCGGAGTCCGCGACCGTGCTCAGCGGAGTGCTCCTGCTGCTCGGCGGTCTGAGCATCGTGTTCGGCTTCTGGGCGGACCTCGGCGCCCTGCTGGTCGCGGTCTTCCTCTTCCCGACCGCCCTGGTCATGCGCGCGTTCTGGAAGGAGACCGACCCTCAGCGGCGCCAGACGGAACAGATCTCGTTCCTGAAGGACACCGCCCTCGGCGGCGCGGCGCTGGTGAGCCGGTGTTCTTCGCGTACGCCTGACATGACCTCGTGCTGACGCTCACGAGGCCCCTGTGCCACAGGGGGTGAGCCCCGCCCGCATGCCCGGACCGGGCGGACGGGCCTGCGGGCCCGACGGGCCCGACGGGCCTGACGGCGGTCCGGTGCTCCTCCCGAGCCGTGCCGCGCGGAGGGTCGACTTTCCTCGGTACGGGCACCCAGGTCGGTGTCCGGGTGCATGCACCGACACATCGGCCCGCCGAGAGGCTGCACGCAGCGGTGTCGCCCCCGGCCGCGGAGTGGCGGGCTCAGCCCGCGCGCAGCCGTGGTGCCCGTCCCGCGGCGGGGACCGGGCTTCCGTCCCGCCGCAGTTCGTCCCTCAGCTCCTCCGCCCACCGGGCCAGCCCCACGACGTCGACCGCGTACGGCCGCTCCGGCGCGTACGGGGCGAGGGAGTCGGCGCCCCGGGCCAGCAGCGCAGCGCCGCCCCTGGGATTGCCGCGCGCCGCATGCGTCAGACCCACCGCCAGCTGCGCCAGGCCCCGCCACAGCCCGCGTTCCTCCTCCGGTCCGGACTTCCAGGCGTCCTCCAGCACCTCATGGGCGTGGAACGGCATGCCCGCGTCCAGCAGGCGCTGCGCCTCGGTCAGAGTCTCATCGGGCGAGCGGACCACCCCTTCCGGCTGCCGGTCCACCCCTTCCTGCCCGTAGGGGAGCGGCCGCCCCAGCCCGTCCCTCGGACGGGCGTTGCGCGCCCGGCCCTCGTCATCGCGATCCCTCGACGTCCTGGTCACGCCCCGATTGTCACTCCTGACCGGCCGCCGGGCCCACCGGCGGGTCCACGGCGCTCGGCGGGGGTCGTGTCTCCGGACGGGGTGCGGATTGCGGTAGTGTTCTCTTGCGCGCTCAGCCGGGGGCAGACCCCGGGGGATCCGCGCATCGGGACGTGGCGCAGCTTGGTAGCGCACTTGACTGGGGGTCAAGGGGTCGCAGGTTCAAATCCTGTCGTCCCGACGGAAGCTTTGCTTCGTAGCCGCAGGTGAATGGGCCCCACCTCACAGCAGTGAGGTGGGGCCCATGATCATTTTCTGGTGGTCTCGTGTCACGCTTCGCCACCGGCGCCTGATCATCACCGCGCTCACGATGCCACCGGAGAGCGCCGTGGCCCTGAAGAGGAAGGGCGGCGCCACCGTCACGGCAAGCGGCATGGACGATGACACCCGAGAGGGCTTTCGCCAGACGTTCCTCGCCGCCGTCCGGAGCAGTACCACCACCGCCGGCAGCTCTGCGGTGGAAGTGGGATGCGACTGGAACGAGGCCCCAGGCCGACTCGTCGTCGCCCTCACTCCGGCAGCGTGAATTCCGTCGCGAACATCACGAACGACGTCCAGGGCAACGGTGGGAAGACCGGCGACGACGGTCTGCCCCGTCGGCACGGACAGTTGCGTGAGCAAGTCGTTCGCGATTGCCTGAGACCCGCGACGCGCTTCACGGGCACCTGAACCACCTCGACCCAGAACGCCTGGCACCGGCCGAGCGCGAGGCCGCCGCGATCGAGCTGGAGTACACCCACCTGACCGCAGCGCCTCATCGGCACGCACGGCCAAACGAGCGGGAACCGAGCCGTGCCGTGGGGCGTGGCCGCCGCCGTGCGCCCCGAGCACTCGCCCTTCAGCGCACCACCGCGATCGCCGTGACCACCAGCCCCGACTCGACGAGCCAGCGCCCGTCGAACCCCGTCAGCGGGCGGCCGTCCACGACCGGGCCGTCCACGAGCAGCCGGGCGTGGAAGGTGGCGTCGTCGGGGTCGATCGTGAGGGCGGCCTCCTCGAAGTCCAGCCATCGCCGGGCCAGCGGGTACCAGGCCTTGTAGACGCTCTCCTTGGCGCTGAAGAGCAGCCGGTCCCAGCAGACTTCCGGGCGCAGGGCACTCAGCCGGTCCAGCGCCGTGCGCTCCTCGGGGAGTGTGACCAGCTCGCGGACTCCCCTGTCGGGCAGGGGCAGATGGGGCTCTGCGTCCAGGCCGATCGTCAGGACGTCGGCGGCACGTGCCACGGCCGCCGCACGGTAGCCTCGGCAGTGGGTCATGGCGCCGATCGCGCCGGGCGGCCACTGCGGGGCCCTCGCGGCACCTGGCAGGATCGGCCCGGGTGCGTAGCCGAGTTCCCCGAGCGCCTTGCGGGCGCACGCCCGGACCGTGCCGAACTCCCGCCGGCGTTCGGGCACGGCGTTCGCCACGACGGCGCGCTCCTCGGGGTACATCTCCAACACCGGCGGGTCGTCGAAGACTTCGCAGACCGCGATCGGAGGGGGCAGCAGCTTGCCGATCACGCGCACGCTCCGTCCGGAACCAACGGGAAGACCTCCACGGGGCGGCCGGGCGTCCCCGGGCGCCTGCGCCACTCGCGCGGATATCCGAGGGACACCTCCTGGTGGGGTACGCCCTCCCACCACACGAGCCGCGGGATGTGCAGATGGCCGTACACGACGGCGGACGCACGGAACCGGCGCGGCCAGTCGGCCGTGGCCTCGGTCCCGCACCAGAGGGCGAACTCGGGGTGCCGCAGCACCCTGGTGGGCTCGCGAACCAGCGGATAGTGGTTGACGAGCACGGTGGGCAGCTCCGGCGGTACCTCGGCCAGCCTCGCCTCCGTGGTCCGAAGTCGGGCGCGGCACCAGGCGTCCCTCGACGGATGGGGGTCCGGGTGCAGCAGGAACTCGTCCGTGCACACCACTCCGGCCTGTTCGGCGATCTCGAGGGCCGACTCCTTGGAGCGTGCTCCGGCGGGCCGGAACGAGTAGTCGTACAGCACGAAGAGCGGGGCGATCGCCACCGGTCCGCCGGGCCCCTCCCACAGCGGGAACGGGTCCTCGGGAGTGACCACCCCCAGCTCCCGGCAGAGCCGCACCAGGTGCTCGTAGCGCTCCTCGCCGCGCAACCGCACCGGGTCGTCGGGAGGCGTCCACAGCTCGTGGTTGCCCGGCGTCCAGACCACCTTGGCGAACCGCCCGGCCAGCAGGTCCAGCGCCCAGCGCACGTCGGCCACGTACTCGCCGACGTCACCGGCGACCAGCAGCCAGTCCTCGTCCGACTCCGGGCGCAGCCGCTCGACGACGGAGCGGTTCTCGGCGTAGCGGACGTGCAGATCGCTGACGGCCACGAGCCTGGGGCCGCCGCCCCGGCCGCTGTTGCCCGTACGGGCCTCCGCGGGCACCGCCGGACCGCCACGGACCTCATAGCTCACGGTGCACTTCCCAACTCCTCGGACGACGGCGGCGGAACGGTGGTACAGCGGCGTGACGACGGCACACGCCGGCCGGGTTCCCGGGGGGAGGCGCATGCCGGGGAGGCACCCCGGCAGCGGACCCGGGAGCGGTGATCGCGGTCCGCCGCACGGAGCCAGGATACGGTGCTCAGTTCACGGTGTGAGACCGCTGCCGTACGGGGCGTACAGATCGAGCAGCCGCACCCGGGCCGAGTGCAGCCGATGAGCCAGGACGCGGCCCACCCACTGGCCGATCGCCGAGCCGAACGCGGGATCGGCGTCCATCAGCATGCGGACGGGCACCGCGTCGAACTCCTGGGCGCGTACCGGGGTCATGGCCTCGGCGCCCAACTGCCAGACGTACGGCGGGAACAGCCACGACCACCCCACGAGTTCACCGAAGCCGAGGTTCTCGATCACGGCGGGGCGCCGGCCGGGGACACGGATGTCCAGCGTGACGGTCCCCGACCGGATGATCCAGAACCGGTCGGCGAGGCGGCCCTCCTCGAAGACACGGGCCCCTTCCGGGAACTTGACGTCCTTGGCCATCTCCATCAGCCGGCCGCGGTGCTCCGTGGACAGTGCGGTCGTGATCCGTATCGAAGAGCTGCTCATCGCTGTGCCTCCGTTCGCCTCAAGCCCATCGTGAGCCGTCCGGGCGCGGAATGCACGGCCTGATCCGGGAAACCCCGGCCGGAGTCGTACGCACGGACCGGGGCCGTCGCCGGGGGGTGTGCCCGGCAGCGGTCCGGCCGCCGTGGGCCGCACGCCCCTGCCGACCCGTTCGAGCGGCACCGGGCCGGCCTCCTGCTCCGGGTTGGCGTCTGTCGGGCGACGGCGAACGGGGTGCCGCCGAGCCGTGCGGCCGCTCCTCGCCGCGACGGGCGCGCCGTGAGGACCCCGGGAGGGCGGTCGACACGGGCGGGGACGGGCGCCGGGCGTGCTCAGTGGGGCCAGTCCTTGGTGATCTCGAAGCTGTGGGACTCGCAGCCGAGGACCCGGCCCTCCTTGTCCACGAAGGTGCCGATCACCTGGTAGACGTCCCGGGCCATATGGCCGATCGGCAGCCGCTCCGGCGGCAGCACGATCTCGTACGGACCCCCGCGGCGGTAGTCGCCCAGCAGGATCTCCTGATGGCCGACCGTCACGCCCTGGCGGGTGCGCTCGTCGATGAACCGCAACCCCTCCAGGTCTCTACCGGCCCCCACGGCGAACTCCAGCCGCACCCGGAACTCCGACCCCTCCCGCAGCACCAGCGGTGCGTGCGGCGGCCCGGCGCCGCGCCCCTGGGCGGGCGCCAGACGTACGGGCATGTCGGGGCGCCCCTCCACCTGGATCGTCACGCCCAGCAGTTCGAAGTCGGAGGTCACGTTCATCGCATGCGCCAGCTTTCGCCGCTCGTGAGAAGAATCGACGGGTATTTCAGCCTAGTCATCCGAGCGCTGGGTAGTCGCCGCGTGAGGCCCCTCAGCGGCCCGTGGTGACCGGACCCGGAACCGGGGCGCCGGGGCCGTCGCGAGTTCGCGGAGCGGGGGCGGTGCGGCGGAGGCGGTGCCATAGTCGGGGTTGTCACCGGCGGAGAGGCGCGGGTATCCGGTCGGGTCGACGCGCCGAGTTCCGGTGGGGACGGGCGAAGCAACGGCAGACGGCGGAGCCGACGCACGGAGGACCGGCAGGGACGGGCGGAGGACCGGCAGGGACGGATGGAGAACCGCGCATGGTGTCAGCACAGGACGGTTGGGCCGGCAGTGACAGCAGCGGTGGTGGCCGGTTCACGGTCACGGCCCGACCCGGCCCGGAGCCGGGCATCGTGGTGCTCGCACTCACCGGCGAGCTCGACCACGACACGGCGGAACCGCTGCGCACGGCTCTGGACGACGCGGTCGTCGGCGGGGCTCGGCGGATCCTCGTCGACTGCGCTGAGCTGCTCTTCTGCGACTCCACCGGGTTGAACGTGCTGCTGCGCGCGAGACTCGCCGCGCAGGAGAGCGAGGCCCGCGTGGAGCTCGCGGCGCTGCGGCCACAGGTGGCCCGCATGCTCACCATCACCGGTGCGGGGGCGGTCTTCCCCCGGTACGCGAGCCTCGCCGAGGCGCTCGCGGGCCCACGACAGGAGTGACCGTGAGCGCGGCGCTTCCGCAGCAGGGCCAGACCCGCCGTCTCGGGATCTCGGGGAGGAGGGGCGTGGTCGGCCGCTGCCGGGACTTCAGCGCGACGGCCCTCGCCGACTGGGAATGGCTGCCCCCCGGCGGTCTCGCCAGACCCCCGGAGGAGATCCCGGGGGACGACCCGTACGCCTGGGACACGAGCATCGACAACGAACCGGACTGGGACGAGGAACGGCGGGCGGTTTCCGAGGACGTCCTGATGGTGGTGTCCGAGCTGGTCACCAATGCCTGTCTGCATGCCGGAGGGCCGCTGGAGCTCGTCCTCAACTGCACCCCCGAGCGGCTTCGCATCGAGGTCAGCGACGGGAGCCCCGTGCCGCCGCGGCCGCGTCCGCACGCCGACCCCGCCGTGCCCGGCGGGCACGGTCTCGTGGTGCTGGGCCGGCTCGCCCGGGCGTGGGGCTCGTTGCCCCGGGACTCCGGGAAGACGGTGTGGGCGGAGGTCACGGCCCCCCGCCGGCCGTGAGCGGCCACGGGGCGCCGACCCGGTCTCCCCGTGCGACAGTCGGTAAGGGAGCCGGGGCCGGGTGCACTGCCCGTCGGGCGGGGCCCGGACCACGGGACGCAGGACGATTCGGCACACGAGGTCGGCCATGGATGAATCCGGACACGCGCGGCCCACCACGGGGCGCGAGGCGCTGGAAGCGGTCCGGCCACCGGCGGAACTGAGCGAGGAAGGGCTCAGGAAGCTCCTGGCCGGGCTCACGGCCGTGCGCGACGGCGACTTCTCCGCGCGGCTCCCCGAGGAAGCCGACGGGATCATGGGCGAGATCGCCGCCGTCTACAACGGCATGGCCGACCAGCTGTCGCTGGTCACCTCCGAGGTCACCAGGGTCGCCAGCGAGGTCGGCGGAGAGGGACGTCTCGGCGGGCACGCCCGGGTGAAGGGCGTGAGCGGGGTGTGGCAGGAGCTGACCACCGGTGTGAACACCATGGCCGACAACCTCACCTCGCAGGTGCGGTCGATCGCCCAGGTCGCCTCCGCGGTCGCCCGGGGCGACCTGACGCAGAAGATCCGGGTCGACGCACGGGGCGAGATCCTGGAGCTCAAGGACACCATCAACACCATGGTCGAGCGGCTGTCGTCGTTCGCCGAGGAGGTCACCCGGGTGGCCCGCGAGGTGGGCACCGAGGGGGATCTGGGCGGTCAGGCCACCGTCAGCGGGGTGTCCGGCACGTGGAAGGACCTCACCGACAACGTCAACTCCATGGCGAACAACCTGACCAACCAGGTGCGCAACATCGCCCAGGTCACCACGGCCGTCGCCCAGGGCGACCTCACCCGGAAGATCGATGTGGACGCGCGGGGGGAGATCCTGGAGCTGAAGACGACCATCAACACGATGGTCGACCAGCTGTCGTCGTTCGCCGCCGAGGTCACCCGGGTCGCCCGTGAGGTGGGCAGCGAGGGGAGGCTGGGCGGCCAGGCCGAGGTCGAGGGTGTCTCCGGCACCTGGAAGCGGCTCACGGAGAACGTGAACGAGCTGGCCGGGAACCTCACCCGCCAGGTCCGCGCCATCGCCNNNNTCCCTGCGCGCCACCACCCGCGCCAACGAGGAGCAGGACTGGCTCAAGACCAATCTCGCCCGGATCTCCGGGCTGATGCAGGGCCATCGCGATCTGGCGGTCGTGGCCGAGCTGGTCATGGACGAGCTGACCCCGCTCGTGTCCGCCCAGTTCGGCGCGTTCTACCTTGCCGAGGAGACCCGGGACGACACCGAACTCCGGCTCGTCGGCTCGTACGGCCGCCCCTCCGGCACGCCCGGCCCGGACCGGTTCAGGCTGGGCGAGTCCCTGGTCGGCCAGGCCGCCCTCAGCCGCCGTACGATCGCCGCCGACAACGTGCCGGGCGACTACGTCATCTCCTCCGGGCTCGGCCGTGCGACGCCGGGAAGCCTGATCGTGCTGCCCGTCGTCGTCGACGAACAGGTCCTCGGCGTCATCGAACTGGCCTCGTTCACGACGTTCACGCCGGTCCACCGGGACTTCCTCGGGCAGCTGATGGAGATGATCGGTGTCAACGTCAACACCATCGTCGCCAACGCCCGGACCGACGAACTGCTCGACGAGTCGCAGCGCCTGGCGACGGAGTTGCAGTCCCGCTCCGAGGAACTGCAGGTCCAGCAGGAGGAACTGCAGCGGTCCAACGCCGAACTGGAGGAGAAGGCCGCCCTGCTGGCGGACCGCAACGGCGCCATCGAGGGCAAGAACCTCGAGATCGAGCAGGCACGCCAGGAACTCGAGGACCGCGCCCAGCAACTGGCGCTCGCGTCCCGGTACAAGTCGGAGTTCCTGGCCAACATGAGCCACGAGCTGCGCACCCCGCTCAACAGCCTGCTGATCCTTGCCCAGTTGCTGGCCCAGAACCCGACCCGCAACCTCACCCCGAAGCAGGTCGAGTACGCCGGCATCATCCACTCCGCCGGATCCGACCTGCTCCAGCTCATCAACGACATCCTCGACCTGTCCAAGGTCGAGGCGGGCAAGATGGACCTCAACCCGGAGCGCATAGCGCTGCGTCCGCTGCTCGACTACGTCGAGGCGACGTTCCGGCCGGTCACGACGCAGAAGAGCCTCGACTTCGCCATCACCACCGCGCCCGGTGTCCCGGCCGACCTGGTGACCGACGACTCCCGGCTCCGCCAGGTGCTGCGCAACCTCATCTCCAACGCGGTCAAGTTCACCGAGCGCGGCAGCGTCGAACTGCGCATCGAACCGGCGTCCGACGGCGAACTGCCCGACTCCGTCCACCGCGGCGGCGCAGTGGTGGCGTTCCGCGTCAAGGACACCGGCATCGGCATCGCCGAGCAGCAACTGGAGGTCATCTTCGGTGCTTTCCAGCAGGCGGACGGCACGACCAGCCGCAAGTACGGCGGTACGGGCCTGGGACTGTCCATCAGCCGGGAGATCGCGCACCTGCTCGGCGGCGCGGTGACCGCGGAGAGCACACTCGGCCAGGGCAGCACCTTCACCCTCTACCTCCCGGTCGCGCGAACCGATTTCCAGGCTCGGACCGACGACTCGGCCCGTCCCCCGGTCAGGAACGAGCAAACCGCCGAGGCCCTGGGCGGGGAACGGCCCGCCGGGTCCTTCGGCGCCGCGGCCCGCGCCCGGCAACCCCGACGGCTGCTGGTGATCGAGGAGCGGCCCCGGGGGCTGCTGTCGCTCGTGGCCGAGAGCGCGGTCGGCGAACTGGCCGGCGGTGACCTGCCCGACCGCGACAACTTCGAGGTCGTCGCCTCGGTCGGGCCGGACGAGGCGGCCGCGGCCCTCGCCACCGACCCGTTCCACTGCGTGGTCCTCGAACTCGACATGGCCGACGGGCAGGCGCTGCGCTTCCTCGACGCCATGGACGGGGACACCGCGCTGCGGACCGTACCCGTGCTCGCCCACAACAACCGCCGGCTGGACGCGGCGGACGAGCGCGCGCTCCAGTCCCGCGTCCACGAGCGGCCGCTGGAGCTGCTGTCCAGCCTGGACGAACTCCGCGAGCGCATCGCCCTGTACCTCTCGGCCGAGCAGCCCGGGGACGTCGTACCGCTGGTCAGGGTGGAGGAGAGCCACCAGCAGCCGCCGAGTGCCGCCTGGGGACTCCAGGGCCGTACGGTCCTCGTCGTCGACGACGACGCCCGCAACCTGTACGCGCTCAGCGGCATCCTCGAACTGCAGGGCATCCGCGTGCTCCACGCCGAGAACGGCCGGCAGGGCATCGACAAGCTGGCCGAGCACCCCGAGATCGACCTGATCCTGATGGACGTGATGATGCCGGAGATGGACGGCTACGCGGCCACGTCCAAGATCCGTCAGATGCCCGAGCACACGGCGCTGCCGGTCATCACGGTCACGGCGAAGGCGATGCCCGGCGACCGGGAGAAGAGCCTCGCCGCGGGGGCCAGCGACTACGTCACCAAGCCCGTGAACGCCGACGACCTCGTGGCCTGTCTCCGCAGGTGGCTCAGTGCCCCGTGACACACGCCGCGGCGCGGCGAACGTCCCGCGCCGGAGCACGCACAGCCTCCCCCACCACCCTCACCCCGAGGAGTCCGCAGCGCCATGAGCCGAACCGAGCCCGCCGGGAACCCGCCCGGTGACGACGCGCTGCCGGCTCCCGGGGCCGTTCCGGCACCGGGCTCAGGGTGGCCGTCCGGAGACCGGCCGGGAACGGATCCGGCGCGCGGGACCGAACCGGGAGCGTCCCCGCTGCCCGCGGCGACGGGCGCGCCCGGTACACCCCGAGATCCCATCGGCCCGGAGGAGACGAGGGACCGCACCTCCAGCGTCGGCCGCCTCGCGGCCACCGTGGAACGGCTCCGCAGGGAGGTCCGCGCCGCGCACGCGGCCGCCGACGGGCGGGCCCTCGTCGAGCTCGCGAAGGGCGTTCTGATCGAACGCCTCAGCTGCGGTCCCGCCCAGGCGGCGGCCCAACTGGCCGAACTCGCCGACCAGGCGGGCCTTTCGCAGCTCGAACTCGCCGCGGACATCGTCAACCAGGCGGCGCGTGACGAAGTCGCGGACATCGCGGGCGAGTTCGTCCGGCGCGCCCAGGGACACGCGGACGGACACGGACCGAGCCGGTCCGTCTCCGTCCGGCTGCGCACGGCCGAGAGCGCCGCACTGGCCTCAGGCGACACCCAGGCGGTCGCCGAGTCGCTGCTCGAACACGCCCTCGTCCCGCTGGGGGCGACGGCCGTCGCCGTGTGGACCGCGGGGGCGGACGGCTCCCTCTCGCTCAGCGGCCACGCGGGCTTCAGCACGGACGAGGCGGCACGCTGGCGCTACGTGCCGCCCGGCGTGGCCACCGTCGCCCGCCAGGCGCTCGGCGAGCGGCGCCCGGTGCACATTCCGTGCCTCGCCGAGGCGGGTGTGCCGTCCATCGGCCACAACCGGACCGCGGAGGGCGGCCGGATCGCCCTCCCGGCCGGAACCGGCGGCAGGATCCACGGAGTTCTGGAGATCTGCTGGCCGCAGCTGCTCCCCGACCGGGCGCCCGCCGTGGAGCGCCAGCTCGACGCGCTGGCCGAGCTGTGCGCCCACACCCTGGAGAGCGCACCCGCCGGCGCGGGTCTCCAGGCGCCGCGGGAGTCCGCCTGCGTGGCCGAGCTCGTGGAGCTTGCCGAAGGTCTGCACGACCCGGCGCTCGTCCTCACCCCGCACCTCGACGCCCACGGCCATCTCACCGACTTCCGGATCCGCCACGCCAACAGCCGTTTCCTCGACCCGGCGGGCCGGCCCCGCAGCGCGGTCGGCGGCGCCATGCTGCTCGAGGCGTACCCCATGGCCGCGGCGGACAGCGACCTCTTCGACAAGGTCGAGCGCGTCTACGCGACAGGCGAACCGTTCCGGGCCCGGCGGATGACCCTCACCGCGCTCGTCGACCAGGTGCCGCTCGACACCGTCGCCGACCTCAGCATCAGCCGGCACGGCCACGCCGTCCTGCTCATCTGGCGCATCGAGGACGAGACCGCGCGCCTGGCCAGTCTGCTCCAGCACGCCCAGCGCCTCGGGCGCATAGGGGGGTTCGAGGAGAACCTGGTCAGCGGCGAAGTCACCTGGAACGGGCAGTTGTTCGCCCTGTACGGCCGCGCCGTCACCGACAGCCCCGTCCACCTGGAGGATCTCTCCGCCCACGCCCATGCCGACGACGCGGTCGCCATCGGCCGATTCCTCCAGGCCGTGCTCCACCACCGGCGGCCCGCGTCGACGGCGTTCCGCCTGCAGCGCCCCGACGGCGTCACCCGGCACATCCGGGTCATCGCCGAACCCGTCCTCGACGCCGAGAACCGGCTCATCGCCGTGCGCGGGGCCTACCAGGACATCTCCTCGCAGCACTGGACCGAGGTCGCGCTGGCCGCGACCCGCGACCAACTGGAACACACCGAGAAGGAGTCCGCCGAGCGCAACCGGCTCGCCCTCCAGCTCCAGCACGCCATCATGCCGCCACGCCGCGCACCGCTCGACGCCCCCGGCCTCGAGGTCGCCGTCCGCTACCGCCCGGCCGAATCGGAGTCCCTCGTCGGCGGCGACTGGTACGACGCGGTCGTGCTGCCGTCCAAGCGCATCCTGCTGTGCGTGGGCGACGTCGCCGGCCACGGCATCGAGGCGGCCACCGGTATGGTCGTGCTCCGCAACGCCGTTCGCGGCCTCGCGGTCACCGGCGCCGGCCCGGCCCAACTGCTGTCCTGGCTGAACATCGTGGCGCACCATCTGACCGAGCACGTCACCGCCACCGCCGTCTGCGGCCTGTACGACCCCGAGACCCGCATGCTGCGCTGGGCCAGGGCAGGACATCTGCCCCCGGTCCTCGTACGCGGTGCCGACGCCACCACCCTTCCCATGCCCGGCGGCCTTCTCCTGGGCGCCCTCGGCGACGCCCAGTACGAGGAGTCCGACGTCCAACTGGAGCCGGGCGACACCCTCCTGATGTACACCGACGGCCTCGTCGAGCGCCGGGACACCTCCGTCCACGACTCCCTGACCCAGCTGCTCGGCACCGCCCAGACCGCGTCCGCGACCCTGGAACGGCGACTGGACCATCTGCTCACCCACAGCAAGTCCGACACCGACGACGACACCTGCCTCATCGGCGTCCGGGTGCTCTGATCCGGCGTCCGGGGGCGGGACGGGCCCTCTCGGGTGGGCTCCCGGACACGGAACGCGTCGCCCGCGCTCCGCACGCCGGGACCGCCCGCCGCACGCACCGAGTGGCTTCGCCGCAGGGCAGTGGTCACCGCCGCCGACGCGGCCTACGTCGAGCCGCTGCCGTCCCCCGCGTGTGCGGGGAGTGCGTGTCGGCGAGGTCGGCGCCGGCCCGGCGGCAGGACACCCCGGGAGCCGCGGTGAAGCGGATCCCGCCCGGCCGGGCGCTCCGCGAGGACTGCCGAGTGCCGCGTCGGGCAGGGTTTGCCCGTCGCGGCACTAGTCCCTGCCGGTCCTGTCGCCGCTGGGCCAGACGCCGGTCGCCCGGTGCACGGCCTTGGCGCCGGACCGGTCGACCACGCTGCGCACGACGGCGAAAATGGCACCCTGCACGGCCGCCGCGAGCAGGATCTCGCCCCACTTCCGGTCGGGGTCAAGGGCGTCGGGCGCGTCGTCCTCGTGGCGCAACACCTTCCACGCCTTCCGGAAGGCCAGTCCGGCGAGCGCGCCGCCGCCCCAGCCCAGGGCGAAACCGACCGGCTTGTAGACGAGCGGGACCTTGCCCGCCCTCTTCAGCTTCATCTTGCTCATGCGTCCCCCTTCACCTGTTTCGCGCTGTGCACACCTGACTCGATCCGAGTGGGCGCACCTGCGCACCCACACCCGCGCCATCCGGGTCCCCGATTGGCGCGTGCCCCCTCCGGCACCGCGTACACGTGCTGTTTCGTCCCCGGGCGCCACGGTGACCAGCCGTGTCGCAGGGCCGCCGGGGCGACGGCTGTGGCCCGCGGCCGAGCGGGGCCGGGACGGGGCCACTCGCACGGCCGGTGGGCGTGGGGAGCGCACGGACGGCGGAGGAAGCCCGGTGGGAGTGCAGCCGGTGTGCCGTCAAGGCTGTGGTGGACGATGCGCGCACGCGACCGCCGGACGGGGCATGTGCGGACGCCGGTCCGTCTGGAAGTCGGCCGACGAGTTTGCTAGACGTGGGGGATGCATGAACGTGACCACACTCCATCGGCCCCGGACACCGCGCTCGGCGTCCTCAGCTGCGGCCGACGCGGAAACGCCTGGGTCGTCACCCTGGGTGGCGATCTCGGGCCGGACGCGCTGGCCGGCGTATCGCGGCAGCTCGACGACGTGGCCGGGGAGGGCCGGGCCATCGTCGTGGACACGAAGTCGGTGACCTCCGCCGACCCGGCCATGCTCACCCTCCTGATGAAGCTCCAGGAAGAGGCGTCACTCTACGTTGCCGCCCCTTCGCCGCCCGTGCGGGAGCTGCTCGAGAGCGCCGGCCCGCGCACGTCGGTCCGTACCGTCACCTCACTCGGAGAGGCCCTGGACGCGCTCGGCGCCGGGCCCTCCTGACCGCCGTACCGGCGAGGGAGCGCGTGCCGTGCGCAGCGTGGGAGTGGAGGAGGAGCTCCTCCTCGTGGACGCGGAGAGCGGTGAGCCCCGCGCCGTCTCGGCGGCCGTTCTGGACGCCGCCGCCAGGGAGAGCGCGGGGGACGAGCAGGTCTTCGAGTCGGAGCTGCAGCGTGAGCAACTGGAGTTCGCCACCCGGCCGCAGACCCGGATGGCGGAACTAGCGGCCGAGATCCACCGCTGCCGGGCGGAGGCGGCGCAGCACGCCGAGGACGCCGGCGTCGCCGTCGCGGCGCTCGCCACGTCCCCCCTGCCGGTCAGTCCCTCCGTCGCCATGGACAGCCGGTACCACTGGATGGCCGAGCGCTTCGGGCTGACCCTGCAGGAGCAGCTCACCTGTGGATGCCATGTCCACGTCTCCGTGGACTCGGACGAGGAGGGCGTCGCGGTGCTGGACCGGATCCGCCCCTGGCTGTCCGTTCTGCTCGCCCTGAGCGCCAACTCGCCCTTCTGGCAGGGGCGGGACAGCTCCTACAGCAGCTATCGCAGCCAAGTGTGGGGCCGGTGGCCGTCCGCCGGCCCCACGGGGATCTTCGGCTCGGCCGACCAGTACCACCAGCGGGTGCGGGACATGGTCGGCACCGGCGTCCTCAGGGACGAAGGCATGATCTACTTCGACGCCCGGCTCTCGCACAGGTACCCCACGGTCGAGGTCCGCGTCGCGGACGTCTGCCTGAACCCGGGCGCCACGGTTCTCCACGCGGTCCTCGTCCGCGGGCTGGTGGAGACGGCCGCCCGGCAGTGGCAGGCGGGGGAGCCCCCGGCGCGACACGGCGAGCACCTGCTGAGGCTCGCCGCATGGCAGGCCGCCCGCTACGGCTTCAAAGGCCGGCTGCTCCACCCTCTGTCGATGCGCCCCGCGCCCGCCGAAACGGTCGTGCGCGCGCTGTTCGACCACGTACGAGACTCCCTCGACGCCTACGGGGACACGAAGCCCGCCCAGGACGCGCTGGCCCGTCTGCTCGGGGACGGGAACGGCGCCGCCGTCCAGCGCGCGATCCTGGAGCGCACCGGAAGCATGCGGGACGTCGTCACGGAGTGCGTGCGCCTCACCGGCGAAGGGCGCGGCTGACCGGATCGTCGATCAGCCGTCGTACGCGGGCGGTGGTGGTCCCGCAGCGCGTCGTTCGCCGGTATGCCGGCTCCCCCCGTCCGCTTGCCGGCCTCCGGGTGACGGGGCGCGTCGCGGACATCCCCGGCGGGGAGGTCCGTTGGGCGAAACGCGACCGGTACCCGGGACGGCACCGGTTCCGGGCGCCCGGGTACCGGTTCCGGCAGGCAGGCCCTCACATGTTCTTGCGAGCCTTGCCCTTCAGCTCTTCGGCGGTGCCGCGGGCCGTCTGCTCGGCCTCAGCGGCCTTCTCCTTGCCCTTGCCCGCCAAGCGGTCGGAGGTCCCCTTCGCGCGGAGCTCCTCGCTGCCCGTGACCTCGCCGGCCTTCTGCTTGGCCTTGCCGACGGTCTCCTGGGCCTTGCCGCGAATCTTCTTTCCCTGTGCAGCCATGTGACATCAGCCCCTTGAGCGTCCGAACGGTTCGTCCGCTACGCCATTGCTGCTACCTCGGACGAATGCCGTCAAACCTCATTCGGCGTATTCGTCCTCGACCTCTTCGTCGTATTCGTCCTCGTACTCGTCGTCCTCGGGTTCCTGGTCCTCGTCCGCGTATTCCTCCTCCTCGTCGTATTCCTCGTCGTCCCCGTTGCCTTCCTCGTCGCACTCGCCCTGCTCCTGTTCCTGTTCCTCGTCCTCCAGTGCCTCTTCGTGACTGCGCACGACTTCACCGTCACGGATTTCGCCACGCCGTCCTCCGGGCTCCTCCTCGGCGAAGGTGACGTGGCGACGAACTTTCTTGAAGTCCAGCCGCAGCCGGCGGTCTTGGGTGCGCCAAAGGTTTCCCGTCTTCTCGAAGAATCCGGACGGGTAGTACTCGACGATGAGCACGATCCGGGTGAGGGACGGCGTCACGGATTGGAAGCTGACGCAGTCGCGTGTGGTGCCCTCGGCACCCTCGGACGTCCAACGCTGCGCACACCCTTGGCGAAGTCGCTGAACGCCTCGTACTGCGTCCGGTGGTCGTCCGCCGTGCGGATCGGCACGCCCGCGTCGTGGACCTCGAGGATGTCCGTGGACTGCCACCGCCGGATCTGTGTCCGCCCTTGCCGCCGCCGAGCAGATCCTCGGCCCCGCGAGCAACCTTGGTCGTGTCGCTCATGAACCGGCGGCTTCACGAAGGGCGTTGGGGGAAGGCAGGGAAACCGCGGCCCCGCAGGGCATCGTCTCACATGTGACTTGGATATCCGTATATAGTGAAATTGCATGTTGAGATGTGAAATACGCTGCTCCCCTTGACCCTGGAGAACGATCTGGCCCCGGCAGAGGAGCCCGCGAACCCTGGACAAGGAGGGTGACCCGGCCTGCGAACGCAAGCGCAGACACGCCAGAGAGCAGATCGATCGCATGCCCTGAGCGGTCGGCCCGGTGGAGGGAGGCGCCATGACCGGGTGCCGCAGGGCGGACGCGGTGTCTCCAGGGGCGGGAGCCGCAGCCTCCACGACGTCCTGCAACTCATTCCCGATCGCGGACTCGTCGTCGGCGTCTCCGCGGGTCCCGCTCGTCGGTGTCAAGAGTCTGAGGATCGGCGTCCGGCGCTCGAGGGAGCGCGAGGAGGAGTGACCCATGGCCGTCTACGTGTACTCCGTCGTCGGCAAACAGCATCCGCTCCGGCTGGACGGCCTCACCGGAGTCGGCGCCCCGCCTTCCCCGCTGCGTACCGTGACCTCCGGATCACTGACGGCGGTCGTCAGTGACGCTCCTGAGGGCCTTTGTCCCAGGCGCCGTGACCTCACGGCGCACCAGGAGGTCCAGGACCGGCTCATCACCGACGGCACGGTGCTGCCCATGCCTTTCGGACTCACGGCGCCGGACGACGATGCCGTCAGGGAGGACCTGGAGGAGCGGGCGACGGAGTACGCGGACCGCCTCGGCGCGCTGGAGGGCTGCGCCGAGTACAACCTGAAGGTCAAGCAGGACGAGGAAGCCCTGCTGCGGCAGATCCTCGAGGAGTCTCCCGAGGCGCGGGAGCTCGACGACGCGGTCCGCGGCGGCACGGCCGGCCCCGACGTCTCCTTGGCGCTCGGCGAACTGGTCGCCGGGGAGGTGGAAGCGCGCCACGCGTCCCTGGCCGCGGGAGTCGTCGAGGCGCTCCGTCCCTTCGCCCGGGACCAGCAGACCTCCGAGCCCGCCGGCGAGGACTTCCTCAGTGTCTCCTTCCTGGTGGCCGAGGAGCAGGAGGAACTCTTCCTCACCACCGAGATGAGCATCGCGAACCAGCTGGGGGACGACTTCGAGTTCCGGCTCATCGGCCCGCTCCCCCCGTATGGCTTCGTCTGAGAGTGCTCCCATGAGCCTGCTCAGGTCGTGACCCTTCCGCTGACCGGTGCACCGGCTGAGTGTCTGCTTGTGCGGCTTCGGGATTCGCGGCGGCTTTGGCAACGCGGCGAACCGACACCGTGGAACGCGACCTCGTGCGGCTCGTCCTCACGCTCGTGGAGCTGCTTCGCCACTTGATGGAACGTCAGGCAATGCACCGGGTGGACCAGGCCGACCTCACAGAGGAGCAGGAGGAGCGGCTCGGGGCGACGCTCATGATCCTCTACGACCGCATGGCGGACCTGTGCGCCCAGTACGGGCCGACCATGGAGGACCTCAACCTGGACCTCGGACCCCTGCTGCCGCCGGCCGACTGAGCGAGGACGGCGGCCGTCCCCGCCAAGGGCGCCCCGGCGCCTCAGCCGTGCGGCCTCAGCGGGCAGTCGGATGTTCCGCGGGCGGCCCTCCGCATCCGCGCGCGTGTCGGACAGGACTCCGGGTACGCGAGCGCCTATGGACACCAACCCGCCGGGCCAGGCAGCCCGGGCCGTCCGGGAAGTGCTTGCGGACGAGTCGCGCGAACAGGCGGCGAGGCAGCGGCGGGCGGCGCTCTGCCACAGCGCGGCGGGAGCGGCCGGCCGCTACGTGGGCGCGGCGCTCGTCGGCTGCCTCGTACTCCTGCTCGGCGCGGTGCCCCCCCGACTGGGCCGCCGCGCTGAGCTTCGCCGCCGCAATGGCGGCCGCCGCGCTCCTGCTCAGGTCCGCCGCGCAGAGGGAGTGTGTCCCGTCGGCATCGGCACCCGTCCCTCCGGGGACGGGTGCCGATGCCTCGGCGGGCACCGGACACGGTGCCGGATCACGTTCNCTGCTCAGGTCCGCCGCGCAGAGGGAGTGTGTCCCGTCGGCATCGGCACCCGTCCCTCCGGGGACGGGTGCCGATGCCTCGGCGGGCACCGGACACGGTGCCGGATCACGTTCGTGACAGCCAGTCGGGTTTTCGCCGACGACATGCGGCAACCAGAGGGAGGACGAGGTCGCGATGACCAACTCAACGAGAGGGTCCGGTGGTGGTGACACCGGGGCGGACCGTCCGTCGACGGCGATCGACGTCATGCGGGCGGCTCGCGACCAACTCACCGAACTCACCGGAAGGCAGGTCGAGTCGGTGTCGTCCTTCGCGCGGACGGAGGACGGCTGGGAACTCGCCGTCGAGGTGGTCGAGCTCGCCCGTATCCCCGACACGACGAGCCTGCTCGCGACGTACGAGGTCTCCCTGGACCCCGACGGCGAGCTGACCACGTATCGACGGGTCCGGCGCTACGAGCGCGGGAGAGCGGACTCCTCCTGAGGGTCCGGACCACCGGCTGATGGCTCCGGGGCGCGGCTCCCGTGCCCACGGCCGCGACCACGGACCCCTGCCCCCGTCGTATCCACCTCGTGCGTCCACCCATGTGTGACCGCGGGAGCCCGTCGGCGTGCCACCCGACCGGACCCGAGACGCGCGGACCATGACGACCAGAGAGGGAGGACCGGAACCATGACGGTTGTTCCGGCACAACAGAGCCGCTCCGGAGGCGGCACCAGCGGACTCTACGACGTCCTCGAACTCGTCCTCGACCGAGGGCTCGTGATCGACGCGTTCGTACGGGTGTCGCTGGTCGGCATCGAGATCCTGAAGATCGACGTCCGAGTCGTCGTCGCGAGCGTCGACACCTATCTGCGCTTCGCCGAGGCGTGCAACCGCCTCGACCTGGAATCGGGGCGCAACGCCAGCCCCGGACTGCCCGATCTCGTCGGCGAAATAACCGAGTCCGGCGCTCGCGGCAAGTCCAAGGGCGCGCTCTCGGGCGCCGCCCAGACCATCTCCGAGGCCTTCGAGAAGGCCCGTGACGAGAGCAGCTCGGAGAGCAGGCCGCGCACCCGTCGCACCACGTCGCGCAAGAAGGAGGAGCAGGAGTGAGCACGTACGTCTACGGCATCGCTCGCCGCTCCCACCCCGGCCCGGCGACCGAACTCGTCGGAGTCGGCGATCCGCCGCTCCCCGTGCGGACCGTCGCCGACGGCGAACTGGTCGCCATCGTCAGCGACGCGCCCGAGAACCTGCGGCCCAAGCGCCGCGACCTGCTCGCCCACCAGAACGTTCTCGCCGAGGCATCCGCGACCGGAGCGGTGCTGCCGATGAGGTTCGGCGGGGTGTCGCCCGACGACGACGCGGTGAAGGCGGTCCTCGCGGAACGCGCGGAGCACTTCGAGCAGCGGCTCACGGCCCTCGACGGCAGGGTCGAGTACAACGTGAAGGCCTCCCACGACGAAGAGGCAGTACTGCACCGCATCCTCGCCGAGAACGCCGAGCTGCGCGCCATGAGCGAGGCCAACAGGGCGGCCGGCGGCGGAACCCAGGAGCAGAAGCTCCGGCTCGGCGAGCGGATCGTGGCGGCCGTGCAGCAGCGGGAGCTGATCGACGCCGACATCGTGCACCGCGAACTCAACGGCCTGACCGAGTCGGTCAGCGTCGGTCCGGAGTCCACCGGTTGGCTCGCCAACGTCTCCTGCCTGGTCGCCCGGGAAGACGCGGACGCGTTCGTCGCGGCCGTCGACAAGCTGGCCAAGGACAACCCGCACCTGTCGTTCCAGCTCAACGGCCCACTGCCTCCGTACAGCTTCGTGGAGTGAACTCCCATGGGACTGCTGGGTGAGCTGCTGCTCCTTCCCGCGGCGCCGGTCCGGGGCACCTTCTGGGTGCTCCGGCAGGTCGCCGACGAGGCGGAGCGGCGGTACTGCGACCCTTCGACCATTCGGCGTGAACTGGCTCTGTTGGAACGCAGGTTGGAGGAGGGCGAGATCGGCGAGGAGGAGTTCGACCGTCGCGAGGACGAGCTCCTCGACCGGCTGGAGAGGGCGGCGGGGGCGTGATGAGCAGAGGGGCGGCCGGGCGATGAACAACGGGCTCGCAGTGGGGCTCGCGGTCGGCGCGGGCTATGTACTGGGGCGGACGAAGAAGGCGAAACTCGCCCTGGCCGTCGGCGCCGTCGTGGTGTGCAGGCGGCTCGGCCTGGGGCCGCGCGCACTGGTCGAGGTGATCACCGATCCGTTCCGGGGCAGTCCTCGGTTCAAGGAGATCGGCGAACAGCTGCGCGAGGACCTGAGCGGCGTCGGCAGCGCCGCGGTCGGCATGGTCGTCAACCGGCAGCTCAACGGGTTGGCGGACCGTCTGCGCGAGCGCACGCTCGACGTCCGGGACCGGGTGCACGGGGCGGTCGGCCCGGGGACGGCGCGGCGCTCCGACGACGACTTCGACGAACTCGACGACTTCGACCGGCCCGGTCAACTCGATGACGGCGAAGAACCCGTTGAACCCGTCGGACTCGACGAACTCGACGAGGGTTTCGAGGGGGACTACGGCGACTTCGACGTGGACGCTGACGACTTCGACGTGGACGGCGGCCCGCGCGCGGACCCGGATGCGGCCCTGGACCAGGACGAGGAGGACTCCGACGACGACCCCGGCGACCCCGAGGAGTCCGCCCCCGGCGAGGGCGTACCCGAGAGGTCGAGGCAACCCACCGCCCCGACGACGAAGGCGAAGGGGACGGCGCCCGCCGCCGAGAGGCCGACCGGCGCCGGTAGGTCCACATCGGCAGGGGAGGGTACCGCGTCCAGGAAGGCGTCCGCCGGGAAGACGCCGGCCAAGAGGACCGTGGCGAAGAGGACGACGACCAAGAGGACGACGACCAAGAGGACGACGACCAAGGGGGCCGCGGCGGGGAAGACCGCGGCGAGGAAGACGCCGGCCAAGCGGACCACGACGCGGAAGCCCGCCGACCAGAAGTCCGCCACGACGAAGACCACCGCCGAGAAGGGGTCCTCGCCCCGCAAGAAGACGCCGGCGAAGCGAACCGCCGACGCCGCGAGGAGCACTTCCGCACGGGAAGGCCGATCCGATGACTGACGCGAGAAGTAGCGGCGGCGTGCTCTCCGCAGTGGACCCGGTCGCGGTCGAGCGCGTGAAGGCCGAACTCCTTGACCATGCCGTCGCCAGGTCGGAGTATCTGCTGGCCTCCCTCGGCCGCGGGCTCGGTCAGGCGGTGGTCACGCTGCGGGACATGGCGGACGGCCGCGGCCCCGGCTTCGCGAGGCTCGCCCTCGAAAGCGGCCGCAGGCTGTCGCAGGGCAAGAGTCCCCTCCGCGCGGCGGTGGAGGCAGGCGCCTCCCGCCTCAGGAAGGACATCGCCGACCGTATCGCGAGGCGGGTCCGCACCGGAGGTCACCGTGGGCCCGCCGTTGTGGTCGAATCCGTGGATGTCGGGGTACCCGTGGCCCGTGCGTACGACCTGTGGAACCGTCAGGAAGCACTGCCCGCACTCGCGATGGGGGCCAGGGGCGAGACGGCTTCGGAGGGGACGGGCGTCGTCTGGACCTCGCGCGGGACGAAGGGCACCGTCGACGGCGTCGTGACCTTCCACGCGATCGGGGACACACTCACCCGGGTCCTGCTCGTCGTCGAGTACCACCCCGAAGGGCTCGTCGAGCGCGCCGGCGCTCTGCTGGGCGCCCCGAACCGCCGGGCACGCCTCGACCTCACGGGCTTCGCGCAGCGCGTCGCGATGCGGGAGCGGGACGGGGAGGACCCTGCCCGGATCGATGCCGACCACGACGACACCGCGCGCCAGGGCGAGCAGGAACTCGACGATCCCGAGACGTATGACGACCAGGCGTGCGCCGACGACACCCACGACCGCGAGACGGCCCGCGCCGAGGCCGGGACCGGAGGACGACCATGACCACCCCGAGCCGGCTTCCGGACCCCTACGGTTCCGGAGGATCGGGAGCCAACCTCGCCGACATCCTTGAGCGGGTGCTCGACAAGGGCATCGTCATCGCCGGCGACATCCGCATCAATCTGCTCGACATCGAACTGCTCACCATCAAGCTGCGCCTCGTCGTCGCTTCGGTCGAACGGGCGAAGGAGATGGGAATCGACTGGTGGGAGGACGACCCCTCGCTGTCGTCCGGAGCCCGCAGGCGTGAACTCTCCGAGGAGAACGAGCGGTTGCGACAGCGCATCGCTGCCCTGGAGGCGGATACGGCATGACCGACGTCCGTTATGTGTACGCCGTGACCCGGCCCTTCGACGATGCCGGCGCAACCTCGCACGACGAGGTGCAAGGGGTGTCCGGCGCCCACGCGAGACTGCTGGTACACGACGGGCTCGTCGCCGTGCTGAGCGACGTGCCGGCCGAGCAGTTCTCCGACGTCGCCCTTCGCGAACGGCTGGAGGACCTCGACTGGCTCGCCGCCACCGCACGCGGCCACGACGCCGTCGTCAGCGCGCTGACCGCGGCCACCACACCGCTTCCCCTGCGCATGGTGACGGTGTGCCGGGACGACGACGGCGTCCGTCGGCTGCTGGACTCGGGTCGCGAACAGTTCACTCGTGCCCTGGAACGCCTTGACGGGCGCGTCGAATGGGGGGTCAAGGTCTATGCCGAAGGGGCTGAGGACACCCGTGAGCCCCTGGGCGGCGCACGGGACGTCCGGGCGGGGCGCGGCGACCGGGCGGAAGGCACTGGTCGGGGTGACTCCGGCGACGGGCCCGCGCGAGACCGCCGTCCCGCCTCCGGTCGCGACTACCTGAAGCAGCGGATGCGCCGCCGCGAGGCCACCGAGGGTGTCTGGGCGCGGGCCGACGCCGTCTCCCGCACCCTGCACACGGAACTCTCCCGGTACGCGCAGGCCGAGCGGGTTCATCGGCCCCAGGACCCCGGGCTGCCGGGAGCGGCAAGCGGAAACGTGCTCAACGCCGCCTATCTCGTACCCCGCGAGGACGGCGACGCGTTCGCTCACGAGGTGCGGCGGCTGGCGCCCCCCGGCGCCGGCATCCGCGTGGAGCTGACCGGACCGTGGGCGCCGTATTCATTCGCCGTCACCACGGCCGTGCCGAACGCCGAGGGGAGTGGGGCGGAGTGACGTCTTCGACGGATCCGGCCGTGCCGTGGGACACCCGGACGGCGCCGCCGGAGGCCGGACCGCTCGCACAACGGCAGTTGGCGCTGGTCGACCTGCTGGACCGGCTGCTCGCGGGCGGCGTCGTGATCAAGGGGGACCTGACCCTGCGGATCGCGGACGTCGACCTCGTGCGCATCGACCTCAACGCGCTGATCTGCTCGGTCGGGTCCGTGGTCGCCTCGCCCTTCGAGGACCGTGGCGGCTCCGGTCCGTACGGGGCGCGCGCAGGCGGACCGCAGCGAGGAGCTGCATGAGCGGGCGGCACATGGACCTCGACCCCGACAACGTCGAGCGCGACCTTGCGCAACTGGTCCTCACCGTCGTGGAGTTGCTGCGACAGCTCATGGAACGCCAGGCGTTGCGCAGGGTGGAGACCGGCGACCTCACGGAGGAGCAGGAGGAGCGCATCGGCCTGACGCTCATGCTCCTCGAGGAGCGCATGGACGAACTGCTGGAGAAGTTCGGGCTTCGCCCGGAGGACCTGAACATCGACCTGGGCCCGCTCGGCTCGCTTCTGCCCCGCGACGGCTGAACGACGAGCACGTGCCCGCAGATCACGATTCCCGAAGGAAGGTACCGATGGCCCCGACGTGGTGGAGCTGATTCTCGAGGACCACCGGACGATGGAGGACCTTCCCCGCGGGATGCGCAGCGTCGAAGCGGACCGTGCGAAGGCCCTCCGTGAGTTCTCCCGGCCGCTCGTCGCCCACGGCGAGGCCGAGGAGCCAAGGGCTGAGTGTCGTCAGGGGATGACCGGGCGAGGGCAGAGCCACCGGGTACCGGTCGCCGCCGGTGCCGCCCGTCTGCTCCCGCTCCGCCCCTGACCGGACCGCGGCGGAACGCCTGCCGGCGGACGGACGGGGTCGTGGACCCGGCCCGGGCGACGGAGGGACGTCGTAGGGGGACGCGGCCTCCTTCCTTCGCGAGCGCAGGGGGTGGTGACCGGTGGTGATCCCGGTATCGGCGGGGCGGTTGCACCGGCGTATGTGCGCGGGGGAGGCGCCGTCCTCCTCGCGTGTCTGCCGGCTCAGCCGGTGAAAATGTCAAAGGCATATGCATTCACCGTCGCCATCGGCCGGGCCCGCTCCGTCGCGGCGGAGGTCTTCGACGCCATCGGGGCGCACCGCCGCCCCGAGGCCTTGGCGGTCGGGGTCGGCGGCGGAGTTTCCCGGCATCAACGAGGGGCAACCAGGCAATATGGTGCAAATCGGATACACGATGATGACCGAACAGGCCGGCCCCCGACAGCTGGTCGATCACCTGATGCACGCGGAGGACGTCGGGTTCGACTTCTCCGTGACCTCCGACCGCGCCTTTCCCCGGTTGCGTGCCCAGGGACACTCGCCGTACGCGTGGAGCGTCCTCGGCGCGGCGGCGCAAGCCACTTCCGAGATCCCGCTGATGACCTTCGTCACGTGCCCGACGATGCGGTACCACCCGGCGGTCGTGGCGCAGAAGGCGGCAACGCTCCAAATCCTGTCGGAGGGGCGGTTCCGGCTCGGACTGGGATCGGGAGAGAACCTCAACGAGCACGTCGTCGGGGACTGGCCGCCCGCCGACGTGCGCCTGGAGATGCTCGGCGAGGCGGTCGGGATCATCAGGGAGCTGTTCCGTGGGGAGCACGTCAGCAGGCGCGGCGGCTATTTCACCGTGGACTCCGCCAAACTGTGGGACCTGCCGGACGAACCGCCGCCGATCGGCATCGCCGTCTCGGGCGACCGCTCCTGCGGACTCGCGGGGCGGCTCGCCGACCTCATGATCGCAGTCGAGCCCGCGCGTTCCCTCACCGAGTCCTTCGCGCGCGCCGGGGGAGCGGGCAAGCCCCGCATCGGACAGTTGGCCATCTGCTACGACACCGACCGTGACGTCGCCGTGCGTCGCGCGCACGAACAGTTCAAGTGCTTCGGCATGGGCTGGAAGGTGAATGCGGAACTTCCGCACCCCGACTCGTTCGCAGCGGCCACCCGGTACGTGCGGTCCGAGGACGTGGCCGAGGCCATCCCTTGCGGAGACGACCCGGAGGCGGTCGTGGAGGCAGTGCGCGGCTTCGTCGACGCGGGTTTCACCGAGGTCGCCCTCGTGCAGATCGGGGGCAGCACCCAGCACGACTTTCTGGCCTGGGCCGAGGACAAGCTGTTGCCCGAACTGCACGCGCTCGGCGGGGGCGGTGCGATGGCGGCGTAGCCGCCACCCGGTGCGCGGGGTGCACGGGTCCGCAGGACGTCCGGGGCTCGCGGGAGCGTTCGTGCTCTCGGCGCACGAGCCGGGAAGGGGGTGCCGCGCCTGCGTCGTGTCATCGGGGCCGACCGTCTCACGACGTCCACGGCGCGCGTCCGGCCCGTCGCCCCGGCACCGACGTCCTCGCCGGCCTGGGCGGGACGCACCCCGCGACGCCTCGGACCGGCGGGCTGCCGTCCGGTGGTCGCAGCGGTTCGGCCGTGTCTCCGTACAGCACCTTCGCCCCCGCGCCCCACGCCCACGGGGCCCGAACGACGGCTCCGCGCGGCGGCCGTTCTCGTGGTGGTCGCCGCGTGAGGACTCCTCGTACTACCGCTCGGCATCGACGGGCTGCGGTGACGGCTCCGGGGAATCCGCCTCCGACGGGTCCACGTCGCCGGTGGCCGCGACGGACCCGGCCGTGGCCGGGGCGTCCCGCCGGTCCGTGAGCGGTTCCGGCTCCCCTCCGGCGCGGACTCGCCGACCCGGCAGCAGCGCCGGGGCCGCTCGCAGGGCGCGGGCGAGCACGTCCGCCCGTCCCGCGAGGACCGGGCCCAGTACGGCGAGCACGAGCACGTACCCGGCGATGAACGGAGCAAGACGTGCGTCGAGGTCGGCACCGGCGGCCATGGCGGCCAGGATCAGCGCGAACTCGCCGCGTGCCAGGAGCGTGGTGGCGATCTCCGCGGCGGCGCCGGGACCGTAGCGGTAGAGCCGGGCGACGAGCAGACCGGCGGACACGTTCATCCCGATCGTCAGCCCCACCGCCGCGGCGACGGGTCCGGCGACCGACGCGATGTCCCCGGGGTCGACGGCGAGCCCGAACGCGAGGAAGAAGACGGCGGCGAACGCGTCGCGCAGCGGATGCACCAGTTCACGGATGCGCGGCCCGGAGGGGGTGCCGGCGAGGATCAGGCCGACCATGAAGGCGCCGATGGCGTCGGCCACCCCCAGGACCTCGGAGACCCCGGCGATGAGGACCGCGGCCCCGAGGAAGCTGATCACCAGCAGTTCGTTGTCGCGGACCGCGATCAGCCGGCCGATGAGCCGGGTGCCGTATCGGGCCGCCGCGGCCAGCAGCAGGAGGAACCCGAAGGCCTTCGACGCCTGCAGAATCGTTTCGGCAATGCCCTCGGCGCCGCTGACGACGGGCTGCAGGACCGCCAGGTACAACGCCAGGAAGACGTCCTCCACGACGATGACGCCCAGGATCAGCCTGGTCTCCGGCCGCCCGACGCGTCCCATGTCGATGAGGATCTTCGTGACGATCGCGGAGGACGAGATCCCGAGGACTCCGGCGAGAACCAGAGCCTCCCTGGCCCCCCAGCCCAGGCCGAAGCCGAAGGCAAGGCCCGCACCGACGTTCAACAGCAGATAGGTGCCGCCGGCGGCGAGCAGACGTCTGCCGCCGCTCCTGAGATCGTCGAGGTGGAATTCGAGCCCCAGGTAGAACAGCAGCAGGACCAGGCCGAGCGCGGACAGCATCTCGAAGTCGTGCGCGTCCTCGACCAGGACCGGACCGGGGGTGTGCGGGCCGAGCAGGATGCCCGCGAACATGAAGAGCGGGATCGTCGGCAGCCCGATCCGGCTGCCCATGCGAGCGAGGAAGGCCGCAGCCAGAAAGGCTCCGCCCATGGCGAGCAGGGTGTCAGCATGTCCCACGGGTCACCACCCTCGGCGGCTCGGAGGAACGGATCTGTTGCGACGGACGGGGGGATGCGTACTCCCTATGCTCGGGAAGCGTTCGTTGTTCGTGCGGGCGACTCGCGAAGCGTCGGGGCCGCTCCCGCGCCTGCCGGTGCGGCGGCGACCGGCAGCCGGACCCGGCGGCCGGTCGATCACCTCGCGGTCATGCGGTTCTCCGGTTCATGCGGCCTGTCGTTCATGCGGTTGCGTGTCATGCGGTCATGCGGTCATGCGGTCATGCGGTCACGCGGTCATGCGGTCATGCGGTCGGGGCGGGCGGTGCCGCGGTCGCGGCCGGCGGCCGTCCGCCGCCGCGGGGCGGTGAGGAACCGTGCCGCGAACCCCGCCGGCATCAGGCCCTCGGGCAGTACCAGTCCCGCGGCCGGCAGCGTGAGCGCGCCGCGAGCAGCACGCAGGCCGGCCCGCGCCGGCACTCCCTCGGAGGGCGGGGGCGTCCGGCGTCCAGCCCGCGGGCGAGGCGCGGCTCGCCCCAACGCGTGCGTGCCTCGAGATCGTCGACGGTCTCGTCGCCGGACGTGTCATGGCTCCTCCCGGCCTTACGGCGGTCACCGCGGTACACCCACCGTCACACGGGGAGGAGCGCCGGCACATCGGGGCCGGCACCCATCTCTCTCCGAGCCGGCACCCATCTTTCGTGGTCGGAGGGGAGGGGCGGCGGGGCTCGGTCAGGAGGGGCAGCAGGACGCGGCGATCACGAAGTGCCCCGGGGACGTCTCCTCCCGGGTGTTGGGTGGCGAAGACGTCGCAGAGCCCCCGTGTTCTGGCCGGATCCGTTCGCGTGGACCGTGCCGAGGACCGGATGGGCACGGTCTGCCGCCGTTCGTCCGGACGGGGGACCGGCGGCAGCGCCTCGGTGACCCGGTACGGGAACCGGACAGCCTTGCGCGGCCCCCGGGTTGCGCGGAACGTACGACCGGGACGACGGGCCGGTGATGGCGGCGTGCCCCACCTCTCACCGGCCCGGGACGCGGGCCGTCACCGTTGCCGCCGTGGCCGGGCGTCGCGACGGGGCGAGCCCTGGCTGACGCGGCACCGGCTCGGTATGGTTCGCAGCCCGGACAGCCGTGGTCAGCACCCGAGGGAGAGGAGCCAGGCGACGATGCAGGCGTCAGAGGTCCCGCACGCGGTGGCCGCGGCCCTGTCGACCGCCTCGTCACTCGGCCTGACAGCCGACGACGCGATCGTTCTCCATGACTCGAACAAGCTCACTCTGCGCCTGCTGCCCTGTGATGTCCTGGCCCGGGTGGCACCCGCAGCGCATCAGGTCGCACAGTTCGAGGTCGATCTCGCCCAGCGGCTCGCCGATTCCGGATGCCCCGTGGCCGCTCTCGAGCCTCGGGTGGAGCCACGCGTCCATGAGCGTGGCGGTTTCGTGGTCACGCTGTGGACCTACTACGAACCCGTGACACCTCGAGAGCTCTCACCAGCGGACTACGCCGGTGCGCTCGAGCGGCTGCACGCCGGCATGCCGGAGATCGACGTCCCGACGCCGCGATTCACGGACCGGGTCGAGCAGGCTCGGCAACTCGTCGCGAACCGCGACCACACCCCGGCGCTCGCCGACGCGGACCGGCGGCTGCTCGGCGACACGTTGCGGAACCTGGGGCGAGTCGTCGACGAGCAGGGCGGCGCGGAGCAACTGCTGCACGGCGAGCCGCACCCGGGCAACGTGCTCACGACGAGCAACGGGTTGCTGTTCATCGACCTCGAGACGTGCTGCCGTGGGCCCGTCGAGTTCGATCTCGCCCATGCGCCCGAGGAAGTCGGCGGGCACTACCCGGGTGTCGACCGGGACTTGCTGCGCGTGTGCCGGACCCTCGTGCTGGCGATGGTCACGACGTGGCGGTGGGATCGGCGCGACCGACTCCCCGACGGGCGGCGACTGGGCACGGAGTGGCTCGGCCGGATCCGGGAAGAACTCGACCGCAACGGCTTGACGGGGCGCTAGGGTCACGGGCCGGCCGGTCCGGGACCGGTGCCACCGCAACCGCGGCCGCCACTTCATCCGCAACCGAAAACGCATCGCACCCGTGTCGTCACGGTTCGATCAGCCCCACGCGGATCGCGTACCGGGTGAGTTCGAGCCGGTCGCGCAGTCCGAGCTTCTGGAGCAGGTTGGCGCGGTGGCGCTCGACCGTCTTGGCACTGATGAACAGGATGTCGCCGATCTCCTTCGAGGTGTGTCCCTCCGCGACGAGCTTCAGGATCTCCTCCTCGCGCTCGGTGATGGGCCTGGCCGGCAGCGCGTCGCCCTGCCGGGCCCGGTCGAGGTACTTGCGGATGAGCGTGGTCTCGGCGCCGGGATAGATGAACGGCTCGTCCCGGATGGCGGCCCGGCAGGCGGCGACCAGGTCCCGGTCCGCCACGGACTTGAGGACGTACCCGCTGGCCCCGGCCCTGAGCGCCTCGAAGAAGTACTGCTCGTTGTCGTACATGGTCAGGATCAGGATGTGCAGCTCCGGCCGCAGGCGGGACAGCTCGCGGGCGGCCTGGAGCCCGGTCTGCCGCGGCATGGCGATGTCCAGGACGGCCAGGTCGATGTCCATGGAGCGGGCCTGCGCGACGGCTTCGGCGCCGTCGTCGGCCTCGGCGACCACGGTCAGGTCGGGCTCGTTGTCGAGGATGAGCTTCACCCCGTGGCGTACGAGGGCGTGGTCGTCGGCAAGCAGAATGCGAGCCGGTGCGGTCATCGGGCGTTCCCCTTCGGGTCGGTGACGTCGAGTCGCGTCTCGGTGCCGCCGTTCCGGCCCGGGCCCACGGTCAGGTCGGCTCCGATCAGCAGGGCCCGTTCGCGCATGCCGCGGATCCCGGCGCCCTCGGGGGCACCGCCGACGCCCTTGCCGTCGTCCCGCACGAGCAGGCCCACACCCCCGCCCGGCAGGGTCCGCAGACGCAGCTCCACCCGGCTCGCGCCCGAGTGGCGGGCCGTGTTGGTGAGCCCCTCCTGGGCCACGCGGTAGAAGACGAGTTCGGTGCCGTGGTCCAGTGGCGGCAGCCCGGGGCCGATGTCGAGCCGCACGTCCAGGCCGGGTGTGGTGAACTCCGTGGCGAGGGCCCGCAGAGCGCTGTGCAGGCCCAGTTCCTCCAGCACGCCCGGCCGCAGCCGCCTGGCGATGCGCCGGATCTCGTCCAGACTGGCCCTGACCGTCTCCTGCGCCTGGTGGAGGTCTCCCCGTACGGGTTCCCGGGCACGGTCGGCGGCGTGTTTGATCTGCAGCAGAACCGCCGTGAGGGTCTGTCCGATCTCGTCGTGGAGTTCCTGGGCGATGCGCCGCCGCTCGGACTCCTGCGCGGACAGCGCCCGGCCGCTGCTCGTGGCGCGCTCGGTCTCCAGCCGGTCGAGCATCGCGTTGAACGTCCTCGTCAGCTCCGCCATCTCGCCCCGGCCCGTGACCGCCGGCCGGGCACCCGGCCGCAGCAGGTCGGCCGTGGTCATGGCGCGGGTCAGCCGCTGCAGCGGAGCGAGCCCGATCCTCAGCAGGACCGCGTTGGCGATCAGCATGGCGACCAGCCCCGTCCCGATGACCGCCGCCTCGGCCAGCAGCACGGGGGTGGAGACCGTGACCGGGCCGAGCAGCAGCAGGACCGCCACGACCAGAACGGCGGCGTTGAGGAGGAAGATCCGCCAGTACAGCGACATGCGCTCGCCTTTCTCGGTGGGCTCCCACCTCCACTATGGTCTCCCCGCCGGCGACGGGCCTCCCCTGCGTGATCCGGGGCGCGGCGGGTCCCGCGCCGCCCGGACCAGCCTCGCGGCGGCGCGGCTCCGCGTCCATACGTGCCGACACCCATGTTCGAGCTCCGCGGCGAGGTGGCAACATTGCTCGTCGCCGCCGCGCCCCGAACGGGGCGCCGTGGTCCGTACATCAGTCCGCAGAACCAGAGGGGATGGGCCGTGCCTGCCTCACGGATGAGCACCACGCCACTGCCCGGCATCGGTGTCCAGTACGACCTCACCACGCGTGAGCAGCGCCATCTGTCGGTGGTCGCGCACCGGGACGGCACCCGGACGGTGAACGTCTACCGCGCAGACGACCCCGACGCCTGCGCCCAGTCCCTGCACCTCTCTTCGGGGGAGACGGCATCGCTCATCGACGCGCTGATGCCGGACCACCACAGCCCCAACGTGCTCCACACCACGGACCTCGGCCTCGTCGCCGAGCGCATCGAACTGTCCGCCCACTCGCACTGGAACGGCCGCGTACTCGGGGACACGCGGATGCGGACGGAGACCGGCGCGTCCGTGGTCGCGGTGCTGCGCAGGGCGGAGGCGACCCCGTCGCCGACGCCCGACTTCCGGCTCGCCGGCGGCGACACCCTGATCGTCATCGGTACCCGTGAGGGCATCGAGGCGGCGGCGGCCATCCTCGGACGGGAGTGACCCGCGTGCACTCCGCCCTCTTCCTGATCGAGTTCGGTGCGATCATCCTCGGCCTCGGCCTCCTGGGCCGTGTCGCCGGACGCCTCCGGTTCTCCCCGATCCCGCTCTACCTGCTCGCCGGTCTCGCCTTCGGCGAGGGCGGTCTCCTGCCGCTCGGCGCGAGCGAGGAGTTCGTCGCCATCGGCGCCGAGATCGGCGTCATCCTGCTGCTGCTGATGCTGGGCCTGGAGTACACGGCCAGCGACCTGGTGTCCAACCTCAAGACCCAGTACCCGGCCGGGCTGGTCGACTTCACCCTGAACGCCGTGCCCGGTGCCGTCGCGGCGCTGCTGCTCGGCTGGGGGCCGGTGGCCGCGGTGGTCCTGGCCGGGGTCACCTGGATCTCGTCCTCGGGTGTCATCGCCAAGGTGATGGGCGACCTCGGACGGATCGGGAACCGTGAGACACCGGTCATCCTGAGCATCCTCGTCCTGGAGGACCTGGCGATGGCGGTGTACCTGCCGATCGTCACGGCCCTGCTGGCCGGGACCGGCCTCGCCACGGGCAGCGTCACCCTCGCGATCGCCCTCGGCGCTGCCGGAGGGGTGCTGTTCGTCGCCTTGCGCTACGGCAGGGTCATCTCGCGCTTCGTCTCCAGCGACGACCCCGAGAAGCTGCTGCTGGTCGTGCTGGGACTGACGCTGCTGGTCGCGGGCATCGCCCAGCAGTTGCAGGTATCCGCGGCGGTCGGCGCGTTCCTCGTCGGCATCGCCCTGTCCGGCGAGGTGGCGGAGGGCGCCCACACCCTCCTCAGCCCGCTGCGGGACCTGTTCGCGGCCGTCTTCTTCGTCTTCTTCGGCCTGCACACCGACCCGGCGAGCATTCCGCCGGTCATTCTGCCCGCACTCGCCCTCGCCGCCGTCACGGCCTGCACGAAGGTCGCGACGGGCTACTGGGCCGCCAAGCGGGCCGGGGTCGGTGCCAAGGGGCGCTGGCGCGCCGGCGGCACGCTGGTGGCGCGCGGTGAGTTCTCCATCGTCATCGCCGGTCTCGCCGTCACCGCGGGCATCGAGCCGGCCCTGGGCCCGCTCGCCACGGCGTACGTCCTCATCCTCGTCGTCATGGGTCCGCTCACCGCCCGCTTCACCGAACCCCTCGCCACCCGCCTCACCGGGCGCGGCAGGCCGGCGGGGACGGCTCCGGTGGTGCGGCAGGCCCCGGAACCCCCGGCGGCGGACGGTCCTGCCGGCGACACGGTGGGGGAGGGGGACGGCAAGGTGCTGTCGGACCGGGACGCGGTGGACCGCGCCTGAGCGCCGGCGCCGTTCCGCGAAGCGTCCGGAGGGGTTGCTGCCGGGGGCCGGGGGCCGGAACCCGCACCGGACCGTCCGGCGGGGCGCGCCCGTGCAGGGGCATCCGGGGTACGGAGGCGCCGTGTCCGCCGCGGCGCGAGCGCGCCCCCGGACATGGCGCCTGGCGAAGACCCGGACCTGCAGTCGTGCCCAGTCGCGTCGTCTTGGACCGGCCACCGCGGTGGCCGGTCCAAGACGACGCGACGCGGTGGCGTCCGAGTGGCCGTGTCGCCCCGGGCAGGCGACGCGGACCGCCGGTCGCGCCGGAAGGTCGGAGTACGGGCGGACCGCCTCGTCGCGTCAGACCGGTGGCGTCGGACTCACCGGCGTGGTCATCGCATCGGTGGCGACGCGCGGACCGGGGATCGGCAACTCGGGCTGCGGGATCTCCGTCTGGTGGACGGAGACGATGCGCCTGGGGGCGGGCACGCTGATGCCCTCCGACCGGTAGCGCTTGTGCAGCCGCTTGATGAACTCGTGCTTGATCCGGTACTGGTCGCTGAACTCGCCGACCCCGAGGATCACCGTGAACCCGATCCGGGAGTCGCCGAACGTGTGGAAGCGGACGAGGGGTTCATGGTCGGGCAGACCCCCCTCGACATCGGCCATGACGCTCTTCACGACCTCGACGGTCACGTGCTCGACGTGCTCGAGGTCGCTGTCGTAGCCGACGCCCACCTGCACGTTGAGCGACATGTGCTGCTCGGGGCGGTGGTAGTTGGTCATGTTGGTGCCGGACAGCTTCGTGTTGGGAATGATCACGAGGTTGTGCGAGAGCGTACGCACGACGGTGTTGCGCCAGTTGATGTCGACGACGTAGCCCTCCTCACCGCTGCTGAGCTTGATGTAGTGACCGGGCTGCACCGTGCGGGAGGCGAGGATGTGCACGCCCGCGAAGAGGTTGGCCAGGGTGTCCTGCAGGGCCAGCGCCACCGCGAGACCACCCACCCCCAGTGCGGTGAGCAGCGGCGCGATGGAGACGCCCAGGGTCTCCAGCATCACCAGGAAGCCCATGGCCAGGACCACGACGCGGGTGATGTTCACGAAGATGGTGGCCGAACCGGCGACACCGGACCTGGACTGCGCCAGGGCCTGCACCATTCCGGCGACGACCCGCGCGACGGTGATCGTCGCCGCCAGGATCAGCACCGTCGTCAGCGTCATGGTGACGTTGCGTCCCACCCGGGCCGTCAGCGGGAGCGCCGAGGCGGCGACCGCCGCGCCACCGGTCACCGCGGCCCAGGGGGCGATCGTCCGCAGACCGTCGACGATGATGTCGTCGCCGCTCCACTTCGTTCTCCCGGCCCGTACCCCGAGCCATCTCAGGATCACCCGGAGCAGTACGGCGGCCGCTGTGCCGGCCGCCAGGGCGATGCCGGCGACGATGAGGTCGTGGAGGGTGAGGGCCCGGGTCACTTCGTACCCCCCGGTGCATACGGGAGGGTGCGGCGGGGCGCGCCTGCCGCAGTGAGTCGGATGTGAGGAGTCGTCACGAGCCACCTGTGCGTGTCGGGATGCCGTTGTGCGTCGCGCCGGGCCGTTCGGATCCGTCCGGCGCGCGAGTCATCCTGCCGCACCTGTCGTACTGTCACATGATCGGCCCCGGTGTGGGGCCCGCGCCCTGGCGCATCGTTCACGCCGCCGTAGGAGGCCGGCGCCCTCGAGGCGCACTCCGGGTCGCGGTTCGGCCCGCCGATCGAGTCCCGACCGAGGCGGCCGGGGCGAGCGCCGGCTCTGCTGGTAGCGCCGCAGTCCGCGGCTGTGCCGTGCCTCTCCGGGCTCCGGGAGACACCCGACCCCTGCCGCCTGACGTGACCACCGCGTTCGTCCCCGGCTCCGGGCCCGGCCCCGCCCAGGCGGTGCGCCACATGCGCGGCGGCACGGCCGTGAACGAGCGCGGCGCGATCGCGACTCCACTCCACCGTCCGGATCCACCGAGCACGACCCCCGGCGGAGCGGGCGCTTCGCAGTCCCGCCGCGGATTCGGCAGAGAAGCGGGCCTCGGTACCTGCTGACGGACTACGTGTTCCCTGGTGTCCAGGCGGGACTCCGGGGCCGGCACCCCGGGCGGCGCGTCCGCGGAGCCGCGTTCCGCCGTCCGGGACCGGCGGAACGCGAACACCACCGTCACGGACCGCGCCGGCGAGCGCCGGCTCCGTGACGGACGCTGGGACCGGCACGGTCACGGCCACTGGCGCGACGACGAGGACGGCCACTGGTAATGGCACGGAGACGACCGTCGCACCCACCAGCGCTACGACGGCCACCCCTACGCCCGCTGGACCGACGGCACAGGGGTCGTCGTCCTGCTCGACCGCGGGCACGACGTCGGCCGGTGCGTCGGCCGGATTCTCGGCGCCCGGCGTGAGGAAGGCCACTGCGTCCGGGTGACGTCCGGGCGGGGGCCCGCGTCGGCGCCCCGCGGCGGTCCGCGTCCGTCCCGCGCGCGGCACAGCACGGGTCGGAGTCAGCCGTCGGCACCGGGCGGCGGGGGCGGTGACGGAAGCCGGGGCGGGAGGCCCGGCGGCACGATCCACGGCTCGGCGGGGTGTCTTCGTCCGTGTGCCGGCGGGGATCCGGGTGAGGGCCGGTCCTCGTCCTCCCCGGCGCGGGACGCGTCCGAGGAACCTCCGCCTCGGGCGTCCTGCCGGGCCTGGACCCGGACGAGGCAGCTGAGTTGGTCGTGCCTGTGGGAGTCGAGCCAGTAGGCGTCGACGCAGGACGCGGCCGGTGCGAGTGCGGTCTCCCTGCCGATTGCGTTCATGCCTGGGAAACGACCGACTCGGGCGAGAGGGAACGACACCCGTCGCCGTCGCAACCGAAACGTCATCCGGAACGTGCCCCCGGTGGTCGGTGGTCGGCGGTGCGTGAGCACACGGCCACTCCGGGTCGTGTCGGCTGGTGGAAACGGCGCGTCCGTGTGATGCCGGGCATAGGAGGCGCGTCACGTCCTAAGCGCGGTAGTGGAGCTGAGGGCGGGGCGGCCTTCAGGGAACGCGCTCGATACATCGAATCGGACATTTCTCCGTAGACCGGTAGTACGTCACATCTTTGCGTTCGGGCAGGTGGGCCCTCCACGATGGCTGACGTTCCGGGGAGTGAGTGCCGGGCCGAGCGGGTCGCCACCCGCGCCGATCGCTCAGCTCCTGCCGAACCGCCCATGGTTCCTCCCCACGCAGTCCACCATTGGAGTCCTCCCGCATGACCGCTCGCACGCAGTCCACCACCGGCCGCATCGCCCGTCTCCGCAAGCTCTCCGTCGCCGGTGTCGCCACCGCCGGTGCCGCGGCAGCGGCTCTCACGCTGGCCCCGTCGCCGGCGCACGCCGCCGAGCAGGCTTCGGTGAGCGCCGCGTCCGGCAGGACTGTGGCGGCCGAGGCTCCGGCGAAGAAGGCGAAGAAGGCGAAGCAGGCGAAGAAGGAAAAGAAGCAGTACAAGGACAACCTCGACGGCTGGATCCGTGAGGCCCTGGACATCATGGAGTCCGAGGACATCCCGGGCAGCTACGAGGGCCTGCACCGCAACATCATGCGCGAGTCCGGCGGCAACCCGAACGCGCAGAACAACTGGGACGTCAACGCCCAGAACGGCACCCCGTCCAAGGGGCTGCTCCAGGTCATCCAGCCGACCTTCGACGCTTACCACGTCAAGGGCACCAAGCACGACGTGACCGACCCGGTCGCCAACCTCACCGCGGCCGCCAACTACGCCGCCGACCGCTACGGCTCCATCGACAACGTCGACTCCGCCTACTGAGCCGCCGGGCCTCTCCCGGAGCGGGCCGGATCCCGGCCCGGCGCCGCCTCCGGAACCCTGCCCCCCCTCACCCGGCGCGGCCGGCGCCTCCGTGCCCGCCGCCGTGCTCCGAACGGTGAACGCGCGCCCCTGTTCCCGCCACCTTGGCGGTGACGGGGGCGCCTCTGCCATTCCGTACGTCCTTCTTCCGTCAAGGTGCACCGCCCTCGCTCCGAGCGGGCCGTCCCGCGCCGGTGTGGTCCGAGACGCCGGTCAGGAGCGGTGGCTCCGGGCGGGGGCTTCCCCAACCGTGAACCGGCGGCCTGCACGGAGAGCGGCGCGGGCGCCGGTGCCGCGGCCGGTTGTTCGCCCCGATGTCTCCAACGCCCTCTGGTAAGGCGTCACTCGCGCCGCGATGCTGAAGCGCCGTCACGTGCGCACCGGGCGCGCGTGGCCGCCAGCCTTCACCGGAGTCGCCGTGCTTTCACCTGGACTGAGAAGAAGCGCGACCGTTGGACTGAGAAGAAGCGCGACCGTCGTGGCAGTGTGCTCGGCCCTGGCAGTCGGAGCCGCAGGGCCGGCCGCCGCCGGGTCCTTGTCCCCGCCCGACCCCCTTCCGCGGTCCGCGGCCCAAATGCTGCGGCCCGTCTCCCCGCCGGCCGCGAGTGACGCCGACCGTACCGGCGCCGACCCGGGCGGCAGGGGCCTCGAGAGCTTCACCGTCGCCGACGGGGACGGGCTGGAGACGGCCCGGACCAGCCGCCCGCTGGCCCCCGGCGTCGAACTGAACTCGTACGACCGGCTGGAGTCCGACAAGTGGCTCCGCGTCGACTCCCTGTCCGTCGACCTCACCCGGGGTACGAGGGTGGACTATCTCCACCCGGGCAAGGTCGCCGCCCGGAGAACGGTGTCCCAGATGGCCGCCGAGCACGATGCCGGCCCCGGACGCCGTACCGTCGCCGCGATCAACGGGGACTTCTTCGACATCAACCAGACCGGCGCCCCCAACGGCATCGCCCTCCGGGAAGGCCGCCTGCTCAACTCGCCCTCCGCCGGCCACCACCGGGCCCTCGGCTTCGGTCCCGGTAACACCGGCCGGGTGCTCCGGCTGTACTTCGACGGCACACTGACCCTGCCCGCCGGTACCCGCCCTCTCGCCGCGCTCAACGCGGCGAACGTCCCCGCGAACGGCGTCGGCGCGTACAACGCCCAGTGGGGCGAGGCGGACCGGGCCCTCACCGTCGACGGCGCGCAGCGCACCGCCGAAGTCGCCGTCACGGACGGCAAGGTGACCGCCCCTGCCGGCCCGCCCGGCAAGGGACCGGTCCCGCCCGGTACGACCGTGCTCGTCGGCCGGGACGCCGGCGCGGACGCGCTCGGCGCACTCGCCGTCGGCGACCCGGTCACCCTTGAGTACCGCCCGCGCGCCGCCACGGGGCGGGTTCCGCGCACCGCGATCGGCGCCAATGAACTCCTCGTGGTCGACGGCATGCCCGTCGACCACGAGGGTGGTGGGAACAACACCGCCGCGCCCCGTACCGCGGTCGGTTTCTCCCGGGACGGCGGCATCATGCAGATCCTGACCGTCGACGGCCGTCAGGCCGACAGCGGCGGGGTGACCCTCACCGAACTCGCCCTGATGATGCGGCGCGCGGGTGCCCACAACGCCGTCAACCTCGACGGCGGCGGTTCCTCCACCCTCGTGGCCCGCGAGCCGGGCAGCGACACCGTGCAGGTCGAGAACAGCCCCTCCGACGGCACCGAACGGGCCGTGCCCAACGGCCTCGCCCTCACCGCGCCCGACGGCAGCGGAGAGCTCAGGGGCTACCGGGTCGAGACGGCGGTGGACCCCGGCACCGCGCCCACCGCCGACCCCGTTCGGGGCGGCCACCCCGAGCGGGTCTTCCCCGGGCTCACCCGCCGCCTCACCGCCGCCGGGTACGACGAGACGTACGGGCCCGCCGGCGGGACCCCGCGCTGGTACACGGGGAACCCCCTCGTCGGACGGGTCGGCACCGACGGTGTGTTCACCGCCCGGCACAGCGGTGACACGCACGTCACCGCGCGGCGCGGCAACGCCCGCGGAACCATCCGGCTGACCGTCCTCGACGACCTGGACCGCATTCGCGCCTCGGAGCCGCGCGTGGCTCTGGCCGACGCGGAGGCGTCCGGGCGTTTCGGCGTCCTCGGCTTCGACGCGCACGGGACCAGCGCCCCCGTCGAGCCCGCCGACGTCCGGCTCGACTACGACCGCTCCCGCTTCGACGTCGCCCCGGACGCCGAGGGCGGCTTCACCGTCAGGGCACGCGGGGCGGGGCCCGCGGCCGGCCGTGTCACGGCCACGGTGGCGGGCAGGAGCACGGTCATCGCCGTGACCGTCGGCCTGGCCGCCCGGGAGGTCGCGTCGTTCGACGACGCCGGGCGCTGGACGTTCAGCGCCGCCCGTGCCTCCGGATCGGTCGCACCCACGGCCGACGGGCGTACCGGCACCGGCCTGGACATCGCCTACGATTTCACCCGGTCCACCGCGACCCGGGCCGCCTACGCCAGTCCGCCGGGACAGATTCCGGTCGACGGCCAGCCGCAGTCGTTCGGGCTCTGGGTCAAGGGGGACGGAAACGGCGCCTGGCCGACGCTGCACCTGAAGGACTCGGCCGGGTCCGACCAGCTGCTCCGCGGGCCGTACATCACCTGGACCGGCTGGCGGCACGTCGAGTTCGCGGTACCCGCCGGCGTCTCGTACCCCCTGCGGGTCCACCGCTTCTACCTTGCCGAGACCGCCGCCAACCGCGCGTACACGGGCAGGATCGTCGTCGACGACCTCACCGCCGAGGTCCCGCCCTCCGTCGAGCTGCCCGCCGAGCCGCCGCACCGGGACCCGCTCGTCGGAACCGCGGCCGGGACCCAGAGCCGGGACTGGCGCTTCGCGGTCATCTCCGACGCGCAGTTCGTGGCCCGCAGCCCCGACAGCCCCGTCGTCGCCCAGGCCCGCCGCACCCTGCGCGAGATCAGAGCGGCCCGGCCCGACTTCGTGGTCGTCAACGGCGACCTGGTCGACGAGGGCTCGCCCGAGGACCTGGCGTTCGCCCGCACCGTGCTCGAGGAGGAGCTGGGCGGCGCGCTGCCCTGGTACTACGTACCGGGCAACCACGAGGTCATGGGTGGCAGGATCGACAACTTCGTGGCCGAGTTCGGTCCCGCGCAGCGGACGTTCGACCACCGGGGCACCCGGTTCGTCACCCTCGACACCTCCAGCCTCGCACTGCGTGGCGGTGGCTTCGCCCAGATCAGGGAGCTGCGCGAGCAACTGGACGCGGCGGCCGCCGATCCGCGCGTCGGTTCGCTGATGGTGATACAGCACGTGCCGCCGCGCGACCCCACACCTCAGCAGGGCAGCCAGCTCGGCGACCGTAAGGAGGCCGCGCTGCTGGAGAGCTGGCTCTCCGCCTTCCGGCGGGCGACCGGCAAGGGGGCGGCCTTCATCGGCGGCCATGTCGGCACCTTCCACGCGGAGCGCGTCGACGGCGTCCCGTACCTGATCAACGGCAACTCCGGGAAGGCGCCCTCGACTCCGGTGGACGAGGGAGGCTTCACCGGATGGTCGCTGGTCGGCGTCGACCGGGTGTCCCGTGCCGAACAGGCGGTGGCACGGCGGTCGCCGTGGGCCGGGGGGCCGGACTGGGTGACCGTCCAGACCCGCGCGCACGTCGACGGACTGACCCTCGGCGCCCCGGCCTCCCTACCGGTCGCCACCGACGAGCCCGTCACGGCCGTCGTCCGGCAGGGCCAGGGCACGGCCGTCCGCGAGGTGCCGGCCCGCTTCCCGATGAGCGCCGACTGGAGCGGTTCACCGAACGTGTACGTGGGCGATCCCGGCCGGGCGGGACCGCGGCACGTCGCCGCGTACGACCCGTCGACGGGCCTGCTCACCGGACTGCGCCCCGGGACGGCCGTGCTCGCGGTGACGGTGAACGGGACGCGGGCCGAGTCCCGTGTCGTCGTGGCCGCCTCCGCCGGGCACGGGTACGGGCACGCTCCCGGGCACGGGTACCGGACGGCTCCCGCCCACGGGCAGAGCCGGGCACCGGCGGCGTAGCGGCCTCCGCAGGACCGTGAGGAACCGGCCGGCCGGGGAACCGGTCGGGTCGCCGCCGGGCGGTACGGCGCCCGGCGGCGACCCGGCTGCTTCCCCGACCGGTGGCCCGCTGCTGTCCCGGCCGGCGCCTGTGACCGGGCACAACGCCCCGGGGCCGACCGAAATGCGGGCGACGTGCGGCCGTCGTGCTCCCTACGCTCGGCGCCATGAGTACTGCGCGACTCCTCAATGTCGTCGATGTCGAGGCGACCTGCTGGGACGGCACCCCACCACCAGGAGCCGTCAGCGAGATCATCGAGATCGGACTGACCGTGGTCGATCTGCGGGCGCGTGAGCATGTGGCCCGGCACCGGATCCTCGTACGCCCGCGACGGTCCGAGGTCAGCGCCTTCTGCACCGAACTGACCGGACTCACCCGGGCCGAGGTGGACAGGGGCGTCGAGTTCGCCGGCGCCTGCCGGCTGCTCGCCGCCGAGCACGCCACCGGGGCCCGGCCCTGGGCCAGTTGGGGAGACTACGACCGCAGGCAGTTCGCCCGGCAGTGCGCCGCGACCGGTACGGCGTACCCCTTCGGGCAGCGGCACACCAATGCCAAGGCCGTGTTCACCGACGCGCACGCCCTGCGCAAACGCCCGGGCATGGCGCAGGCGCTGCGGATCGCCGGGCTTCCCCTGGAGGGCCGCCACCACAGCGGGGAGGACGACGCCTGGAACATCGGCGCGCTCGTGCTGTCACTGGCCCGACGCGGTGACTGGCCGGAATGATGCGGGCTGCGGGACGCGAAGGGGCCGCCGAGGGGGCGAAGGAACGGACCGGGGAGTGCCGGGCGCCGGGGCGGGACACGGCGAGGCCCCGCCGTGCGGATGCGGGCGGGGTCTCGCGGCGGTGCGCAAGGGGGAGGTGCACCGCGGTTCCCCGGCGGACGGGTGCCGGGGATGCGCACAGTACGCGCCAGCATGGCGGGAAAGGAACCCTTGTGCGGCCAGTCGCCGCACATGATGCGGAACCCTCGTGGAGCAGGTCGCGGCACATGCCCCTGCGGCGGGACCCGCCCGGCCACGTCCACGGCTGACCGCAGACGTGACCTCGCAGGCGCCGCGTGCGCCGCGTCCGTCATCATCTGCCCGGCGCGCGGTGCCTGCCGAGGCGCTCGGGACGCCCGTGGGCCTGGAGCGGCCGGGGGTCCGAGTGCATCATCGAAGAGGAACGGCGGGGGAGCCGGGCGGCGAGGAGCGGCGATGAGGCTGTCGTATGCGGAAGCCCCTGTGCCGCGGTCCGGTGACCGCACCGGACAGGGGGCACCGTGATGTCCCGGCGGCCGCGGCCGAAGCCGTCTCCCGGTTCGTCGCCGGAGCCGCGGTCGGAGCCCTCATGGGACGCGTCGCCAGGGGCGTCCCCGGAACGAGAGGACCGACACGGGTGGGGCCAAGGACCGGGTCCCGAGGACCTGGTCCGGGCCTCCCGGGCCGCGGGCGTGCGGGACGAGCGTGTCCTCGAAGCCCTGCGAAGCGTCCAGCGGGCCGACTTCGTCCCCCGCGCGGAGGCCGTTTCCGCCTGTCTCGACGTCCCCGTTCCCCTTCCGCACGGACAGGTGACCACCCAGCCGAGCCTCGTGGCCCTGATGGTGGAGGCGCTCGGTCTGACCGGTGGCGAGCGGGTCCTGGAGGTCGGTACCGGCTACGGCTTCCAGGCCGCCGTGCTGGCCCGCCTCGCCGGGGAGGTCGTCAGTCTGGAGCGCTGGGCCGACATGGCGGGGCAGGCCCGCCGCAGGCTGTCCCGGGCGGGCGTCGGGAACGTCTCGGTCACCGCCGCCGACGGCACGCTCGGCTCGCCGGAACGGGCGCCCTACGACGCCGTCGTCGTCTCGGCGGCCTTCCCGGAAGTGCCGGAGCCACTGGTCGGGCAGTTGCGCGTCGGGGGGAGACTCGTCCAGCCGATCGGTCCGGGTGGGCGGGAACAGGTGCGGCTGTACGAGCGGACGGCCCGGGGTCTCACACCGCGCCGGACCATCGTGCCGGCTCGTTTCGTCCGGCTCTACGGCGAGTACGGATACCCGCCCGGCACGGACCCGTGAACGCCCTGAGCGTGTCGGCGGCAACGGGTCACGGCCCGAACAGGCCCCGACGGCTGACCGGTTCATCCGGCGAGACCGGCGCGCGCCTGCCACCCCGGGACGTTCCGGCGACGGGCGCACGGCCCGGCGCGGAGCCGGTCCGTCGACGCACCTCAGCGCACCCGTCCGCTCAACGAAGTGACTACTCATGCCGTTGAGTACGCTGACGACGGCACGGACCGGGAAACGACACGGAGCGGGAGGCGGAGTCATGGCGCTGCGCCATGCGGTGCTCGCGGCACTGCTGGACGGGGAGTCCAGCGGCTACCAGCTCGCGAAGGCCTTCGACCTCGGGGTGGCGAACTTCTGGCACGCCCTTCCGCAGCAGCTCTATCTCGAGCTGACGAAACTGGAGAGGGCCGGCCTGGTCGAGGGCCGCCAGGTGATCCAGGAATCCCGTCCGCCGAAGCGGCTGTTCACCATCACCGAAGAGGGTCTGGCGGAACTGGCGCGCTTCGCGGAGACCGCCGCGAAACCGTCGTTCATCCGCGACGACCTCCTGGTCAAGGTGCAGGCCGTGGACGGCGCGCCCATGGCACCCGTGATCGAACAGCTAGACGAACGGGCCGCCACGGCCGCCGCCAAGACCGACTTCTTCGAGCGCTTCCTGCGACGCCTGCGCGGTGAGCTCGACGAGGACGCCTTCCTCGCCACCGCGGACCGCGTCGGCCCGTACCTGACCTGTCTGCGGGGCCTGCGCTTCGAGCAGGAGACGTCCGAGTGGTGCGCCCGGACGGCCGCGGTCCTCCGGGCCCGGCAGGCCCGGCAGACGCAGGGGGGCGTCCCGCGGGACTCCTGACGGCCGTCCTGATGTGGGAGTGCTCGGCCCTGTTGTGGGGGTATCACTGGCCCGAGCTGCGCGTCATCGCCGACGGCGCACGCCCCCTCCCGCGAGTCCATGGATACCCCGGTTGAACGACGCCGCGCCGGGCCGCGTATAGACGGTGGGGTCCAGGCCGCTTCCTGGGCCCCGTACACCTGGTGACACCGTGTCGGTACGACCTTGGGGCCGCGGATGAGGCACGCACGACGAAACCTTCAGCGGATCGCCCGGCTGGCGGCGGTCGGCGGGCTGGTCTGCGGCTCGCTGATGGTCTCCGATGCCATGGCCGGGGAGACACGACCTCCCGGTACGGCCGCGGCACCCACCACACGCGCCGCCGACCCGGGTGGGGAAGTGGTCGAACGGCTCGGCACGTCCCGTACCGCCGGGAGCTGGATCGGGGCCGACGGCCGCCCGGTCGTCGCGGTGACCGACCCCGGCGCGGCGGCCGAGGTGCGCCGGGCCGGGGCGAACCCCAAGACCGTGCGCCACAGCATGGACGAACTCCATTCGGCGACCGAGACCCTGCGAGGAGCCCCCCGGGTGCCGGGCACCGCATGGGCGGTGAACTACCGCACCAACGAGGTCGTGGTGCGCGCCGACCGCACGGTCTCCGCCTCCGACTGGTCACGGCTCACGGAACTCGCCGAGGACATCGGCGGCTTCGTCCGTATGGAACGCAACCCGGGCACGTTCACCACCCGTCTGAACGGCGCCGCGCCGATGTTCGGCGGGAACAGCCGCTGCTCCGCCGGGTTCAACGTCACCGACGGGCAGCGGTCGTTCATCCTGACGGCCGGCCACTGCGGGCCCGTGGGCACCACGTGGTTCGGCGACCGCGGACGGAACGACCGGGTCGGCAGCACGGTCGCCGGGAGCTTCCCCGTCAACGACTTCTCCCTGGTGCGGTACGACGAGAGCTCCGCGCCCGACCCGGCCGGTGCCGACATAGTGGCGATCGGAGAGAACAGGGGCGTGCGGATCAGCGGGGCCGCCGACCCCTCCGTCGGCCAGGAGGTCTTCCGCAGCGGAAGCACCACGGGACTGCGCTCGGGACGGGTGACCGCGCTCAACGCGACCGTCAACTACCCCGAGGGCACGGTCGGCGGGCTGATCGAGACGACCGTCTGCGCCGAATCCGGGGACAGTGGCGGCCCGTTGTTCGCCCAGGGCATCGCGCTCGGCGTCACCTCGGGCGGCACCGGCGACTGCGACAGCGGCGGTACCACCTACTTCCAGCCGGTCACCACCGCCATGGCGTCGCTCGGGGTGGCACTCATCGGTCAGTCCCCCGGAGCGCAGGGAGGCGCGGGGGCGGACGGGCGGCCCGCCGCCCCGGCCGATCCGTCGGCTCCGGCACCCGAGAGCCCCGCGCCCGGTGCGGGAGCCGGGGGCGGGGCGGCTCCACCATGGGGCGGTAGGTCCGGGCCGGGGATCGTCACGGACATCGCCGCCGAGCTCGGCCCCCTCGGCGCCGTCGCCCCCGGCATCGGTGTCATCGGCGCGAGCCTGGTCCTGCTCGTCGTCAGCCGCTGGATCCAGACGGCCCAGGGCCGCAGGAACTACCGGGAGTACTACTCGCAGACCTGGGCGTGAGCGCTTGGTCGGGCCCGGGACCGAGGGACCGGGAAGGAGCGGGAGGGACCGGGAAGGAGCGGAGGCGGGCGGGGCGGAGCTCCGTCCGCGCGGCTCGGTGCACGGGCCCCGACCGCCGCGCTTCCCTCGACGTCCCTTCCCACCCCGGCGCCCCGCCTCGCCGTTGTCCGGCCGCCGCGATGTGATCGGCATCACATGCGAGGGGCGCTTCTTCGGGGGCGGCGTCGGGATGTACGTTCCCGGTCATGACGGACGATCTTGCGTACGCGGGCGTCGCCGGACAGGCAGCGGCCGTCCGCTCGGGCGAGGTGTCGGCAAGGGAACTCACCGAACTGCTGCTCGCCCGCATCGAACGGTACGACGTCACCCTCAACGCCTTCACCGCCGTCATGGCCGAGGAGGCGCTGGCCGAGGCCGGCCGCAGGGACGCCACCGCCGCGGACGAGCGCGGCCCGCTCCACGGCGTACCGGTGGCGATCAAGGAGGAGAACGACGTCGAGGGTCGTGTGACGACGTTCGGCACCGCCGCCAACACCCGCCCCGCGCCCGCGGATTCCGAGGTCGTGCGACGGCTGCGCGCCGCGGGCGCGGTCGTCCTCGGCAAGACGAACATGCCCGAGTTCGGGCTGTTCCCCTTCACCGAGTCGTCGGAGCACGGCAGCACCCGCAATCCCTGGTCCACGGAACGCTCGCCCGGCGGGTCCAGCGGCGGCTCGGCGGCGGCGGTCGCGGCCGGACTGGTTCCGGTGGCCATCGGCGGCGACGGCGGCGGCTCCATCCGGATCCCGGCCGCCTGCTGCGGTCTGTTCGGCCTGAAGCCCACCCGCGGGCGGGTGAGCACCGCGCCGCAGCCGCACCTGTGGTGGGGGCTCGGGGTGCTCGGTCCGCTGACGCGCTCGGTCGAGGACTCCGCCCTCGTCCACGACGCGATCCGCGGCTCCCTTCCCGGGGACCTGTTCCGCGCCCGCGAACCGGCCGGCTCCTTCGCCGCGGCCGCGGCCGCCGAACCGCCCCGGCTGCGGATCGGCTGGTCGACCCGGTCCGCCGCGCGAGGAGTACGGCCGGCGCCGGAGGTCGTCGAGGCCGTGACGGGGACGGCCGGTCTGCTGGCCGAACTGGGCCACCACGTCGAGGAGATCGACCCCCACTACCCCGACCCCACCGCGTCCTTCGTGCCGCAGTTCTTCGCCGGTCTGCGCACCGAGGCGTTCGCGGTGGACGACTACGCCCGACTCGAGCGCCGCACCCGCCAGACCGTCCGTCTCGGCACCTGGGTCCGGCCCGGTGTCACGCGCTGGGCCATGAGCCAGGGGGAGAGAACGGCGGTCAAGGCGAACCGAGTGTTCGACGGGGTCGATGTGCTGCTCACCCCGACGATCGCCGGACTCCCGCCCGCGGAAGGCCGGTTGACGGGCACGGGAACGGTACGGGCGGCCCTGCGGTCCATGCCGATGATCGCGTACTGCGCGCTGTGGAACGTCACCGGCAACCCCGCGGCCTCGGTCCCGGCCGGGTTCACCACCGGAGGACTGCCCCTCGCCGTACAACTCGTCGGCCGTCGTGACGACGAGATGACACTGCTGTCCCTCGCCGCCGAGCTGGAGGAGGCCCGCCCCTGGGCCGATCGCAGGCCGCTGCCCGCCTGAGGGGCCGTGGGCGGTCCGCGCCGGTACCGTCCCGCAGCGACCGGCCGTCCGTACCGGTGCATGCCGACGCGAATGCGGGAGCCGGCGGAGCCGAGGGCCCGTCAGGCGACGTTCTGCTCGGCCCAGATGGTCTTTCCGTCCTCGGTGTAGCGCGTCCCCCAGCGCTCGGAGCACTGCGCCACGAGCAGCAGCCCCCGTCCGCCCTCGTCGGTCGTACGGGCATGGCGCAGCCGGGGCGAGGTACTGCTGCCGTCGGACACCTCGCAGGTCAGGACGTGGTCGCGGATCAGACGCAGCCGCACCGGAGCCCTGGCGTACCGGATCGCGTTGGTGACCAGCTCGCTCGCGATCAGTTCGGTGGCGAACGCGGCCTCGTCGAGCGCCCATGAGGACAACTGACGGGTGGCGGGCGAGCGGGCGGTGGAGACGACGGCCGGGTCGCTCGGAAGGTCCCAGCAGGCGACCCGGCCCGGGCCCAACGCATGCGTACGGGCCACGAGCAGGGCCGCGTCCTGGCGCGGCCGGTCGGGGACCAGGGCCTCCAACACCATCCGGCACGTCTCGCGCACGGAGCCCGGGGCTCGCGCGAGCGCGCCCAGCAGCCGTGCCCTGGCCGCCTCACCGGCATTCCCGGCGTGACCGCCCTGGTACCCGGTCGCACCGGGCCCGGATCTTGTCCTGGAGGATCCGCGCGCCGCGCGCCGGGTCCTGAAGCACCCACGCGCTGTCGGCCTCCACGGCGTCGGCCAGCCGGGGCTGGAGATCGGCGAGTGCCTCGATGGACGGGGAGGCCGGAGGAAACGTGCTGACCTCGCCGTCCGCGTACACGCCCGTCGGTTCCGCCGGGCTGTCCGCCAGGGACGCCGCACCCCGCCCGTTCACCACGACCTTGGCCCAGCCCGCGCCGAGGCCTGCTCGCGCCCGTCCCCGCGCCGGGTCACGCCGCCTGTGCCCATCGCAACCAGCCTCGCCTGGGTCGAAGCCCCGTCCCCTCCCGGTCTCTGTTCCCAGTCTCCTCCAGGACGGGGAGGTCACCACTGGAGACGGTGCGGTCACACGGAAGCTCCGCGCGGGGAGGGGGGCCGGCCGAGCCGGTGCGGCGCGCCCGGCCCCGTCCGCCGTCCGGGGAGCACGCGCGCGTTTCCGGCAGCGGGGTCGCGGCAACCGCGTCCGTGCACTGGCCCGGGTCGCCAGGGGGTGGAAGGCTTGCGGCGCACAGACTGTCGCCGCTCACCGACGGGTGGAGGCCCGACGGGTGGAGGCCCCATGACTCTCCGACGACTGGTCGTCCTCAGGCATGCGAAGTCCGCCCGGCCGCCCGGTGTGGCCGATGCGCGACGGCCGCTGGCCGAGCGAGGGCAGCGCGACGCACCGGCCGCGGGCCGCTGGCTGAGGGACGCCGACTGCGTCCCGGACCTGGTGCTGTGCTCACCCGCCGTGCGGGCCCGCGAGACCTGGGACCTCGCGGCCGGGGAACTCCCCACCGGTCCGCGGACGCGCCATGACCCCCGGCTCTACGGCGCGGACGCCGCGGACCTGCTCGCCGTCGTACGGGAGACCCCGGACGACGTGGCCACCTTGCTCCTCGTCGGCCACAACCCGGCCCTCGAGGAGTTCGTTCTGCTGATGGCGTCGGAAGGTCTCGGCGACACCCTCCAGCAGGTCGAGGAGAAGTTCCCGACCGCGGCCATCGCGGTGCTCACCCAGCAGAAGTCCTGGCCAGAGGCCGCCCCCGGGGGCTCCCTGCTCACGGATGTCGCCGTGCCGCGCGGCACGCGGCACTGACGGAGGATCGGTGCCGGGCGGGGGAGCGGCGCCCGCACGGGCACTGACGGCGGCACCTCCGCCCCCGCGGCACGGAGCCCCCACCCGCGGAGGGCGACCGCGGTTGCGTGGACTGGTCTGCGTACGCGCCGAGTTCCCACCGCCGTAGGCGCAGAGGCCCCGCGCGGCCCCGCGGCGGACGGCACCGGGCGCCCTTGCCCGGAGCTCCCGCATGCAGGCGCGGACGCCACGGCCACTCGAAAGCCTGGAGCACTCCGCCGACGCAGAGGTGGACGGCGCCCGTCAGCGTCCCCGGTCGGCGATGCCCGTGTTCACCAGGGCGCCGGTGGCGGGCGCGGTGAAGTCCGCCAGCGCTGCGATCATGAACAGTACGGATCCCAGCTGGTTGACGGCGACGATCCACCGGCCGAGGTCGTGGGGCTGGACCCTGGGCGGCCCGTGGCTGACCTCCATCGGCGCCAGCTGCCCGGAGACGAGGAAGAGCGGACAGCCGATCATGTCGGGGGCCCAGGCCGGCCGGTTCGTCTGCTGGGCCGTCAGTCCGTGCAGGAACGAGTCCAGCAGACTGATGCCGAACACCAGGGTGCCGGCGAACAGCACGAAGGTGCTGACCCTGTCGATCCGTTTCGGCCCGTACCGCCACCAGCGCCAGCGGCCCGACTCCAGGGTCCCGGCCCCGCCCGCCGGGCCGCGGCGCGCTTCCCCCGAGCGGCCCAACCCCCGCGCTGCGCCGCGCCCGAGCCTCCCACCGGCCCCTACGGTGTGCCATCGGAAAGGGCCGGTGATCGATGGTGGCGTCGGGACAGCAGGGCCCGCGGGCGACTCCGGAGGCGGCGGCCACCGCCGCGCGGGCGGGCGACACCGCTGCGGCGCGGCTCAAGGAACGCATCTACGCGACCATCACGCTCACCGCCGTCGTGGTCGCCCTCGCCGAGACGGCACACCCCGAGGTCCTGGAGTCCGCTCTCACCGTGACCGTGACCGCGCTCGGGATCTGGCTGGCCACCCTCGTCGCCGACGAGCAGTCGCACCGGGCGCTCACCGGGCGCGCCGCGACCCTCCAGGAGATCCGCGCCGCGCTGTACGTCTCCAGCCCGCTGCTGCTCACCGCGGTGGGTCCCCTCGCGCTGATCGGCGTCTCGGCGCTGGGCGCGCTGGATCTGGGGACCGCGCTGCTCCTGAGCGCGGCGGTCGAGGTCGTCACCTTGTTCTTCTGGGGCTGGCGGACCGGACTGCGCATGGGCAACGGCCCGCTCAGCGCACTCCTCTCCGGGATCGTGGACACCGTCATCGGGGTGAGCGTCATCGCGGTGAAACTGCTCGCGGGCCATTGAGGGCGGTTCGCACTGAATATCCGCCGACGAGGCATCAGAAGCGGTTCGCGCGGGTGCACACCGGACATCCCGCCCGTGTCGGGCTGCTGCGGCGGCACTGAGTGCCAATTCAGCGAGCAAGGTCACAGCCGTCTCCTCTGCTGCTCATCCGTAACCCTGCCCTAGCATCCGAGCATGACGGTTCTGCCTGATGACGGGCTTACGCTCGCCGCCGAGTTCCCCGACGCCACCCATGAGCAGTGGCAGCGCCTCGTCGAGGGTGTGCTGCGCAAATCGGGCCAGGACGTGTCGGGTGCGGCGGCCGAAGAGGCGCTGACGACAGCCCTGGACGACGGGCTCGTGGCGAGCCCCCTCTACACCGCGCGGGACGCCGCGCCCGACGCCGGCTATCCGGGCTTCGCGCCCTATGTGCGCGGCGGCCGGCCCGTCGGCGGCTGGGACGTGCGCCAGCGCCACGGACGGCCCGAGGCCGGCCGCACCAACGAGGCCGTGCTCACGGACCTCGAGAACGGCGTCACCTCGCTCTGGCTCACCGTCGGCGCCGCGGGCGTGCCCGTGCCGGGCCTCGCCCAGGCCCTGGACGGCGTCTACCTCGACCTCGCGCCGGTCGTCCTCGACGCCGGCGCGGACACCGCGGCGGCCGCCGCCGAACTGCTGCGGCTGTACGAGGAGCGCGGCGTCCCACGCGAGGAGGCGCGCGGCAACCTCGGCGCAGACCCGCTGGGCCTGTCCGCCCGCACCGGCGACCCCGTGGACACCGAACCGGCCGTGGAGCTCGCCCGCCGCGTCCACGACCGGTACCCGGGACTGCGCGCGCTCACCGTGGACGCGCTGCCCTACCACGAGGCAGGCGCCTCGGCCGCCCAGGAGCTCGGCGTCTCGCTCGCGACCGGCGTCGCCTACCTGCGGGCCCTCACCGGGGCCGGACTGACGGCCGGGACCGCCTTCCGGCAGCTGGAGTTCCGCTACGCCGCCACCGCCGACCAGTTCCTCACCGTCGCCAAGATGCGCGCCGCCCGCAGGCTGTGGGCCCGCGTCGCCGAGGTGTCCGGTGCCTCCGGGGGCGCGGGTGCGGCCCAGCGCCAGCACGCGGTGACGTCTCCGGTGATGATGACCCGCCGAGATCCGTACGTGAACATGCTGCGCACCACGATCGCCTGCCTCGGCGCGGGCGTCGGCGGTGCGGACGCCGTGACCGTGCTGCCCTTCGACCACGAACTGGGCCTGCCGGACGCGTTCGCCCGCCGCATCGCGCGCAACACCTCCTCGATCCTCCTGGAGGAGTCGCACCTCGGCCGGGTCGCCGACCCCGCGGGCGGCTCCTGGTACGTCGAGCGCCTCACCGACGAACTCGCCCACGCCGCCTGGGCGTTCTTCCAGGAGCTGGAGCGCGCGGGCGGTCAGGGCGAGGCCCTGCGCTCCGGCCTGGTCGGCGAACGCATCGCCGCCACCTGGGAAGAGCGCAGGCGCAGGCTCGCCGAACGCCGTGAACCCGTCACCGGCGTCAGCGAGTTCCCGTTCCTCGCCGAGAAGCCCGTCGTGCGCGAGCCCGCGCCCGAGGTGCCCCGCCACGAGGGCGGCCTGCCCCGTGTCCGCCGCGACGAGGACTACGAGGGCCTGCGCGCCCGCTCCGACGCGCACCTGGCCGCGACCGGTGCCCGCCCCCGCGTCTTCCTCGCCGCGCTCGGCCCCGCCTCCGCGCACACCGCGCGCGCCGCGTTCGCCTCGAACCTGTTCCAGGCGGGCGGCGTCGAGCCGGTCCACGACCCCGTGACGGTCGACGCCGCCACGGCGGCAGACGCCTTCGCGCGCAGCGGCGCCGCCGTCGCCTGCCTCTGCTCCAGCGACGCGCTGTACGAGGAGCAGGCCGAGGAGGTCGCCAAGGCCCTCAGGTCCGCCGGTGCCCAGCAGGTCTTCCTGGCCGGGCGGCCGGGCGGCCACGCCGGTGTCGACGCCTACGTCTTCGCGGGCTGCGACGCCGTCGGCGTCCTGTCCTCCGTTCTCGACCGCATGGGAGTGGCCCCGTGACGCAGATCCCCGACTTCTCCGAGGTCGCCCTCGGCCAGGGCACTCCGCCCGCCGAGGCCGCGGAGGAGCAGTGGCGCGCCGCCGTGAAGGAGTCCACCGGCAGCAGCGCCGACGACCTGCTGTGGGAGACGCCGGAGGGCATTGGCGTCAAGCCCCTCTACACCGGCCGCGACCTGGAGGGCCTGGACTTCCTCGGCACGTACCCGGGCGTGGCGCCGTATCTGCGCGGCCCGTACCCGACGATGTACGTCAACCAGCCGTGGACGGTCCGCCAGTACGCGGGCTTCTCCACGGCCGAGGAGTCCAACGCCTTCTACCGGCGCAACCTCGCCGCCGGCCAGAAGGGCCTGTCGGTCGCCTTCGACCTGCCCACGCACCGCGGCTACGACAGCGACCACCCGCGCGTGACCGGTGACGTCGGCATGGCGGGCGTCGCCATCGACTCCATCTACGACATGCGGCAGCTCTTCGACGGCATCCCGCTGGACAGGATGACCGTGTCGATGACGATGAACGGCGCCGTGCTGCCCGTACTCGCGCTCTACATCGTGGCGGCCGAGGAGCAGGGCGTACCGCCCGAGAAGCTGGCCGGGACCATCCAGAACGACATCCTCAAGGAGTTCATGGTCCGCAACACCTACATCTATCCGCCTCGGCCCTCGATGCGGATCATCTCCGACATCTTCGCGTACACCTCGCAGAGGATGCCGCGCTACAACTCCATCTCCATCTCCGGCTACCACATCCAGGAGGCCGGAGCGACGGCCGACCTGGAGCTGGCGTACACCCTCGCCGACGGTGTGGAGTACCTGCGTGCCGGGCGGGACGCGGGCCTCGACGTGGACGCCTTCGCACCGCGTCTGTCCTTCTTCTGGGCGATCGGCATGAACTTCTTCATGGAGATCGCCAAGATGCGCGCGGCCCGGCTGCTCTGGGCCAAGCTGGTCAAGCAGTTCGAGCCGAAGAACGCCAAGTCGCTGTCGCTGCGCACCCATTCACAGACCTCCGGTTGGTCGCTCACCGCTCAGGACGTCTTCAACAACGTCACCCGCACCTGTGTGGAGGCCATGGCGGCGACCCAGGGCCACACCCAGTCGCTGCACACCAACGCCCTCGACGAGGCGCTCGCCCTGCCGACCGACTTCTCCGCCCGCATCGCCCGCAACACCCAGCTCGTGCTCCAGCAGGAGTCCGGCACCTGCCGCGTCATCGACCCCTGGGGCGGCAGCGCGTACGTCGAGAAGCTGACGTACGACCTCGCGCGCCGGGCCTGGCAGCACATCCAGGAGGTCGAGGCCGCCGGCGGCATGGCGCAGGCCATCGACGCCGGCATCCCCAAGCTGCGCGTGGAGGAGGCCGCGGCCCGCACCCAGGCCCGTATCGACTCCGGGCGGCAGCCCGTCATCGGGGTCAACAAGTACCGCGTCGAGAACGACGAGCAGATCGACGTCCTCAAGGTCGACAACTCCTCCGTGCGCGCCCAGCAGATCGCCAAGCTGCGCCGGCTCCGTGAGGAGCGCGACGAGACCGCCTGCCAGGACGCGCTGCGCGCGCTGACCGAGGCCGCCGGACGCGACTCCGGGGCCGGCCTGGAGAGCAATCTGCTCGCGCTCGCTGTGAACGCCGCCCGGGCGAAGGCCACCGTCGGCGAGATCTCCGACGCCCTGGAGAAGGTGTACGGACGGCACGCGGGCCAGATCCGTACGATCTCCGGCGTGTACCGCAACGAGGCAGGAGAGTCCCCCTCCGTGGACCGCACGCGTGCACTGGTCGACCGCTTCGAAGAGGCGGAGGGGCGCCGTCCGCGCATCCTCGTCGCCAAGATGGGCCAGGACGGCCACGACCGCGGCCAGAAGGTGATCGCCTCCGCGTTCGCCGACCTGGGCTTCGACGTGGACGTCGGCCCGCTGTTCCAGACCCCGGCCGAGGTCGCCCGGCAGGCGGTCGAGGCGGACGTGCACGTCGTGGGCGTCTCGTCGCTCGCGGCCGGACATCTCACCCTCGTCCCGGCGCTGCGCGAGCAGCTCGCGGAGGAGGGCCGCGACGACATCATGATCGTCGTGGGCGGGGTGATCCCTCCGCAGGACGTGCCGACACTGCTGGAGATGGGTGCGACGGCGGTCTTCCCGCCGGGCACGGTCATCCCCGACGCCGCCCACGACCTGGTCGAGCGCCTGGCCGCGGCGCTGGGCCACGACGAGCTGTAGCCGCGGATGGCCAGGGAAGTCGACATCGACGCCTACGTCAAGGGCGTGCTCGACGGGAAGCGGGCGGCCGTGGCCCGCGCCATCACCCTCGTCGAGTCCACCCGGCCCGACCACCGCGCCGCGGCCCAGCGGCTGCTGACCGAACTGCTGCCGCACAGCGGCAACGCACGGCGGATCGGTGTCAGCGGAGTGCCGGGGGTGGGGAAGTCCACCTTCATCGACGCCTTCGGCACGATGCTGACCGGGTTCGGCCACCGGGTGGCGGTGCTGGCCGTCGACCCGTCCTCCACCCGCACCGGCGGCTCCATCCTCGGCGACAAGACGCGGATGGAGCGGCTGGCCGTGGACCCGGCGGCCTTCGTCCGGCCGTCGCCCTCGGCCGGCACGCTCGGCGGCGTGGCCAAGGCGACCCGCGAGTCAATGGTGGTGATGGAGGCCGCCGGCTACGACGTGGTCCTGGTGGAGACCGTCGGCGTCGGCCAGTCCGAGACGGCCGTCGCCGGGATGGTCGACTCCTTCCTGTTGCTCACCCTCGCCCGGACCGGCGACCAGCTCCAGGGCATCAAGAAGGGCGTCCTGGAACTGGCCGACGTCCTCGCGGTCAACAAGGCCGACGGGCCGCACGAGCGCGACGCCCGCACCGCCGCGCGCGAACTGGCCGGTGCGCTGCGGCTGATGCGTCCCCCCGCCCACCACTCCGCCGGAGTCGGGGAGACCCCCTCGGCCGATGCCGTCTGGACCCCGCCGGTGCTGAGCTGCAGCGCGCGGGAGTCGAGCGGGCTCGACACGGTCTGGGAACGGCTGGAGCAGCACCGCGCCCTGCTCGACGCGGGCGGCCACCTCGACGCCAAGCGCCGCGACCAGCAGGTCCAGTGGGCGTGGGCGATGGTCCGGGACGAACTCCTCGGCCGTCTCCGCGCCCACCCGGCCGTACGGGCCCTCGGCCCCGCCCTCGAACAGCAGGTCCGCGACGGCGAACTGACCGCCACCCTCGCGGCGGAGCGCATTCTGGAGGCGTTCGCGCGGGAGGCGTGAACCGGAGCGTGCGCCGCAGGCGTACGCGGCGTCGCGGGGCGCGTCACCCAGCCGCCGCGTACGCCCTGCCGAGGGGCGCCGGCGGCGGGCCGTGCGTCGGCCTGCGTGGTGCCGCGTCCCACCGTGCCCGGGGCGTGCCTTCGCGCGCGCGGCGTTGTGGCCGTCCTCTACCTCCGACGCCACGACATCGGCGGCGTGCCCTCGCGCGCGCGGCGTTGTGCGGTCGGAGGGGCCCGGTCCGCAATTGTGCCGTCGACGGCCCGGACCCGCCCGGTGGCCGGGTCAGCGCGCCAGCGCCAGCATCGCCAGCCGGCGCCAGTTCAGCCGTGGCCGGGCGAGGGGGACCCCGGGCCGGTGGCGGGGGACGCGCACCCGCAGCGCGCCGGGCCTGATGGTGCAGCGCACCGGCACGGGCATCGTCAGGGCCTCCCCGTCCACGCCGACCTGCACCTCCGACGCGTCGGCCGCCACGACGACCTCGCGGGCGGTGAGGGTGGTGAACCCGGCCGAACGTTCGCCGCGCAGCAGCCCGGCGGCCTGGGCGGCACTCTCCACCGTCACACTCACGACGCCCAGGACGCCCCGGTCGAGGCGGTCCCGGCGCGCGACAGCCGTGCGGTCCCCGGCGCGGTAGGGGTTGTTGCTGACCAGCACCGCCTGAGGGGAGTCGAGCGTCGTCCCCGCGGCCCGCACGGTGAGCCGCGGTCCGGCCCGGTGCGTCAGCACGTCGGGGAACAGCTGCAGGGCGGTGCCGACCTTGTCGTCGCGGTAGGCGTCGCTCTGCACGACCAATGCGTAGGCCCCGAACGAGGCGTTGTTGACGAACACCCGGTCGCCGGCCATGCCCAGGTCGACGACGAGTTCGACCCCGTCGGTCAGCGCCTCCAGCGCCCGCGAGGGGTCGTCCCGGTCGAGCCCCAGGTCCAGTGCGAAATGGTTCCGGGTTCCGGCGGGGACCACCACGAACGGCACCCCGTGCTCCGCCGCCACCCCCGCCACCAGCGCCTGCGTACCGTCCCCACCGGCGACCCCGAGCAGGTCCGCGCCGTCGGCGACCGCCTGCCGGGCCACAGCCTCGACGTCGCTCGGGCGTTCCGGATCCAGCATGAAGACCTCCGCCCCCGCACGCTCCGCCTTCGCCTTCAGCCCGAAGCGTTCCACCTTCCCGCCGCCCGAGCGCGGGTTCATGATCAGGAACGGGCGTGCGGGGCGCTCCGCGGCCACCGTGGGCTGGGCCTTGCGCCGGGCGTCCAGGGCGAGGGCTTCCCAGCCGGCCGAGGCGGCCACCGCCCCGAGGACGAGGCACAGCACCATGACCCACAGCACCCCCGAACGGGCCTGCAGCCAGATGACGGTCAGCGGGGCGGCCAGCGCCAGCAGCACCGCCAGCACCCGCACGGGCCCGCGCCGGGTCAGCGCCCACCACAGGGCCGCCGCCGTCACCACCGTCCCGGCGAGCACCAGCAGCACCATCGCGATGCCGCCGAGTCCGGAGGCCACGAGCAGCACGACGGCCGCGGCGGCCGCGAGGATCGCCAGCCGCGCGCTCCAGCGCCGGCTCCGGACCACGCGCGTCCTGCCGTCGTCGTCCATGGCGCCTCCGGTCCGTGTGCGTCCTACCGCCATTGCACAACCGCGCGGGGGCGGCCGCCTCTCCTGACGACGCGGGGCCGTGTACGCCCAGGCCGGTTCCGGACGTTGGCGGTCGCTCCTGGGGCGGTGCGCTGCGAGCCCCCGGCCGGGCTCGTGCCCGGTGCCCGTTCGTCCCGCGGCCGTCAGCGCCGGGCCGGTACACCGCGACGTCCCCCTCCTCCCGGCCGGGCCCGCCAGGCCCTCGCCGACGCCGCTGCCGCCTCGCCGACCGGCCGCAGGGTCGCGGGACACCGTCGGCGCAGCGCCCCCGTCGCCGTTGGCGATCATGGAAGGCCGCTGGGATCATGAGGGCTGGCCGACGAACGGACGGCACGGCGGTGGAACCCATGGCCGAGGACGCCCAGCTGCACCCCAGCGGCGACCCGCTGCTGGCCGCGAAGTTCGCGGTACCCGCCGTACCGCCTGCCTTCGTGGCCCGGCAGCGTCTCCTGGACCGGCTCACCGAGGGCGCCCAGGGCCCCCTCACCGTGATCACGGGCCCCGCCGGCGCGGGCAAGACCACCCTCGCCGCCTCCTGGCGCGAGGCCGACCTCGCGCCCGGCCCGGTCGTCTGGCTCACCGTGGAGAGCGACGACAACGCGCCGGGCGTGTTCTGGGCCTATGTCCTCGGTGCCTTCCGCTACCACCGGGTGCCGCTGCCCGACGGTGTCGGCAGCCCGTCGAGCGCCGACAACGTCGACCACTCGCTGATCGTCCGGCTCGCATCCGCCCTCACCCAGTTGCCCCAACCGGTCGTGCTCGTCCTCGACGGGCTGGAACACGCAGGCGTCCACGGCGTCTCCGCCGAACTGGACTTCCTCCTCGCCCATGCCGGGCCGTCCCTGCGGCTGGTCCTCATCGGGCGGGTCGATCCCGCGCTGCCCCTCCACCGCTACCGCGCCGAGGCCCGGGTCTGCGAGATCCGCCGGTCCGAACTGGCCTTCACCCCGCGCGAGACGGCGCAGCTGCTGCGCTGCCACGGGCTCACGCCCTCCCAGGAGAGCGTCGGCGCCCTCACCGACCGCACCCAGGGCTGGGCCGCCGGGCTGCGGCTGTGTGCCCTGGCCATGCAAAGCGCGGAGGACGCCGAGCACTTCGCCCAGTCCTTCGCCGCCTCGCAGAACGCCGTCGCCGACTATCTGACGGCCGAGGTCCTGGCAGCCCAACCGGCTGCGACCCAGGACCTGCTCATCCGGACCAGCATCCTCTCCCACGTCCACCCGGGACTGGCCGACGCCCTCACCGGACGGGACGACGGCGAGCACATCCTCGGCAGGCTCGTCCGCGACAACGCGTTCGTCGAGCCGATCGGCGACACCTCCTGGTACCGCTGCCACCCGCTGTTCGCCGAAGTACTCCGGGCCCATCTGCGCAGCCGCAGCCCGGCCCTCGGCGGGCCGCTGCACCGCGAGGCCGCACGATGGCTCGACGGACACGACAGGGTGACCGACGCGATCGAGCACGCGGCAGCGGCGGACGACTGGCCGTACGCCGCCGGTCTCCTCGTCGACAGGCTCGCCGCCGGGCGGCTCCTGACCGGACCGGACAGCCATCGCCTCGAACGGTTGTTCAGTGGAATGCCGGACGGCCTGCCCGGCACCGCGCCCGCCCTCACCGCGGCCGTCTGCGCACTGGCCCGCGGTGACGCCGCCGCCGGCCGCAAACACCTCGCGGGGGTCCGTCCCCACGGCGACGACACACCCGAGAGCCTGCTCACCCGGGCTCTGCTGCTGCTTCTCACCGGCGCGGACACCGGCACCGCGAACCCCCGGGCGCCCGCCTCGACCGGGGACGGCGACGACGCCGAGCGGGCCGCGGAGGAGATGGACCCGGACCAGGGCACGCCGGACCCCGACCGCGAGGTGCGGACACTGACGCACCGGGTGGACCCCGACGCGCTCGCCCGGCACCCGGAGATCGAGGCACTCCGGCGTTACGGCCGCGGCCGCGCCCTGCTGGCCACCGGGCACCGGTCCGAGGCCCGTGAGGCGTTCGCCGCCGCACTCGCCGCGGCCACGGACGAGCACACCTGGACGGTCCGCTACCACTGCCTCGGCGCGCTGGCCCTCGCCGAGGCCGCCGACGGACTGCTGCGAGAGGCCGAGGCACACGCCCGGGAAGGACTCAAGGCCGCGGAGGAGCACGGCATTCCCGTCGACCGACGCACGGCACGCTGCCATCTCGCGCTCGCCTCGGTCGCCGCCGACCGCGGTGACCTCACGGCCGCCGGCCGGCATCTCGCCGCTGCCCGCACGCACGCGCCCGTCCGTGACGTACCGGCCGCCGCCGAGGCCGCGGTGCTGCGCTCCCGCCTCGAACTCGCCCACGGACGCACGGCGGCGGCACTGTCGGCGCTCGACGACGCACCCGTCTCCGCCGACGGTCCCGCCGTCGCCGGGGGAGAGGCGGCGGGCCGTATCGCCGTGGCACGCTGCTCCGTCCACCTGGTGCGCGGTGACGCGGCGGCCGCGCTCGCCGCACTGGAGGAGGCACCTCCGGGCGTCCCCGCCCTCACCGCCGCGTCGGCCGCCGCCCATCTCGCGGCCGGGGACGGCGGACAGGCGCGCCGGCTGCTCGCCGGGCTCCCCGCAGGCGACCGTGTCCCCCCGGCGGTCCGGGTCCGTGCGCAGCTGCTCCAGGCCCAGCTGGCGGCGGTCGAGGGGGACACCGCGAAGGCGGCGACGCTCGTCGCCGGCGCCGTGCGCACCGCGCGGACGCACGGACTTCGTGCCCCCTTCACGGAGTCCGGCCCGTGGCTGCGGCACGTCCTCGCCCGCGCACCCGGCCTGGCCGACGCCCGCGCCTGGCTGACGGGCCGGTCCGGCGACACGGAGCGGAGCCCCGGTGGTGGCGGATCGGGTTCCGGTGACTCGGCCGCCGGGGCTCCACTGCTCGTCGAGCAGCTCAGCCCCCGGGAGTGCGACGTCCTGCGCTGCGCCGCCGAGATGATGTCGACGGACGAGATCGCCGCCGAACTGTTCCTGTCCGTCAACACCGTCAAGACGCATCTGAAGAGCGTCTACCGCAAGTTGTCGGTGTCCCGCCGCAGCGAGGCGGTACGCCGCGCCAGGGACGCCGGACTGCTCTGAGGCCGCGCGGTCGGGCGGGCAGGCCACGCGCCGGGTCACCTCGTCCGGGTGATGCGGTCGGGACGCACACGGCGGGACCATGCGGCAAGAGCCCTCAGCGCACGGGGAAGTGCTCGCATGCGATACGAGTTCCGCATCTCCGGTCATCTGTCACCGGCCGTCGCCGGTGCTTTTCCCGAGCTCGACGAAGTGACGGTGCCGGAGGAGACCGTCCTGTACGGGCCCGTCACCGACGAGGCGCATCTGTACGGGCTGCTCGTACGCTTCCAGGACCTCGGCCTCCGCGTGGTGGAGCTGCGCCGGCTGCCCGACTGAGACCGCTGCACGGCCCGTGGGGCGCGGCTCCGGGCGGTGTTCGGCCGTATGCGCCCGGCCCGGTACGCGTACGCCGCCCGGTCCCCGCAGTGGGATGCCCGCTCCGCGCGGGCTGCCGCCAGCGGTGCCCTGCGCGGGCCCGACGCCGCCCGGCCCGCGCAGGGGGCGGCGCCGCGCCCGGACCGTCATCCGGTCCGCTCGCCGTCGGACACGCGTTCCCGTAGCCCCGGATCGCGTCGCGCCGCCTTCTCGTACCAGGATCCGTACCGCTCGCTCAGCAGGACCGACGTCACCCCGTGCGCCAGCACGCTCAGCCCCACGGTGACGGCCACGATCCGGCCGGGCAGGGCCGCCGCGGCGCCGTACTCCTTCACCACCAGCAGCGCCAGGACCAGCGACGCCAGTCCCCGCGGCCCGAACCAGCCCACGTACGCCACGGTCGGCGGCCGCAGCCCGGTGCCGGCCAGGGCGAGCGCGACCGGCACCATCCGCACCACGGTGAGGCTGAGCAGCGCGTACACGACGGCCCGCCAGTCCAGGTACTCCAGCGCCGGCCCCAGCAGCACGGCACCGAACACCAGGAAGCTCATCGCCGCCAGCAGCGCGGCCACGTTCTCGGTGAACTCGTGGCCCCCGGCGAATCCCCGGCTCCGCGCGCCGTCCGGGGAGTCGTCCGCCGGTACGCCGCGGCGCACCAGTACGGCGAACGCGATACCCGCCGCCCAGACGGCGATGAAGCCGCTGCCGTCGACGAGCCGCGCGAGCGCGAAGGACGCCAGGACGGTGGCCAGGATCATCAGCTGGTTCCCCTCCCCGCTCACCCACCCGGCGGCACGGGCCCGCCCCAGCAGCAGGCCGGCCGCGACCCCGCAGGCGACCCCGAGCGCCGCGCTGAGCACCAGGGAGCGCCAGAAGACGCCCACGTGGTCCTCCTCGGCGGCGCCGGGAAGGGCCGCGAGCAGCAGGACGAAGACGGGGAGGACGATGCCGTCACCGACGCCGCACTCCGCGTTGAGACCGTTGCGCACCAGTGGCGGCACCCTGGGCGAGGAGAGGGCGGTTCGGCACACCGCCGCGTCGGTGGGCGCGAGGATCGTGGCGATCAGCGCCAGTTCCCACACGGTCGGCCCGGGCAGCAGCGGCCAGGCGAGCAGCCAGCCCGCCGCGATCGTCAGCGGCAGTCCGATCGCCAGCAGCCGCACGGGCAGGAAGCGGCCTTGGTGCAGCTGGCGTCCGCGCAGGCTCATCGCGTCGGTGAAAAGGACCAGTGCCAGTGCCGTTTCGACCAGGACCAGAACCGGGCCCGCGTTGTGCTCGAGGCCGAAGAGGCCGAGTCCGGCGGGGCCGATGAGCACCCCGCAGGCGGTGAAGAACAGGGGCGCGGTGAGGACGGTGGCGGCGATGCGCCGCGACACCAGCGCATACCCCGCGGTGACCACTGCCACGGCCACCCCGGTCAGGGCGTTCCCGCCGCTCACGCACTCATCACCCACCCGGTCACCAGGCATCACGGACCGGTTCATCGTCGGGTACGGGGCCGTCCCGCCCGGGCACCGACACGGTGCCCGGCCGCCACCCCGCGGGGCCGGCCGGGCCGCCGATTCACCCGTGCGGGGTGAGGGAACCGCTCGCCCACCGCCCCACACTGACGGCGAGCGGACACCCGAGGTCCGACGCGAACGGCAGGAGGACGGAGATGGACGACACGGTCTACCTCGCTTACGACTATCCGGTTCTGGGCGCGTTCTGGACCGTGATGTGGATCTTCCTCTGGGTCGTGTGGCTGGTGCTGCTCTTCCGTGTCTTCGTGGACATCTTCCGTGACCACGAGATGAGCGGCTGGGCCAAGGCGGCCTGGTTGATCTTCATGCTGCTGATTCCGTTCCTCGGCGTGCTGGTCTACGTGATCGTCCGCGGCAAGGACATGGGCAAGCGCGAGATCACGCACGCGCAGGAGCAGCAGGAAGCCTTCAACGCGTACATCCGGCAGACCGCCAAGGGTGCCGGCCCGGGGGACGAGCTTGCCCGGCTCTCCGAGCTCAAGGCCAAGGGTGACCTGAGCGAGGAGGAGTTCCAGCGAGCCAAGGACAAGCTCCTGAGTTGAGGACGAGGGGACATCATGACCCAACCGACCACCGGACACTCCAAGAGCTACTTCGCCTGGGCCGGAGGCCTGACGATGTTCGCGGGAGTGGTCCTGATCATCGCCGGATTCCTCGATTTCTTCCGTGGAATCATGGGCATCGCGAACGACGACGTCTTCGTGGCGACGCCCGGCTACGTCTTCCGATTCGACCTCACCGCATGGGGCTGGCTGCATCTGATCTTCGGGATCGTCGCCATCGCGGCCGGATTCGCCCTCTTCAAGGGCGCCCTGTGGGCGCGGATCCTCGGCATCGCCCTCGCGGGAGTGCTGCTGGTCGTCAACTTCCTCTCCCTGCCCTACTACCCGCTGTGGTCCCTGGTCGCGATCGCCCTCTACATCGCGATCATCTGGGCCCTGTGCGTGGGACGGTCGCAGGAGGAGAAGATCTGACGCGCCGGGCGGGACCGCGGGCCCGCCGAGGGCCCGCGGTCCCGCCCGCGGTGAGTCCGCCGCCGTGACCGCGCGGCCCAGGCGTCGGCCTGGCCGGCCGGGCCGTCCTCGGCACCGGCCGCGATCCGGTCCCTCCCGCGTCTCCGGCGACGTCATCACCCCGCCCCGCCGTCGGGGGACGCCTCCGGGCAGTGCGTCCGGTGCGTCCGCGACCCGGCGCCGTCCGCCCGGAGAACGGGCGGGGTCCCACGTCCCGGCCCGGCGGCCGTCCCGACAGCACCGCCACGCACTCGGACAGGTGTGCACAGCGCGCGCGAGCCGGGTTCCCGGGCTGCAATGGACGGGTGACGGCCACTCCCGACGACTGCCTCGCGCGCAACGAGTGGGTCTGCGGCGCCTACCTCTCCACCCGCCGCGAGATCCTCTGGGACGCCACCCTCCAGCACCTCCAGCTGACGTTCGCCTCCGTGGCGCTGGCGCTGCTCCTCGCCGTGCCGCTGGCCGTCGCGGCCCGGCGGTGGCGCTGGGCCGCCGGTCCCGTGCTCGGGGTGACGACGATCCTCTACACGATCCCGTCCCTGGCGATGTTCTCGCTGCTGCTCCCGGTGTACGGGCTGTCCGCGTCACTGGTCGTCGCAGGGCTCGTGCTGTACTCCCTCACCCTGCTGGTCCGCAACGTCCTCGCGGGGCTGCGCTCCGTCCCCGCGGAGACACGGGAGGCCGCACGCGGCATGGGCTACGGCCCGGCGCGGCAGCTTCTCGGCGTCGAACTGCCGCTGGCCCTGCCCGCCGCGATGGCCGGGCTGCGGATCGCGACCGTGTCCGCGGTCTCGCTGGTCACCATCGGCGCGATCGTCGGCTTCGGCGGGCTGGGAAACCTCATCTACTCGGGGATGAACACCTACTTCAAGGCCCAGGTGCTCACGGCCTCGGTGCTCTGCGTGCTCATCGCCGTGGCCGCCGATCTCGTCCTGCTGGGCGTCCAGCGGATGCTCACGCCGTGGACGCGACCCGCACGGCGGGCCGCCGCGTGAGCACGGTCGCACAGACCTGGGACTGGCTGACCAGCGCCGCCAACTGGTCGGGCCAGAACGGCGTGTGGCGCCGACTCGGCCAGCACCTCTACCTCACCTCGGTGTGTCTGGTGATCAGCTGCGCCATCGCGCTGCCCGTCGCCCTCGTCCTGGGCCACCTCGGCAAGGGCGGCGCACTCGCCGTCAACATCTCCAACGTGGGCCGGGCCGTGCCGACCTTCGCGGTCCTCGTCCTGCTGCTGCTCAGCCCGATCGGCACGTGGGGCGACTGGCCCACCATCGTCGCGCTGGTGCTGTTCGCCGTGCCGCCGCTGCTGACGAACGCCTACGTCGGCATGCGCGGTGTCGACCAGGACGTCGTACGTGCCGCGCGGGGGATGGGCATGACGGGCAGCCAGACCCTGTTCCGGGTCGAACTCCCGCTCGCGACGCCGCTGGTCCTCACCGGCGTACGGATCGCGGCCGTCCAGCTCGTGGCCACCGCGACCGTCGCGGCGCTGGCGGGCGGCGGCGGGCTGGGCCGCATCATCACGGCGGGCTTCAATCTCGCCTCCACCCCGCAGGTGGTCGCCGGTGCGGTTCTCGTCGCCGCCCTCGCCCTGGTGGTGGAAGGAGTCTTCGTCGCCGTGGAACGGTCCGCACCCGCCTGGACCGGGCGGCGGTCGTCATGAGGAGGCTCCCCTTGCACCTCGGCGCGTCCCTGCTGGCCCTGCTGGCCGCCTGCACCACGGGCCCGTCCCTGGAGGACCGCGGACAGGTGACGGCTCCTCCCGGGGACAGCCGGCATCTGACGATCGGATCCGCCGGCTTCACCGAGAGCGACCTGCTGGCGCAGATGTACTCCCTGCTGCTCGAGCACGCCGGCTACCAGACGAAGGTCATCTCCGTCGCCAACCGGGAGATCTACGAACCCGCCCTGGAGAGCGGCCAGATCGACGTGGTCCCCGAGTACGCCGCCACCTTCGCCGACTGGCTGGGTGCCAGGGCCCACGGCCCCGATGCGCCGGCCGTCGGCTCGCCCGACCTCGGCGCCACCATGAGCGCGCTGCGCCCGCTGGCAGACGCGCGCGGGCTGAAGGTCCTCGACCCGGGGCGCGCCGTCGACCAGAACGCCTTCGCCGTCACCGAGGAGTTCGCCCGCGCCCACGACCTCCGGACCCTCAGCGACCTCGGAAGGTCCGGGATCCCCGTGCGCCTCGCCGCCGGGGACGAGTGCGTGCGGCGGCCGTACTGCGCGCCCGGTCTGGAGAGGACGTACGGCATCCGCATCAGCGGCATCGACCCCAAGGGCGTCGGCACCACCCAGGCCAAACAGGCCGTCCAGTCGGGTCAGGACCAGATGGTCCTGACCACCACCACGGACGCCACCCTCGACGACTTCGGCCTGGTGATCCTCGAGGACGACAAGCACCTCCAGAACGCGGACCACATCGTGCCCGTCGTCAACCGGGCGCGCGCCGGTGGCCCCGGAGTCGGCAAGGCGCTCGACGAGCTGAACGAGGTCCTGACCACGGAGGACCTCGCCCGGCTCAACGAGCAGGTGGACAGCCGGCGCCGGCTGCCCGAGGACGTCGCCCGGCAGTACCTGCAGTCCAAGGGCCTTCTCCCGAAGTGAGCCGCGGGTCATCCCTCTTCCGGGCGGCGCGGAAGGCCGTTCCCGGGCCGGCCGGGACGGACACCCCCGAGTGGCTCAGGCGTCCGCCACCGAGTCGAAGTCCACCTGGTCCCTGGCCACTCCCCGGGCCTCGGCGTCCACCGAACGGCGCAGTGCCTCGTGGAGTTTCGCCGGGGTCAGCACCCCCACGAAACGGGTCCCGTCCACCACCGCCACCCATCCCGCGTCGTGCTGCAGCATCTCGCTGAACGCCTGCTTCAGCGGTGCCCCCAGCGGCACCCACGCCTCCATCCTGCGCGCCAGATCGCCGACCGTGCCCCGGTCACCGGCCCGGGCCAGGGAGTCGGCCGACACCCAGCCGTGCAGATCGCCACCGGCGTTGAGCACGACCGCCCAGCGAGCGTCCGCCGCCCGCAGTCGGCCCGCCGCGGCGTCGGCCGGCTCGTCCAGGCGCGCGATCGGCGGCTGCTCCAGGCCGTCCTCCTCGATCCCGGTCACCGAGAGCCGCTTCAGCCCCCGGTCCGCGCCCACGAACCGGGCCACGTAGTCGGTCGCGGGCGTGCCGAGCACCGCGCCCGGCGTGTCGAACTGCTCGATGCGCCCCTGCCCGTACACGGCGATGCGATCGCCCATCCGCACCGCCTCCTCGATGTCGTGGGTGACGAGCAGCACGGTCTTGCGGACCGTCGCCTGGAGGTTCAGGAACTCGTTCTGCAGCCGCTCCCGCACCACCGGGTCGACCGCGCCGAACGGCTCGTCCATCAGCAGTACGGGAGGGTCCGCCGCCAGCGCCCGGGCAACCCCGACCCGCTGGCGCTGACCACCCGAGAGCTGCTCGGGGTAGCGGTCTCCGAAGGTCTTCGGGTCGAGGCCCACCAGATCGAGGAGTTCAGCGGCCCGGGCCCGGGCCCGGCGCCTCTTCCAGCCCAGCAGCGACGGCACGGTCGCGGTGTTGTCGAGGACCGTCCGGTGCGGGAACAGGCCGACCTGCTGGATGACGTAGCCGATCCGGCGGCGCAGCCGAACCGGGTCGACCCGGGAGATGTCCTCGCCTCCCACCAGGATCCGCCCGGACGTGGGTTCGATCAGCCGGTTGACCATCATCATCGTGGTGGTCTTGCCGCAGCCCGACGGGCCGACGAGCGTGACCAGTTCGCCCTCGGCGACCTCGAAGGACAGCCCGTCAACGGCGGCGGTCCCGTCCGGGTAGACCTTGCCGACCTCCTCGAACCGGATCATGCGTCCACGCTAGGCGCGCCGCGCGCGGCGCGCACACGGGCCGCGCGCACACGGGCCGCGCGCACACG
>NZ_JASHLT010000016.1:0-135506 GCF_030056615.1 Streptomyces sp. HNM0645 | reverse complement strand
CCGGGCGCGGCGAATCCGGACGCACCGGTGCCGGACGTGCCGGGGGCGGCGCGGGGCAGAAGCGCGGACGCACCGCGGGCCGGCCGCAGGGCGGGTCCAGGGGCAGCAGCGCCGCGGCCCGCTGATGCCGTGACCGGGACCACGGGGCACCCGCCCCGCGGTCCCGGCCCGAGGCCGCGGCGCCGCCGCCCGGGGCCGGTAGGAGCGGTTCAGTCCACGGTCCGCAGCCCCCGCAGCACCCCCTCCGCCTCCGCCATCACCCGGCCGACCAGCTCCGCGCAGCTCGGCAGGTCGCCGATCACGCCCGCGACCTGGCCGGACGCCATCACACCGAGATCGGTACGGCCTTCGACCATCGCCGCCCGCAGCAGCATCGGGGTGTTGGCGGCGAGCAGGACCTGGCTCCAGGAGAGGTCCTTGCCGTGCCGCAGCGCGAGGCCGTCGCGGACCATATCCGGCCAGGACAGCCCGGAGAGCTTCCGGAAGCCCGCCGCCCTGCGCAGCGCGTGCAGCAGGGCGCGGGTGCGACCGGAACGTTCCAGGGTCTCGACGAGGTCGGAGCGGAGCATACGGTGCGGCAGGCCGTCGACGGCGGTGGTGACCGTGACGTCCCTGACGGACGCCGCCAGATAACGGGCCTTCACCGCGTCCGGCACCGTCGAGTCGGACGTGAGCAGGAAACGCGTGCCCATGGCGATACCCGCGGCCCCGTACGCGAGCGCCGCCACCAGACCGCGCCCGTCGTGGAAACCGCCCGCCGCGACGACCGGGATGCCCACGGCGTCCACCACCTGCGGCAGCAGCACGGTCGTCGCCACGTCGCCGGTGTGCCCGCCGCCCTCGCCGCCCTGCACGATCACGGCGTCGGCACCCCAGGCCGCGACCTTCTCGGCGTGGCGCCGCGCGCCGACCGACGGGATCACGACCACGCCCGCGTCCTTGAGCTCCGCGATCAGCTCCCGGGACGGGGCCAGCGCGAACGACGCCACCCGTACGCCCTCGTCCACGACGATCCGCACCCGTTCCCGGGCGTCCCCCGCATCGGCCCGCAGGTTGACCCCGAACGGCGCCACCGTGCGGGCCTTCACCTCGCGGACCGCCTGCCGCAGCCGGGCCGGCGTCATCGTCGCGGAGGCCAGGACGCCCAGGGCGCCGGCGTTCGCGGCCGCCGAGACCAGCCGAGGTCCCGCGACCCAGCCCATGCCGGTCTGGACGATGGGGTGCCGCACTCCGGTGAGCTCGGTGAGCGCCGTCCTCATCGGGCGCCGATCTCACGGTCGCGCCGGCCGTCCGGATCGAGCACCTCGCGGACGAGCCGCAGCTCCTCGGCGGTGGGTTCGCGGGTGCACGGGACGGAGCCGCCGCCGGAGACGGCGAGTGGGAAGCCGGTCGCCTCCCGGACCTCCTCCAGGGTGACGCCCGGATGCAGGGAGGCGAGCCGCATCGACCGGTCCGGCGTCTCGAAGTCGAAGACCCCCAGGTTCGTGACGACGCGAGGGATCCGGTGGAAGCGCGCCCCGCCCGCGCGGTCGTACCCGACGCCGCTGACCATGTCGACCTTCTCGACGAAGACCCGGCTCGAGTGCCGGGGGACCCAGTAACTGACCGGGTTGTTGAGGGTGTTCACCGGTGCCCCGCGCACCCCGAGGAGCTGGCGCGCCGGCCGGGACCAGTCGCCGATGCAGGAGATGTTCTGGTTGCCGTACCGGTCGAGCTGGCTCGCGCCCATCATGACGTGCCGCTTGCCGCCGGTGACCACCGTGAGATGGCGGCGGTACGGAAGCCAGCCCTCCACCTCCCCGTCCGGACCGACGAGCAGCGCCTCGCCGTCGGTGAGCAGAAGGTCGGGGGAGAAGGTGCGCCGGGCGAGCCGGGCGCCGAGGGAGGGGATCAGCCCCATGGGGCTCGCCAGTACCTCGCCGTCGCCGCGCCACGCCTCGGCGCAGGCGATCACGCAGTACTCGGACCGGGACGGCGGGGGGACACGGGCCTCTGTGACGGTCACCGCTGCTCCTCGTGCCAGGTCCGCACGGCGGACCGGTAGGCGTGCTCGTCGGGACCCGACAGGAAGCGCTCGGCGAACTCCGGCCACGGCGTGGTCGCGTACAGCTTCTGGAAGGACTCGTCACGGGCGTGGTCAGGGGCGCAGGACGTGAAGTGCGCCCCGTCCGGGGCCTCGACGACGCCCGTGACGGTGTGCCTTCCGACGAGCAGGGTCTGCGGGGCGGCGTCCTTGGTCAGCTCGGCCGTCTCCACCAGCCGCTCGCACGAGACGTACGCCTCGTCGGCCGCCTCGCAGAAGAGGTCGTCGAAGTAGGGGTCGGGGCCCAGGTACTGGCCGTTGCCGAGCCGGTCGGCACGATTGAGGTGGACCAGGGCGGCGTCCAGGCGCAGTGCCGGGACCGCGACGAACTCCTCGCCGTCGCCGTACGGCGAACGGATCGTGCACAGCTCCGGGTTGACCCGCATGACGTCCGAACCGAGGCCGGCCCGCACGGGCATGAAGGGGAGCCGGTTGGCCGCGGCGTGCAGTCCCCACATGAACATCGCCTCGTCCAGCTCCGTCATCGCGATCGTCCCCGCCTCGCGGGCCGCCCGGAAGTGGGGCTCCAGCGGTACGGAGTCGAGCGTCGCGAACGGCGCGACGAGCCTGCGCACCCGCCCCGCCGCACACAGCATCCCCACGTCCGGGCCGCCGTAGGAGACGACGGTCAGACCGGTGACCCCGGACCGCAGCAGCGCCCGGACCAGGGCCATCGGTTTGCGGCGCGAGCCCCAGCCGCCGATGCCCAGGGTCATGCCGCTGCGCAGCCGTCCCGCGACGTCGTCGGCGGTCATCGTCTTGTCCGCCATGGGTCAGGCCTCCTTGCCGAAGGTGTCCCGGACGCGGCCCGCGGTCCCGGAGAGGTTCGCCTCGAAGGTGAAGCCCTGCTCGTACCGGTAGCTGCGGTGCACGTCCACGGGGTCGATGCCGTTGATGGCGGCCTTGGCGAGCCGGATGAGGCGGCCGTCCTTGGCGGCGATCTCGCGCGCCAGCCCCAGGGCCGCGGCACGGAGCCCGTCGCGGGGGACGACCCGCCAGACCGATCCGTGGGCCTGCAGTTCGGCGGCCGTCACGGTGCGCGAGGTGTAGTACAGGGTGCGCATCAGGTGCTGGGGGACGAGCCGGGCGAGGTGCGTGGCCGCCCCGAGCGCGCCCCGGTCCAGCTCCGGCAGCCCGAAGGCGGCGTCGTCGGAGGCCACGACGGCGTCGGCGTTCCCGACGAGTCCGATCCCGCCGCCCAGACAGAAGCCGTGCACGGCGGCGACGACGGGGACCTCGCACTCGTAGACGGCCCCGAAGGCCTCGTGGCAGCCCCGGTTGGCGCCGATCAGGGCGTCGTGCCCGGCGTCGCGCTGCAACTCCTTGATGTCGACGCCCGCGTTGAACCCGCGGCCCTCGGCGGCCAGGACCACACAGCGGACCTCCGGGTCCCGGCCGGCGCGGCGCACGGAGTCGGCGAGTGCGTACCAGCCGTGGACGGGCAGGGCGTTGACGGGCGGGAAGTCGACCGTCACGACGCGAACGCCCTTCTCCGGGCTTGCGGTGGAGACACCCATCAGCGGATCAGCTACCTTTCCACCAAACGTTTGTTAGGTGACTGCTCGTCAGGAAGGTAGCAGCCGATGGAGCTGGACGGGAGGGTCGCGGTCGTCACCGGCGGAACGCGCGGTGTCGGCGCGGGCATCGCGAGGGCGTTCCTGGCGGCCGGGGCGGACGTCGTCGTCTGCGCCCGCAGACCACCCGGTGCACCCGTCGCCTCCGCAGGACGCACGGCCCGGTTCGTGCCCGTCGACCTGCGGGACCCCGCGGCCGTCGACGACTTCCTCGCCGAGGTCGCCCGCCGCCACGGCCGGCTCGACGTCCTGGTCAACAACGTCGGCGGGGCGCCGTACCGGCTGCTGCGGGACGGCGGCCCGGAGCGGCACGCGCGGGTGCTGGAACTGAACCTGGTGGCACCGCTGACGGTCTCGCTCGCCGCGCACGGACTGCTGCGCGCCGCACGCGGGTGCGTGGTGATGGTCGGCAGTGTGAGCGCGACCCGGCCGTCACCCGGGACAGCCGCCTACGGAGCGGCCAAGGCGGGGCTGGAGAGCCTCGCCCGGTCCATGGCGGTGGAGTGGGCGCCGGAGGTCCGGGTGAACACGGTCGTGCCCGGAATGGTCCGCACGGAACTGTCGCACCTGCACTACGGCGACGAGCAGGGGGTCGCGGCGGTGGGCCGCACGGTACCGCTGGGCCGGCTCGCCGAGCCGGACGAGATCGGCGACGCGGCCGTGTTCCTCGCGTCCCCACGGGCGGCGTACATCAGCGGGGCGTCGCTGCTGGTCCACGGAGGAGGGGAGCGCCCCGCGTTCCTCGACGCAGCGACGGTCAACGGGGGCGCGACGGTCAGCGGGGGCGGGCCGGGCGGCGGGCCCGCGGCGGCCGGTGAGGCGGTGGTGGACGGCGCCAGGGCCGGGGTGGACCGCGACCGGTCCGGTGTGGACGGCGAAGGGCCCGGTGCAGGCGGCGCCGTGGGCAGGACCGCCGGCGCCCCCACGAGGGCCGCCGACGACAAGGAGGGCTGAGATGAACGCAGTTGCCGGGATCTGCCGCGACCGGGTGGTGGCCGTGACGGGTGCGGGCCGGGGGCTGGGACGCGCACACGCGCTGGCGTTCGCGGCGGAGGGCGCGCGGGTCGTGGTCAACGACCTGGGCGTCGGGCCGGACGGCACGTTCGTCGGGGACAGCCCGGCCGGCCGGGTCGTCGAGGAGATCCGCGCGCGGGGCGGGGAGGCGGTGCCCCACTCGGGCGACGTGGCCTCGGCCGAGGGCGCCGCCTCGCTGGTGGCGACGGCGCTCGGCTCCTTCGGGCGGCTCGACACGCTCGTCAACAACGCCGGCTTCCTGCGCGACCGGATGCTGGTCAACCTCGACGAGGACGACTGGGACGCCGTGGTGCGGGTCCATCTGAAGGGCCACTTCCTGCCCCTGAAGCACGCGGCGGCCCACTGGCGGGCCGAGACCCGGGCGGGGCGCGAGCCCTCGGCCCGCGTCGTCAACACCTCCAGCGGAGCCGGCCTGCTGGGCTCGGTCGGCCAGGGCGGCTACAGCGCGGCCAAGGCCGGCATCGTGGGTCTGACCCTCGTCGCGGCGGCGGAACTGTCGCGCTACGGCGTCCAGGTCAACGCCATCGCCCCGGCCGCGCGGACGCGCATGACGGAGCGGACCTTCGCCGAGGCGATGGCGGCGCCGGAGGACCCCGGAGCCTTCGACACGATGGCGCCGGAGAACGTCTCGCCGCTGGTGGTGTGGCTGGGCTCGACGTCGTCCGCGGGCGTGACCGGCCGGGTCTTCGAGGCGGAGGCGGGCCGGATCACGGTCATGGAGGGCTGGCGGCGGGGCCCCACGGCCGACCGCGGCGCCCGCTGGACCCCCGCGGAGGCGGGGGAGGCGGCACTGAGACTCCTCGTGGAGGGGACGCCGCCGCAGCCGGTGTACGGGGCGCGGTAGCAGGCCCCGACGGCCCGGCCCCGGGTGCCGGCCGGGGCCGGTGATGGCGGGGCGCGGTCACGGGTGCCGGCGCGGGTGCTCGCGACGGGGCGACCGCCGCCCGTGGCCCGTCGCCTGCCGCTCGGCGTGGAGGGGTGAGGCCGCCGGTCGGGCCGGCCTTGGTGTCGTGGGCCCGTGGCGGGCCCGGCGCGTCGTGATGAGGCGGCCCGGCTCGGCGCGTCGTGATGAGGCGGCCCGCCACCCGCCCGGGCCCCGCGCGCGGTCCTCGCCCGGGGTTGCGATGGCTCCGTTCCCGGGGTCGTCGCGGCCGCGGTCCCGGCCGGCGGGCCCGGCCGCCGCCGGCGCGACCGGCAGTGTCGTACCCGGCCCGGGAGGCGCCGCCCGGGACCGCACCGGACCAACACCCCCCGTCACCGGCGCCCGCCCGTCACCGCGATCTGGGTACCGTCGCCTCCAGGCGCCGCCGCACCCGTTCGTCCTCCACGTACTCCACGGCCTGGTCCGCGGTGGAGTACGCGTATCCGTCCGGGTCCTCGTTCTCCAGGATGCGGGCCAACGCCCCTGCGGCCCTGGTGTCCTGACGCATCGCCAGCCCGCGTGCCGCCTCCGCGCCGATGTCGGGCACGGCGTCGTCGAGGCGGGCCGCGAGGGCGTCCCGAATCGCGGGGGTGTCCTCCTCCAGATCGGCCAGGACCGTCGTCGCCCAGTCCCTGACCCCGTCGTCCGGGTCCCGGGTGAGCGTGATGACCGCCTCCACCCCGTCCGCGCGGTCCGCCGGCAGCAGCCCGTGCAGCGCCACGGCCACCCCGAAGCGCACCTCGGGATCCGGGTGCCCGGAGTGCCGGAGGATCTCCGTCACGCCGGCCGGGTCGGCCTGCTGCCCGAGCGCCGCCACCGCCGCCCGGATCACCTCGGGGTCGCGGGCCTCCCGCGACAGCTCCCGCAGCAGCGGCACGGCCCTCGCCGGCATCCCGTCGTCCGCGAGCCCCGCCAGTACGTCGGCCGCGAACATCTGCCGCAGCGGATCCTCCGTCCCGCACCACGCGGTCGCCGCGCGGAAGGTGTCCTCGTCGCCGCGGCGCTGGAGCACCGCCACGGCCTCGGTCCAGTCGTCCCGGTCCGGGTCCCCGCCGCGCAGGGCGCGCTCGGCCAGGGTGCCGGCCGGGGTGCGCAGTCCCAGGTCCTCCTCGAGGAGCGTCGCCACGGCCGCGTGTCCGGTCTGCTGCTCGGCACCCGTGATCCCGCCTCCGTCGTGGTGCAGCTCGACCACGACGGTCACCCCGCCGTCCTCCTCCACCCGCCGCGCGAGAGCCCCCACGAAGGTCGCGCAGCCGTCCCCGTGTTCCTCTCGGTGCCGCTCGGTCAGGGTCCGGCGCAGTTCGTCCTCGACGTCGACGTCGAGCCAGCGCCGGGCCTCCGTGAGCGCGTCCCTTTTCGCCCCCGCACCGTGCCGCAGCAGAGCCCGGACGCTCGAAGGCGAGCCGCGCCGGGCTGCCGTGACCAGCGGGGGCTCCTCGCCCGGGCCCGGCAGGTCCGGGTCCGCTCCGTTCGCCAGCAGCAGTTCCACGGCCTCCGCACGGCCCTGGCGGCAGGCCCAGGTCAGGGCGCGGACGCCGCCGGCACCCTCCTGGAGATCGGGGTGGGCCCCCGCAGCCAGCAGTGCCCGCATCACCTCCGTGCGGCCCCACACGGCGGCCCCGCACAGCGGCAGCTCCGCCGCGTCGGCACCGCTCGCCCGGTCCGGGTCGGCCCCGCCGCCAGCAGCAGACGCACCATGACCGGCCGGTCCTGGGCCGTGGCCACGTACAGGGCGGTCTGCCCGTCCTCGTCCGTGGCCTCGGCCGGCGCCCCGGCCCGCAGCGCCCGCACCACCGCGTCGTCGTCGCCCCCGTACAGCCCCTCGAAGAGAGCTTCGGCCGGATCGAGCGCTTCGGCCGGATCCAGGACCGGTCTGCCGGTGTCCTCGGTCTCCTTGGTGCCCATACCAGAACCCTACGGAAGCTCCCTCAGGTGTCGCATTCGAGAATCGTCCGGCACAGCCCGCACCGCGCCCGCACCCGGCCCCGCACCGGCACCCGGATCCGCTGGTGGCAGGTGGGGCAGGGGAACGAGACCCGCAGCCCGCCGCCCGGCGCGTGCTCGAAGGCGTACGGCGAGCCGTGCCCGGGACGGTCCGGTCCCGGATGGTCCGCGGCGTACCGCCGGTCCTTGGCGTAGCGGCGACGCCCGTTCCACCCGGCCGCCGAGAGCGGGGGCTGCCGGCCGTCGCGCAGCGCCCGGTCGCGGCCCTTGGTGTACGCGGTGTACCCCTGCGGGCTGGTGAACCAGACCGACGGGTCCTCGTCGAAGACCAGTGCGCGTTTGGCGAGCACGTAACCGAACTCCTCCGGGGTCAGATAGCCCAGTTTCTGGCTGGATACCTCGTCCTCGCGGTAGGCGTCGAGCAGTAGCCAGCCCGCCCCGAGATAGGTCGCCACCGTGTCGGTGAGGATCTCGTTGTCCCGGGTCCCGTGGAACTCCAGCCCGAGCCGGTGCAGCAGCACGTGTGTGATCTCGTGCGCGAGGGCCGCGCCGATGTCGCGGCGGTGGCGGCGGAACCGGTCGTTCAGTTCGATGAAGTACTCGGGGCCCGCGGTGAGTTCCACGCTCGCGGCGTGGTGCATCTCCCGGAAACTCACGATCATCCGGGCCTCCGGCAGCCGCAGTTGACGGACCAGCGCGTGGGCCACCCGCTGGGCCCCCAGATGGAGGTCGTCGTCGTCGGCGAAGGCGACGTCGGCCGGCGGGACGCTGCCCGCGTAGGCGCGCACGCCGTCGTACGAGAGCCGCTTGTGCAGCGCAGTGATCGCCGCCCGCACCGTGTCGAGGTGCGGGAAGCCGTGCACGACCTCGCTGCCGTTCGCCACGCCCGCCCCCTGTGGGTGCTGTCCGAGGCCGGTCCGCCACCGGCCGGGAGGATGTCCGGACCCTCCCGACTCTACGGCGCGCGACGGCGTCTCGACGGTTGCCCGCGGTGCCGTCGAGGGGTCTCGTCTGGCCGAAAAGTACTTCTTGTAGGGCTCCTGTGACGCTCCACATAATTCGTACACACGCTTTGACGGGCTCATGTCACTACCCATGGCACGGGCCCGCCTGTGCGCACGCGTCACCCCCCCCCCACGAAAGAAGGCAGACCTTGAACAAGCTCGTTCGCGCCCTCAAGAGATGCGCGGTCGTCGGTGCCGTCGTCCTCGCGGCCGTCAGCCTCCAGCCCGCCTCCGCCTCCGCCGCCACCCCGCCCGTCGTCGGCGGAACCCGCGCCGCCCAGGGCGAGTTCCCCTTCATGGTCCGGCTCTCCATGGGCTGCGGCGGCTCCCTGCTCACCCAGCAGATCGTCCTCACCGCCGCCCACTGCGTCGGATCCTCCGGCAACAACACCAGCATCACCGCCACCGCCGGTGTCGTGGACCTCCGCAGCTCCAGCGCCATCAAGGTCCGGTCCACCAAGGTCCTCCGGGCCCCCGGCTACAACGGCGACGGCAAGGACTGGGCGCTGATCAAGCTCGCCCAGCCGATCAACCTGCCGACGCTGAAGATCGCCGAGTCGGCCGCGTACAACGACGGCACCTTCACCGTCGCCGGCTGGGGCGCGGCACGCGAGGGCGGCCCGCAGCAGCGCTACCTGCTCAAGGCGCAGGTCCCCTTCGTCTCCGACGCCTCGTGCCGGCAGTCCTACCCGAGCCTGATCGCCAACGAGGAGATCTGCGCGGGCTTCAGCCAGGGCGGCGTCGACACCTGCCAGGGAGACTCCGGCGGACCCATGTTCCGCCGCGACAACGCCGGCGCGTGGATCCAGGTCGGCATCGTCAGCTGGGGCCAGGGCTGCGCCCGCCCCGACTACCCCGGCGTCTACACCGAGGTCTCCACCTTCGCCTCCGCGATCAAGTCCGCCGCGGCGACGCTGTAACCCGGCCGGGCGCCCCTCGCGCCGCACCGGCCGCGCACTGACCTGAGGGCGCGGCGGGGAAGCCGTCGCCGTCACCGCCGGCGCACGTCCTCCCCGCCGCGTCTCCGCTCCGGCATCCACACCTCGCCGGTCACCTCGCACCGGGCCGGGCGCGAACGGCGTCTCCCACGGCGCCGCCGACCGGTACCGGCCCCGGGGGAGGCCGTGGACCAAGCCGAATCCCCTTGTCGAGCAAGGAAGTTCCAGCGCCGCGTCCCCCGGGGAAGCCACCTCCGCGACCGGTACAGCCCGGGCAAGCCCCCCTCGGCTGCCGCGTCCCGCCTCCGCCTCCGCCGGGCCCCGGCACCCGTCCCGACGGGCCACGACGACCCCGCATGCTTCTCCCGGCCGTTCGCTCGCCCTGCCGGCACCGCTGCGACGCGCTTCCGCGACGGCAGGGCCGGAGCGTCCCCGGTGGCCGGAGCGACCGCGTCCCGGATCCCGAACACCCCCCGACCATCACCCCCCGGCCGACGTAAGCTCCCACTCCATGACCACCAGCGAGACGAGCGGCACCGACGACTCCGTCCTGGCCGAGCTCACCAGGCTGCGCGAAAGCATCGACAACATCGACGCGGCCGTCGTCCACATGCTCGCCGAGCGCTTCAAGTGCACCCAGCAGGTCGGCCACCTCAAGGCCGAACACGATCTCCCGCCCGCCGACCCGGCCCGCGAGGCCCGCCAGATCGCCCGGCTGCGCCGGCTCGCCGAGAGCGCCAAGCTCGACCCCGGCTTCGCCGAGAAGCTCCTGAACTTCATCATCGCCGAGGTCATCCGCCACCACGAACAGATCGCCGACACCCCCGGCGCCGCCACCGGCAATGGCTGATCAACACACATACCCCCGTGTACGGGACCGGGGCCATCGGGCAGCATGGCCCCATGCCCGTACTCACGCATGACGAAGCGCAGACCCGAGCCCGGCTCCTGGACGTCCGCCGCTACTCGGTCGAACTCGACCTCACCACCGGCGAGACCTTCGCTTCACGCACCGTCATCGGGTTCACCGCCCGCGCCGCCGGCGACACCTTCGTCGAGCTCAAGCCCGCGACCCTGCGCTCGGCGACCCTCGACGGACAGCACCTCGACCCGGAGAGGCTCGTCGACAACCGGCTCCCGCTCACCGGGCTCACCGAGGGAGAGCACGAGCTGCGCATCGACGCCACCATGCGCTACTCCCGCACGGGCGAGGGCATGCACCGTTTCACCGACCCCGCCGACGGCGAGACGTACGTCTACACCCAGCTCTTCCTCGACGACGTGCAGCGTGTCTTCGCCGCCTTCGACCAGCCCGACCTCAAGGCGGTCTTCGAACTGTCGGTGACCGCCCCCGAGGGCTGGACCGTCCTCGCCAACGGCGTCACCACCGACCACGGCGACGGCCGCTGGACCGCCGCCCCCACCCCCCGTATCTCCACCTACCTCGTCGCCGTCGCCGCCGGACCCTGGCACTCAGTACGCACCGAGCACCGGGGACTGCCCTTCGGCGTCCACTGCCGCCGCTCCCTCGCCCGCCACCTGGACGAGGACGCAGACGAGATCCTCGACATCACGCGGCAGTGCTACGACCGCTACCACGAGAAGTTCGAGGAGCCCTACCCCTTCGACTCCTACGACCAGGCCTTCGTACCCGAGTTCAACGCCGGCGCCATGGAGAACCCCGGACTCGTCACCTTCCGCGACGAGTTCGTCTACCGTTCCGCCGTCACCGACACCGAACGCCAGACCCGTGCCATGGTCATCGCCCACGAGATGGCCCACATGTGGTTCGGCGACCTCGTCACCCTCCGCTGGTGGGACGACATCTGGCTGAACGAGTCCTTCGCCGAGTACATGGGTTACCAGACCCTCACCGAGGCCACCCGCTTCACCGACACCTGGACCGACTTCGCCATCGGCCGCAAGTCCTGGGGATACGACGCCGACCAGCGCCCCTCCACCCATCCCGTCGCCCCCGACCCGGACAGGGTCCCCGACACCGCCTCCGCGCTGCTCAACTTCGACGGCATCTCCTACGCCAAGGGTGCCTCCGCGCTCCGCCAGCTGGTCGCCTGGCTCGGCGAGAAGGACTTCCTCGCCGGGATCAACATCCACTTCGCGCGCCACCGCTTCGGCAACGCCACCCTCGCCGACTTCATCGACTCCCTCGCCGAGGCCACCGACCGCGACGTGCACACCTGGGCCGCCGCCTGGCTGCGCACCACCGGCGTCGACACCCTCACGCCACGGATCACCGCGGGCACCGGCACCTGGAGCCTCGACATCGACCAGGACGGAAGCCGGCCGCACCGCATCGCCGTCGGCGCCTACGACCGCGACCCCGTCGACGGCCGCGCGCTCGTCCTGCGCGAACGCTTCGAGACCGACGTGCCCCAGGCCGAGAACGGCACCGTCCGCACCGGCCGCCGCCCCGACCTCGTCGTCCTCAACGACGGCGACCTCACCTATGCCAAGATCCGCCTCGACTCCGCGTCCGAGGAGCCGGCCCTGCGCGGCCTCTCCGGCATCCCCGACGCGCTCACCCGCGCCGTCGTCTGGAACAGCCTCCGCGACATGGTCCGCGACGGCCGGCTCGAACCCGCCGCATACCTGGAGACCGCCCGCGCCCACCTCCCGCACGAGCACGACCTCGCCGTCGTCCAGGGCGTCCTCGCGTTCGCCCGGGCCCAGATCGCCGACCGCTACCTCACGCCCGGGGACCGCCCCGCCGCGCTCGCCCTGCTCACCGGCCTCACCCGCGACCTCATCCGCCGCACCGAGGACGGCAGCCACCCCGACCTCCGCCTCACCGCCGTACGCCACTTCATCGATGCCGCCGCGCACCCCAACGGACTGCACGACTGGCTGGCCGACGGCAGCGTGCCCGGCGGCCCCGCCCTCGACGCCGAGCTGCGCTGGCGCGTCCTCGGCCGACTCGCCGTCCTCGGCGCCACCGACGAGGCCGAGATCGCGGCGGAACTCGAACGCGACCCCAGCGCCACCGGGCAGGAGGGTGCGGCCCGCTGCCGTGCCGCGCTGCCCACCCAGGAGGCGAAGGCGGCCGCGTGGTCCCGGCTGTTCGACACCGACGACCTGTCCAACTACGTCTTCGCCGCGACCGCGCAGGGCTTCTGGCAGGCCGAACAGGCCGAACTCGTCAGCGTGTACGTGCCGCGCTTCTTCCCGGCGGCCGTCGCCCTCGCGGACCGGCGCGGGCCCGCGATCGCGGAAGCGGCCGGGCGCTACGCCTTCCCCCTCCATGCCGTGGACGCGCAGACGCTGCGCCTCGGCGAGGAGTGCCTGCGCGACACGACGATGATCCCGCTGCTCCGGCGCAAGCTGGTGGACCAACTGGACGACCTGCGCCGGGCGCTGGGGGTGCGCGGGCACGACGCGTAGGCGGGCGCCGCGGGTGCACGGCGCGTGGAGGGGGCGCCGCTACGCCCCCGCGCGGGAACCGCCCGCGGGCACCGTGAAGCCGCGCCCCGCCCCGGCGACGGGCCGCCCCGTGGCGCGGTGCCTCGCGCCCGCACTGAACCGGGGCGCTTCGCACCGGTGCGCGCGGCGGTGACTCCGTCGCGGGGAACCGGGACCTCCTCGCGGCGGCGCCCGTGCGGAAGCCGCGCGGTGCGACCGTGACTGCGTCGTCGCGGGATCGGTCCCGCACCCGCCCGGACCGTGGCGCGGTGCCTCGCGCCCGCACCGAACCGTCCCGTACCCGCCCGGCGCGAAACCGTCCCGCACCGCCCGACACCCCGGCGCCCCGCCCGGAAACCGTCGCACGACGAGCACGGGCCCCGGCGGGCACAGGGTGCCGGCCCAACGCCCCACGGCAGAAGACGCGTACCGCTTTCGGGTTCTGATCGTTGAGCTGTGCGGGCAGCCCACCCCGACCCCGTACACCCTGGCGGGAGGCCCGTCCGCGCCCCGCAGGGCCAACGCCGACGTCCCCTAAGGACCCCGCATGACGACGCCGCCGCGCCTGACGTCGAGCCCCGGCCCCGGTGGCGGAATCCCGCCGCTCGCCGGCGGGACCGAAGGGCCCGACGCGCTGCGGCCCCTCCTCGGCGTGGTGCTGGACGCGCTCCGCGCGGGCGCCGTCGCGCGGAACGGGCCGCTGCCGCCCGGCGGGCCCGAACCCCTGGGCAGGGCAGTGGCGGAGACCGTCGCCCCCGTGATCCCCGACCACGGCCGCGGCGCCGAGGAAGCGCTCCGCAGCCTCGTCGAGGCCGTCGCCTACGGCGCCGCCGACCCCGCCGACCCCCGTTGCGCCGCCCACCTCCACACCTCGCCCCTCGCGCTCGCCGTCGCCGCCGACCTGGCCGCGTCCGCGCTCAACCCGTCCCTGGACTCATGGGACCAGGCGCCCGCCGCCTCCGCTCTGGAGACCGAGGTGACCCGCGCCCTCGCCGCCGAGGTGTACCCGCGGGCCGCGCGCCCCGACGCCCTCGTCACCACCGGAGGCACCGAGGCCAACCAGCTCGCCGTCCTCCTCGCCCGCGAGCACCACGGACCGGTCCGGATCGTCTGCGGCGCCGGCACCCACCACTCGGTGCGCCGATCCGCCTGGCTCCTCGGGCTCCCCGAGCCCGTCACCGTCCCCGCCCCGGACGGCACCACCGACCTCGCCGCTCTCGACGCCGCGCTCACCGCCCTGCCCCGGGGCCCCGTGCTCGTCGCCGCCACCGCGGGCACCACCGACGCGGGACTCGTCGACCCGCTCCCCGCCATCGCCGACCTCTGCGCACAGCACGGCGCCGAACTGCACGTCGACGCGGCCTACGGCGGCCCGCTGCTGTTCAGCCCCCGCCACCGGACGCTGCTGCGCGGCCTCGACCGCGCCCACTCCGTCACACTCGATCTCCACAAACTGGGCTGGCAACCGGTCGCCGCCGGCATCCTCGCCGTCCCCGACGGCACCCGGCTCGCCCCGCTCGCCCACACCGCCGACTACCTCAACCCGGACGACGACACCGAGGCGGGCCTGCCCGACCTCCTCGGCCGCTCCCTGCGGACCACCCGCCGCCCCGACATCCTCAAGATCGCGGTCACCCTCCGGGCCCTCGGCCGCGACGGCCTCGCGGACCTCGTCGACCGCACCTGCGCCGCCGCCCGGGAGTGCGCCGACCTGATCGAGAAGCACCCGGCCCTGGAACTCCACCGCCGGCCCGTGCTGACCACGGTCCTCTTCCGGCCCCGCGGCGCGAGCGACGCCGCCGTCGCCGAGCTCCGCCGCCGGCTCCTGCACGACGGCCGCGCCGTCCTCGGCCGCGCCCACGCGGACGGCAGGCTCTGGCTCAAGGCCACCCTGCTCAATCCCCACACCACCGCGCACGACCTCGACACCCTCATCGCACTCGTGGAAGGCAGCAGCACCCGATGACCGGCACGTCCGCCCCCGGCGCCCCCCCGACCGACCGGCCCCACGACCTCGTGGGCATCGGCATCGGGCCCTTCAACCTCTCCCTCGCCGCCCTCGCTCACGGGCTACGGGCCGGGGACGCCGCGGGCGGCCTCACCACCGCCTTCTACGACCAGCGCCCCGCGTTCCGCTGGCACGCCGGACTGCTCATCGACGGCAGCACCCTCCAGGTGCCGTTCCTCGCCGACCTCGTCACCCTCGCCGACCCCGCCAGCCCCTGGTCGTTCCTCCGCTACCTCAAGGACCGCGACCGGCTCTTCCCCTTCTACTTCGCCGAGCGGTTCCACATCGAGCGCGCCGAGTACGACGCCTACTGCCGCTGGGTCAGCGACCGGCTGCCCGGCCTCCACTTCGGGCACCAGGTCGACGCCGTCCGCTGGAACCCGGAACGCTCCCTGTTCGAGGTCGACTTCACCCAGCTCGACCTGCACGGGGGAGCCGAGTCACTGGGCCGCGCCCACGCCCGCCACATCGTCGTCGGCATCGGCACCGAGCCGCACGTGCCCGAACCGCTGCAACCCCTCGCCGACGCCCCCGGCGTCACCGTGATCCACTCCGCCGACTACCTCGAGCACCGCGAACACCTCCTCGCCGCAGGGCACATCACTGTCATCGGCTCCGGCCAGTCAGGCGCCGAGGTCTTCCTCGACGTGCTGCGCGCCCGCCCCGCCGGCTCCGAGCGGGTCCACTGGCTGGCCCGCACCGAGGCGTTCGCGCCCATGGAGTACTCCAAGCTCGGCCTGGAGCACTTCACGCCCGACTACACCCGCTACTTCCACGCCCTGCCGGAGACCGTGCGGGACGACCTCGTCCCCCGGCAGTGGCAGCTCCACAAGGGCATCGACACCGGCACCATCGGCGCCATCCACGACGAGCTGTACCGGCGCGCCCTGCGCGCCGGCTGGCCCGACGCCGTCCTCACCCCGGGCGTACGGGTCCGCACCGCCGGACGGGTCGCCACCACCAAGGTCGAACTACACCTGGAACACCTCCAGCAGGGCACCCGCTCCCGGCTCACCACCGACGCCGTCGTCCTCGCCACCGGCTACCGCGAGCGCCCCCTCGACCGGGTCCTCGTCGGCCTCGACCCGTACATGCGGCGCGACGCCTCCGGCAGGCCCCGCATCGACGAGCACTTCCGGCTCGTGCTCGACCCGGCGGTCAGCGGCTCCGTGTACGTGCAGAACGCGGAGCGCCACACCCACGGCGTGGGCGCACCCGACCTCGGACTGGCCGCCTGGCGCAGCGCGACCATCCTGAACTCCCTCACGGGCAAGGAGCCCTACCCGTTGCCCCGCCGCACCGCCTTCACCAGCTTCGGCCTCGATCGGCGCGAGGCGCCCGGCATTCCCGGCCAGGCGCCCCGGCCCACACCGCTCGAGGAACGGCACCGGGCCCGCTAGGGCGTGTTGCGGAGTAGCCCCGTCTCCGCCCGCGGGCCAGGAGGGACACCCACCACACACCCTCGGGTCCGTGCCGGACGTTCCCGGCCGGTCGGGACTCCCGGAACACGTCCGAGTGCCGCGTCAGGCGACGTTCGCCCCGTCGCGACGCCCGGCACGGCGACTCGCGGCGTTGCCGAATCAACCGAGTGGGCCCACTACGAGGCCGATCCGGCGCCTTGCGATCCTTCCCCCCGGCCCGGAGGGCCGGGGGAGACCCCGTGCACCGGACGCCGGTCCTTGACGGGCAAACCTTGCCTGACCCGGCACTAGAAGACCGGAACACCGTCACGGGTCAGCTTCCAGCCCACCGACGCGAACGCCGCCGGGTCCACCGTGCCCTTCGCCTGTACCCACTGGATGATCGTGTTGCGGATCTCGTCCGAGTTCGACCACAGCTGCCGGGCGTCGGCGACGTGCGGGAACGCACCGCCGCCACTGGCCCGGTAGTTGTTCACCGCCAGGACGAACTGCGCTGCCGGGTCCAGTGCCTTGCCCTCGAACGAAAGGTTCACTATCCGCGACCCGACCGGCTTCGCGATGTCGATCTCGTACGTCAGACCCGAGACGGCGTCGTAGTTGTAGTCCGGAACGCCGTCGGCGTTCGTCAGCTTCGCCGTGTCCACCGGGGCCCCCGCCGGGGTCTGCACGTAGTACCGCGCCGAGTACTCCAGATAGTCCTTCAGCTGGGCACCGGTCATCAACCGTGCCTCCAGCGTGTTCTCGAACGGGTACAGGCCGGCCGCGTCCCTGATCGTCACCTGCCCGGACGGGATCGCCGCCGTGCGCGAGAAGCACGACGCCTGCGACAGCACCGGCAGCGCCGCCCACTGCCCGCCCGCCAGCGCCGACTTCACCGTCTCCACCTGCACATGGTTGATCAGGTCGATGATCGGCTCGTCCTTCCACGGCGCCTCCGCCGTGGCCATCGCCGCCGTCGAGGTGCCGATGACCTGGTTGACGTACGCGACGACCTTCGCGTGCTCGTCCCCCAGCAGCTTCGTGATCCGCGGGTCCTCCGGAACCGTGTTGGAGTTCAGGACCTTCGCCCCCACCTTCGCCACCGTCCACCGGCCCCGCTCCCACACGAGGTCGAAGTCGAAGAGGGTGAGCCGCTGACCCCACTTCAGCGGCTCGGACAGCACGACCGGCCTGCCCGTCTGCCGGTTGGCGACGGTGTACTCGGCGATCTCGGTGTGCGCGTGACCCACGAGGATCGCGTCGATCCCCGGGACCTGCTCGGCCACCAGCGCCGCCGCGTTCTCGACGTACGGCAGCTGGTCCCCGTACGAGGAGGTGCCGCTGGACCCGGAGTGCGCCGACACGATCACCACGTCGGCGCCCATCGAGCGCAGCTTCGGCACCCACTTCGCCGCCTGCTCCTCCAGGCCGGGGAACACCATCCTCCCGCTGACGTTGGCCTTGTCCCAGATGGCGATGCCCGGGTTCGTCAGCCCCAGCACCGCCACCCGCACATCACGGCCGTGCGGTGTGCGCAGCCGGTGCATGCTGTACGGCGGGAACGCCGGCCGCAGCGTCCTCGCGTCCAGGGCGTTGGCGCCGAGCAGGGGGAAGTCGCACTGCTCCTGGAACGTCCGCAGCACCGGGATGCCGTAGTTGAACTCGTGGTTGCCGAGCGCGGCGGCGTCGTACCCGATGGCGTTCATGGCCTGCGCCATGGGGTGCACCGGGCCGCGGCGCGCGGTGATCGGGTCGACCTTGGCGTAGTAGTACGACAGCTGCGTGCCCTGGATCGTGTCACCGGCGTCGATGAGCAGCGTGTTGCGCCGCCCCTTCTCCTTGCGCACCTGCTCGACGAGGGTGGAGATCTTGGCCAGGCCGACGTCGTTGTGGGCCTTGTCGTCGAACTCCCGGTCGGTGAAGTAGTCCCAGTTGAAGACGTTTCCATGGAGGTCGGTGGTGCCCATCACGGTGAATGAGTACCGCTTCTCCCGCCCCGGGCCGCCGTGGGCCGCGGCGGGGACGGCGGCACCGCCCGCGATGGCGGCGCCGGCCCCAGCGGCGGCCGAACGGCCCAGGAACGTCCTGCGATTGAGCGGCATGTGATCTCCCCTGTCTTCCATGGCACTACGCGTGTGGAACAACGCGCGTAGAGTCTGGCGCAGGGCGGCCCCCGTGCGAAAGTGCCGGAGACCGATCAGCGAGGGAGCCCACATGAACAGCGACATGCCGACGCCCGTCCCGGCGCCCTACGGCACCCCGGAGATCCCCAGAGTCGCGGTGCGCGGTGAGGCCCGTCTGGAGGTCGACCCCGAGATCGCCACGATCGGCGTCACCGTCAGCGCACGCGGCACGGACCGGCGCGGCGCCCTCGACGACCTGACCCGCCGCAACGGACAGGTCCTCGAACTCGTCAGGTCCTACGGCGATGCCGTCGAGAGGCTCGAGACCGGCGCGTTCTCCATCAGCCCGGAACCGGCCCGGCACGGCCGTGGCGAGCGCGTCCGCGCCTACCACGGCCGGGTCCACCTCACCGCCGTCCTCGCCGACTTCACCGCACTCGGCGAACTCACCACCCGCCTCGCCGACCTCGACCTCACCCGCGTCGACGGCCCCTGGTGGGCCCTGCGCCCCGACTCCCCGGCTCACGGCGAGGCCCGTCGCCAGGCCGTCCTCGCAGCTGTCCAGCGGGCCCGCGAGTACGCCGCCGCCCTCGGTGCCCGCCTGGCCGCGCTGGTCGAACTCGCCGACCTCGGCGCCGAGGCCCCGGCCCCCCAGGGCATGCCCCCGGCGACCGGAGCATTGCGCTCCGCCGCCTTCGCCGGCGCCACCGGCGAAGAAGCGCCGGCCCTCGATCTCGAACCCCAGCGGCAGACGGTGTACGCCCAGGTCAATGCCCGTTTCACCATGACGCCACCGGAACTCTGACGCCGCCGCGGGTGCCCGAATGCTCAGAGGAGCACCCCCATGCACAATTCAATACTTGTCAACAAGGCTTCATGGAAAGGTTGTTGAGTAGTCACGCACAACCAATTCTCTACCGGCGGGTAAGACATAGGCTCGAGCCATGCGCCGAGCAAAGATCGTCTGCACACTTGGGCCCTCCACCGACTCGTACGAGCAGATCAAGGCACTCGTGGACGCCGGAATGGACGTCGCCCGCCTCAACCTCAGCCACGGCACCTACGCCGATCACGAGGAGCGTTACCGCCACGTCCGCAAGGCCTCCGACGAGTCCGGCCGCAGCGTCGGCGTCCTCGCTGACCTTCAAGGCCCGAAGATCCGCCTCGGACGCTTCCACGAAGGCCCCGTACTCCTTGAACGCGGCGACGCATTCACCATCACCGTCGAACCCGTCGAGGGGGACCGCGACATCTGTGGCACCACCTACGCCGGCCTCGCCTCCGACGTCACCCCCGGAGAGCGCATCCTCGTCGACGACGGCCGCGTCTCGCTCGAAGTCACCGCCGTCGACGGCCCCCGCGTCCGCACCACCGTCGTCGAAGGCGGCGTGATCTCCGACCACAAGGGCCTCAACCTCCCCGGAGTCGCCGTCTCCGTCCCCGCTCTCTCCGACAAGGACGTCGAGGACCTCCGCTGGGCCATCAGAACCGGCGCCGACGTCATCGCCCTCTCCTTCGTCCGCAGTGGACGCGACATCGAGGACGTCCACCGCGTCATGGACGAGGAAGGCCGCCGCCTTCCCGTCATCGCGAAGATCGAGAAGCCCCAGGCCGTCGACACCATCGACGACATCGTCGCCGCCTTCGACGGCATCATGGTCGCCCGCGGAGACCTCGGCGTCGAAATGCCCCTGGAACAGGTGCCCCTCGTCCAGAAACGCGCGATCAAACTCGCCCGGCGCAACGCCAAACCCGTCATCGTCGCCACCCAGATGCTCGACTCGATGATCGACAACTCCCGGCCCACCCGCGCCGAGGCCTCCGACGTCGCCAACGCCGTCATCGACGGCACCGACGCCGTCATGCTCTCCGGCGAGACCAGCGTCGGCAAACACCCCGTCGAAACCGTCCGCACGATGAGCCGCATCGTCGAAGCCGCCGAGCAGGAGATCCTCGCCAAGGGACTCCCCCCGCTCACCGAACGCAACAAACCTCGCACCCAGGGCGGTTCCGTCGCCCGCGCCGCCGCCGAGATCGGCGACTTCCTCGGGGCCAAGTTCCTCGTCGCCTGCACCCAGTCCGGGGACACCGTCCGGCGCCTCTCCCGCTACCGCTCGCCCATCCCCCTCCTCGCCTTCACCCCCGACCCGGCCACCCGCTCCCAGCTCAACCTCACCTGGGGTGTTGAGACCTTCCTCGGCCCCCGCGTCGACTCCACCGACGCCATGGTCGGCCAGGTCGACGAGGAACTCCTCCGCATCGGCCGCTGCGAGCGCGGCGACACCGTCGTCATCACCGCCGGATCCCCGCCCGGCGTCGCCGGATCCACCAACCTCGTACGCGTCCACCACATCGGCGAGGCCGACACCCCACGCCCCTGACCCCGGCCGTGCCGGGGCGACGGCGTGTTTGTGCGGACAGGTCCTGGGCAGTCGGCCCCGCAAGAGGCCCCGACACAAGGGCCCCCGCCGACAACGGACGCATGCCGAGGTCCGGATGTCCACAGGAACACTCATCGCCATCATCGTCCCGATCGCGGTCGTCCTGCTCCTGATCGCGGTGGGCGCATGGCTGATCGCCCGCCGGCGTCACCTTCGGGAACGCTTCGGCCCCGAGTACGACCGCACCGTCGAGTCCGGTGACAGCAGGCGCGCCGCCGAGCGCGAACTGCGCTCCAGGGAGCAACGGCACCGCGACCTCGACATCCGGGAACTGCCCCCGGAAGCCAGGGGTACGTCCGTGCCATGGAGCTTCATGTGACTACATTGCGCGATGGCTCGTCGCGGCGGGTGACAAAAAGCGGATGCTCACGAGAACGTGAGCATCCGCTTGTCGTGCCGGGTGCGGGACTCGAACCCGCACGTCCTTTCGGACAGATGTGTTTGAGACATCAGCGTCTGCCACTTCCGCCAACCCGGCGAGGCCGCTTGTGGGAGTGTACCGGGTGAAGGTCGGGGGCCTCAGCTAGGTAGGCTTTCCAGTGCAGCACCGGCCCCGCAACGAGGAGCTCCCGTGACCGCCCCCGAGTCGCCCCAGCCCGTCGCCGACGACGGCAACGCGTCGCACGTCCCGCCGCTGACGACCCGCGTCGTCATCGCAGAGGACGAGGCCCTCATCCGCCTCGACCTGAAAGAGATGCTCGAGGAAGAGGGCTACACGGTCGTCGGGGAGGCCGGGGACGGGCAGCGAGCCGTCGAGCTCGCCCGGGAGCAGCGGCCGGACCTGGTGATCCTGGACGTGAAGATGCCGGTGCTCGACGGCATTTCCGCCGCCGAGAAGATCGCGGAGGAGTCGATCGCACCGGTCCTGATGCTGACGGCCTTCTCCCAGCGCGATCTCGTCGAGCGTGCGCGGGACGCCGGGGCGATGGCGTATCTGGTGAAGCCGTTCAGCAAGAGCGACGTGGTGCCGGCCATCGAGATGGCGGTGTCGCGGTTCGCGGAGCTGCGGGCGCTGGAGAAGGAGGTCGCGGATCTCGCCCAGCGGCTGGAGACGCGGAAGCTGGTGGACCGTGCGAAGAGCATTCTGCAGACGCAGTACGGGCTGACCGAGCCGGCCGCCTTCCGCTGGATCCAGAAGACGTCGATGGATCGACGGCTGTCCATGCAGCAGGTCGCGGAGGCGGTCATCGAGGACGCCGAGGAGAAGAAGGCGGCCAGGGGCGGCCACGACCAGAAGTAGTCCGGCGGCGGTCCGTCGCGGTGCTCGCGCACCGGCCGGCCGTGGACGGAGGAGGCCCGCACCCCCCTGAGGGGTGCGGGCCTTTCGGTGTTCCGGGTGGTGCGGGTCAGTCCTCGCCGAGGTAGGCCTTGCGGACGGACTCGTCGTGGAGCAGGTCCTGTCCGCTGCCGGAGAGGACGATCTTGCCGATCTCCATGACGTGGCCGTGGTCCGCCAGGGAGAGCGCGGCCTGGGCGTTCTGCTCGACGAGCAGGATGGTCGTGCCCTGGGCCTTGAGTTCGGCGATGGTGGCCATGATCTTCTGCATCATGATCGGTGAGAGGCCCATGGAGGGCTCGTCGAGCATGAGCAGTTTCGGCTGGGACATGAGGGCCCGGCCCATGGCGAGCATCTGCTGCTCACCGCCGGAGAGCGTGCCGGCGGCCTGCTTCCTGCGTTCGCCCAGGATGGGGAAGAGGTCGTAGGCGCGCTGGACGTCCTTGACGATGCCTTCCTTGTCGTTGCGGAGGAAGGCGCCGAGGAGGAGGTTGTCCTCGATCGTCATGCGCGGGAAGATGTGCCGGCCCTCGGGGGAGTGGGCGAGTCCGAGCGAGACGATCTGGTGGGCGGGTACCTTGCGCAGCGACTTGCCGTTGAACTTGATCTGTCCGCCGACGGGCTTGAGGAGCCCGGAGAGCGTGCGCAGGGTGGTGGTCTTGCCGGCGCCGTTGGTGCCGATGAGGGTGACGACCTCGCCCGCTTCGACCTTGAACGAGATGCCCTTGACGGCCTCGATCTTGCCGTAGGCGATGCGCAGGTCCTCGACCTCGAGAAGTGCGGTCATCAGTCGTTCTCCTTGCGGGTGCCGGAGGCCTGGGCGGTGTCACCGTCGCCGGCCGCTTCCGGCGCGTCGGCCCGGGGTGCGGCCGGTGCGTCGTCGGGTCCTTCGGTGCCGTCGCCGGCGTCGTCGGCCCGGTCCTCGTCGGCACCGGCCGGGTCGGCGGTTGCGTCGCCGGTGGTGCCGGTGACGTCCGCCTCGGCGGCGTTCGAGGTGTCGTCGGCCTCGTCGGCGTCGCCGTCCGGGGCCACCGCGGCCTCGGTCTCCGGCGCGGTCCCGGCCTCGGTCTCCGCCTCGGTGGTGGTGACTCCGGCCGCGGCCTCGGCCTGGGCGACCTCCGCCGCCTCCTCCTCGCCGGGCGCTCCCTCGAAGGGCTCGCCGAGGTAGGCGGCGATGACGCGCTCGTCGTTCTGCACGGTCTGGCTGTCGCCCTCGACGAGCTTCTCGCCCTGGACGAGCACGGCGACCCGGTCGCAGAGGTTCATGATGAAGCGCATGTCGTGCTCGATGACGAGGACCGCGATGCCCATGTCACGGATGGCGAAGACCAGTTCCTCTGTGGCCCGGGTCTCCTGCGGGTTCATGCCGGCGGTGGGCTCGTCGAGGAGGAGCAGTCCGGGCTCGCTCGCGAGTGCCCGGGCGATCTCCAGCTTGCGCTGCTCGCCGTAGGGCAGGTTGCGGGCGAGGTGCTCGGCCTTGCCCGCCAGACCGACGAACTCGAGGAGTTCCATGGCCCGTTCCCGGGAGGCCGCTTCGGCCTTGTGGAACCCGGGGCCGCGCAGCAGGGCCGACCAGAGGCCCTCCTTGGTCCGGGTGTGCCGGCCGACGAGGACGTTCTCCAGCACCGTCATGTTGCTGAAGAGACGGATGTTCTGGAACGTACGGGCGATGCCGGCCGCGGTCACCTTGAAGGATTTCGGCGGCAGGATCGTGCCCTTGTACCGGACCTCGCCCTCGGTGGGGATGTAGAGGCCGGTGAGGCAGTTGAAGAACGTGGTCTTGCCGGCACCGTTGGGGCCGATGAGGCCGACGATCTCGCCGCTTCTGACGGTGAGGTCGACGGATCGCACGGCGGTCAGGCCGCCGAACCGCATGGTGACGCCGCGGGCGTCGAGGACCGGCTCACCGGTCGGCGCTGCGGTCGCCTTCGTGATCGTGTCGGTGGTCATGTTCAGGCACCTGCCTTGGTGAGGGTGGCGGGCGCTTCCTCGTTCTCGTGGAACTCGAGCTGGCGGCGGCGGTTGGGGATGAGGCCCTCGGGGCGGAAGCGCATCAGCAGGACGAGCGCGAGGCCGAACGCGAGGAGCTGGAGGTCGCTGAGGAACTGCAGCTTGGCGGGGATGAGGAAGAGCAGTGCGCCGCCGACGAGCGGGCCGCTGATCGTGCCCATGCCGCCGAGGACGACCGCGGCGAGCAGGAACGCCGAGTTCGGCGGGACGACGTGGGCGAACTGGTACTGCTCCGGGGTCACGGTGTAGGTGACGTGTGCCTGGACCGTGCCGGCCAGGCCGGCGAGCGCGGCGCCGAGCGCAAAGGCGATGAGCTTGACGCGGAACCCGTTGATGCCCATGGCGAGTGCGGCGGTCTCGTCCTCGCGGATGGCGATCCAGGCGCGTCCGATGCGGGAGTCCGCGCTCCTGCGGAACACGACGACGACGATCAGCGTGACGAGCAGCATCAGGAAGAAGTAGTTCGCGAAGCGGCCGATGGTGAAGCCGCCGATGCTGTGCTCGGCGCCGAAGTCGAACCCGAGGATGTTGAGGTTCGGGATCGAGGAGATGCCGTTGGAGCCGTTGGTGATGTCGGGGCCGGAGGTGCCGTCGAGGTTCAGCACGGCGATGCGGAAGATCTCACCGAAGCCGAGCGTGACGATGGCCAGGTAGTCGCCGCGCAGTCGCAGGGTGGGGGCGCCGATGAGAACGCCGAAGACCATGGACGCGGCGGCGCCGACGAGGATCGCGCCCCAGAACGGGAGGTGGATGTCGAACGGGGAGGAGGGCGAGCCGGAAACCATGGCTGCGGCGTACGCACCGACACCGAGGAAGGCGACGTAGCCGAGGTCGAGGAGGCCGGCGAGGCCGACGACGATGTTCAGGCCCAGGGCGACGGTGGCGAAGATGAGGATGTTGACGCCGATGGTGGCGTACTGGTCGTCGCTCTGGGTGAAGGGGAAGGCCGCGGCCGCGGCGAACGCGCCGGTCAGGGTGACGTTGCGGTGGCGTGCGGTGAGCACGGAGATTCGGGCGACGAGGCCGGCCTTGGTGAGCGCGGCGAATCCGAAGCCCGCGGTGAGCAGGAAGCCGATGAACAGTTCGTCGTACTCGGTGGTGATGCCGTAGGTGAAGACGGCGAGGCCGAGGGCGAGGAAGCCGGTGATGATCAGGATCTCGGCGTAGGCGGGGAGCCTGCGCGCCGGCGGCGGGGCGTCGGCGGCGAAGCCGGCCTTGAAGCCCGCCCAGCGGTTGCCCAGATCGTGCTTGAACTGCTGCCAGCCGCTGTCCTCGGGGTCGGCGGGGTGGAGTTCGGGGCGTTCGTACGGCAGGGACTGGGCGCCGATGAGGGCGGCCAGGGAGGCCAGGGCGGCGACGAAGCCGCCGGGCTCGAGGTTGACGAGGCCGCCGAGCTGGGTGCTGATGGCGATGACCGTGTACCAGGCGGTGGCGAACACGGCGTAGGCGGCGAGCTTGAGGGCGGAGTCCGCGCCCGCCGGGGTGAGCCAGCGCAGGCCCTTGACGCCGTAGGAGGACAGGCCGAAGAGCACGGTCAGGGCGCCGCCGACGAGGACGAGCCACTGGAGCCCGCCGGGGTAGCCGTAGACGGTGAGATCGCCGGGGAATGCGGCGGTCCAGGTCCAGGCGGTGAAGGCGGAGAGGGCGGAGAGGGCGCCGCCGGCGGTCGCGGTGGCGCGGGCGATGCGCGGGGGCAGGAGCCCTGAGCGGGTCTCGGCCGATGCGGTCTCGGGGGTGCCCGTGGTGCTGGTCTGTGTGGTCATGGTGGTCACGCCCTGTCCGCGACGCGCTCGCCGAGGAGGCCCTGGGGCCGGAACAGGAGCACGAGGATGAGGAGTACGAAGGCCCAGGCGTTGGCCCAGGACTGGCCGCCGAGCTGCTGCATGCCGGGGACCTCGGAGACGTAGGCGGCCGCCATGGTCTCGGCGACGCCGAGGACCAGGCCGCCGATCATGGCGCCGTAGATGTTGCCGATGCCACCGAGGACGGCCGCGGTGAAGGCCTTGAGGCCGAGGAGGAAGCCCATGCGGAACTGGACTTCGCCGTACTTGAGGCCGTAGGCGACGGCTCCGATGGCGGCGAACGCGGCGCCGAGGGCGAAGGCGACGACGATGATGCGATCGGTGTTGACGCCCATGAGCTTGGCGGTGTCGGGGTCCTGCGCGGTGGCCTGCATGCCGCGGCCGGTGCGGGTCTTCATGACGAAGTAGCCGAGGACGGCCATGGAGACGGGGGCGGCGATGAGCAGGAATATGTCACCGGTCTGGATGGTGACGCCACCGATGTGGAAGGGGCCGCCCGGGATCTCGGGGAACGTGCGGGACGACTTTGCCCCGGGGTACCACGCCCATACGGCCTGCTGGAGCGCGAGGGACAGGCCGATCGCGGTGATGAGCGGGGCGAGTCTCGGCCCTCCGCGGAGTGGCCGGTAGGCGAGGCGTTCCGCTCCCACGGCGATGGTGGTGGCGACGACGACCGCACCGATGATCATGAGCGGCAGCGCCACCCACATGGTGGTGCCGCCGGGGAGTATCAGCCACACGGTGAGGGCGCCGAAGCCACCCGTCATGAAGATCTCGCCGTGGGCGAAGTTGATGAGCTGGACGATGCCGTAGACCATTGTGTAGCCGATGGCGACGAGCCCGTACATCGATCCGAGTAGCAGGCCGTTGACCAGCTGCTGCGGCAGTTCGTTCACCGCATGTCCTCCGATAAGTCTTGCGCCGGATATGACACCGCGCGGGACGCCTGGTGCGGCGCCCCGCGCGGCGATGGATGTGCTGCGGAGAGCTGATCAGCCGGAGAACGTACCGGACTTGACGGGCGCCCAGGCGCCGCCCTTGTACTGGTAGACCGTCAGCTGCTTGTTGGTCGTGTCGCCGTACTCGTCGAACGCGACCTTGCCGGTCACGCCCTCGAAGGACACGTCCTTCAGGGCGTCGATGACCTTGGAGCGGGCGTCCTTGGACTCGGGCAGCTTGCCGCCGTTGTCGTCGACGACCTTCTTGACGGCCTCGATGATCGACCAGGCGGCGTCGTAGGAGTAGCCGCCGTAGGCCTCGAAGGCCTCCTTGTAGCCGGCCTTCTCGTAGTTCGCGACGAACTCCTTGGCCGACGGGAGGGTCTCGATCGGCGCGCCGACGGAGGTGGCCAGGTCGCCCTCGCCCTCCTTGCCGGAGAGCTTGATGAAGTCGGCGCTGTAGATGCCGTCGCCGCCGACGAGCGGGATCTTGGCGCCGGCCTTCTTGATCTGCTTGCTCAGCGGGCCGGCGGCCGGGTACTCGCCACCGTAGTAGACGACGTCGGCCTTGGAGCTCTTGATCTTGGTGACGACGGAGGAGAAGTCCTTGGTCTCCGGGTCGACGTGGTCCTCGCCGGCGACCTTGCCGCCCAGCTTGGTGAACTCGGCCTTGAAGGTGGCCGCGAGGCCGGCGCCGTAGGTCTTCTTGTCGTCGATGACGAAGACCTTCGTCTTCTTGGCCTCGTTGAAGAGGTACTGCGCGGCGAACGGACCCTGGATGGCGTCCGTGGTGGACGTGCGGAAGTACGAGCTGAACGGGCGCTTCTTGGTGCCGCTGTTCCAGTCCGGGCCCTGGCTCAGCGCCGGGGCGGTGTTGGCGGGCGACACCTGGGCGAGCTTCGCGTCGTCGAAGACCTTCTGCATCGACTCGGCGACGGAGGAGTTCAGCGGGCCCACGACGCCGAGGACGTTCTTGTCGGCGACGAGCTTGGTGGCGTTCTGCTGGCCCGACGACGGCTGGGCCTGGTCGTCGAGCGCCTCGATCTTGAAGGTGACGCCCTTGACGTACTTCTTCTCGTTGGCCTGCTTGGCGGCGAGGTCCACGGAGTTCTTGATGCCGAGACCCAGCGCGGAGAGGTCGCCGGTCAGCGGCGCGTCGACACCGATGACCACGGTGGTGTCGCCACCGGCCGCCGAGTCCCCGCCCTTGTCGTCGCGCGAGCCACAGGCGGTAAGGGTGAGTGCCCCCGCAGCCAGAGCAGCGGTTATGGCTATGAGCGAACGTTGACGCACGAATTTGGTCCTTTCACCTGGCACGGCTGCTCCTCCGTGGAGCGCCGAGTCGAGCGCTGGAGCCTTACTGGGAAGGGATCTGGCGCGGTGACTGGCCGTGACTCTAAGCGGCTAAATGGAAATTAAGCACTGGTCTGACTGATGCTGTGACGCTCTTGTTATCCCGATCGGATTTGCGGCATCCGGTGCATGACTGTTTCCGCATTTTGCTCATGACAGCCGTGGTGGTTGCTCGCAGTAGTCAGCGACGGCCCGCGCCAGGTCCCGGGCGTACCGGTCGCCGAGGATGAACTCTGGTCCTGTTTTGCGTGCACATTACGGAGCGTTACGTCGAGGAATGGGAGTCCGGCATTTCGGGGTGCCTTTTTGCAGTCGCGTACGGCAACGGTGATCACCACGGTCCGGGTGGACCCGGTTCTGACCGTAACGGGAGGGTTCGGGGACGCCGTCAGGCCCAGCGCCGGGGACGGCTGGCGGATGCTCTCGACCGTCACCGGCGGTCCGGTCTCCACGCGGATCCCCAGCGGGAAGCGGAGCGCCCCGCCGGACCGGTCCACCGCCGGGACGGCACCCCCGTACGACACCGAAACCGCCTGCGCGGGCCAGGGGCCGGGGTCCGGTCGAGGGCGGGTGGTCCAGAGGAAGGCGGAACCCGCGGCGATGGCGCAGGCGGTCACGGCGACGGCCACCGGGCGGCGGTGCCGGACGGCGAACCCTGCGTACTTCCCGGCCGGTTCCCGCCGGACGGGCGGAGCGGAAGGTTCCACCGCGTACGTGTGGCCACGGGGCTCCACGGGGCCCACGCCGATCACTGCCACGGCCCTCCCGTCGGAACTCCGCCGCGGTAGCGCTCCGTACAGCCCCGCTCGGACAGACGATGCGTCAGGCGCCGTGCCGCATCGGGTCCGTTGCGCCGTTCCTCGGCCCGGCCGGCGTCCAGGACGGTGCGCAGGATCCCGTACTGGCCGTTGGACAGGCCCATTGACTGGTAGTCGCCGTAACCGCTGCCGCCGTCCGCGAGGAGCCGGTGCGCCCACTGGGTGACGAGCCGGGTGCACAGCTCCTGGGGCGGGGTCGTCCGGGGGGACGGGGAGGGCCGGGGGGCCGTCCCCGCGCCGGGGCCCGCGCAGCCGGCCAGAACGGCCGCCAGCGCGACGGACGGGGTGAGCAGGCGCAGCGGGACACACCACGGGCGGGGCGGTGCGCCGTCGGTCATGCGTCGACGCTAGACCCGTCCGCCCGCCGCGGCAACGGGGCGGGTCTCCCCATCCGGTGGCGGGCCGGCGGTGGCGGGACGAGAGGATCCGCAGCCGGGTGCAAGAGGGCCTGGCCGTGGCCGTGTTGGGTCTGGTGCCGCTGGGGCGCACAGGGTGAAATGTGTCCGCGCAACCCGCGTGATCGTCACCCGTGATCGTCACCAACCCCGGCCCTGGAGGGCACGAATGGCGAGATCCCCCCGAACAGGCGCGGCCCGCGTGGCGCGTGCCCGCACGGCGTACCGATGGGGCACGGCCGCGCTGGCCGTGTCGCTGATGTCGGCGCTGCCCGCGCCGGCGGCGCGGGCGGACGACCCGGCGCTGAGCATCGTGGGCAACCGGACCCAGCCCGTCTTCTCCCGTGCCGACGCCGTCCACCAGCAGGTCGACATCGAGACCGAGGCGGACAGCGACGGCGACGGCCGGCGCGACACGGTACGGATGAGGATCCTGCGTCCCAAGGAGACCGACGCGGGGCTGAAGGTCGCCACCATCGTCGAGGCCAGCCCCTACTGGGCGGGTGGCAACGACGTCCGGTACCACGACGTCGACGTGGACGTGGACGGTCTGCCCGCGCACGGCCGGCTCACCGGGGACGAGCGGGTCCCCGGACCGGTGACCCCGTACGAGGAGCAGGGATCCGCCGGGCCGTCCGCCTCGTCGGCGCCCTGGTCCGGTTACACGGACAACTACTTCCTCCCACGCGGCTACGCGGTGGCGCAGGTCGACAGCCTCGGCACGGGCGGCTCGACCGGCTGCCCGACCTCGGGCGGCCGCAACGAGACGCTCGGCGCGAAGGCTGCCGTCGACTGGCTGAACGGCCGCGCCCGGGGCTGGGACCCCGACGGCAGGCCCGTGGGCGCCGCCTGGTCGACGGGCGACACGGCGATGATGGGCATCTCGTACAACGGCACCCTGCCGACGGCCGTCGCCACGACCGGGGTCGAGGGGCTCAAGGCCATCGTGCCGATCTCGGGGATCTCGTCCTGGTACGACTACTACCGCGCGGGCGGCGGAGTGGTGGCGCCCGGCGGCTACCAGGGCGAGGACGCCGACGTCCTCGCGAAGTACGTGCACACCCGCGCCGACCGGGAGGTCTGCCGGCCCGTCATCGACCGGCTCACCGCCGAACAGGACCGGGTGACGGGGGACTTCACCCCCTTCTGGAAGGAGCGGGACTACCTCCGCGACGTCGGCGGGATCAAGGCGGGCGTCTTCCTCGTCCACGGCGGCAACGACTGGAACGTGAAGACGCGGCACTTCGGGCGGTTGTGGGAGGCGCTGAAGAGGCACGGCGTCCCGCGGAAGCTGTGGCTCCATCAGGCGGGCCACGTCAACCCGATGCCACTGCGCATGGAGGAGTGGCTCGACCAGCTGCACCAGTGGTTCGACCACTGGCTGTACGGGCTGGACAACGGCGCGCTCACCGCACCGCCCGTCGAGGTCGAGCAGTCGGACTTCAGCTGGCGGCGGCAGTCCGACTGGCCGGCGCGCGGCACCCGTGACGTCAGACTGTGGCTGACCGAGGACGGGCTCTCACCGCTGCCGGGCAGGCCCGTGCGGCAGCAGGCGACCGACCGGGGCCGCACCGTACCCGCCGAGCAACTGGTGACGGACCCCGGTGCGGCACGGCCCGACCGGCTCGCCTACACCACCCGTCCGCTGCCGGCCGATCTGAGGGTCAACGGCGTGCCGGAGATGTCGGTACGGGCCTCGCTCGACGGCTCGTCGCCGTACGTGACCGCGCTGCTGGTCGACTACGGCACCGACACCCGGGCGACGGCAGGCACCGTCACGGACACCACGCAGCAGGTCTGCTACGGCGAGGGCATCCCCGGGGACACCGGATGCGCCTACCGCACCCGCCACCGCACCGAGACGGCCGACTTCAAGATCGTCTCGCGCGGCTGGCTGGACATCCGCAACCGGGACTCGGTCGAGCGGCAGAGCACGGTCGTCGAGGGCCGCGAGTACCGACTGGAGTGGGCGATGCAGCCCCAGGACCACGTCTTCAAGAAGGGGCACCGGCTGGGAGTCGTGCTGATCTCGACCGACCACGACCACACCCTGCGCCACCCGGCCGGGACGGAACTCGCCGTCCGGGCCGGTATCAGCAGCGTCACCCTGCCGGTCGCCCCCTGAGGGCTGTCCCGTCAGACCCTGCGGGCGCGCGTCAGCCGTCCGTCCCCGGGACGTGGTCCGCGTCCTGGGGACGGACGTCCCTCAGCAGGCAGGTCAGCCGGGCCGTGCAGACCCGCTTGTCCTGCTCATCGGTGATCACGATCTCGTAGGTGGCGGTGGAGCGGCCCCGGTGTACCGGTGTCGCCACGCCCGTGACCTGCCCGGAGCGCACACCCCGGTGGTGCGTGCAGTTGAGGTCCACACCGACGGCGATCTTCGAACTGCCGCCGTGCAGCATCGACCCGACCGACCCGAGGGTCTCGGCCAGCACCGCGGACGCCCCGCCGTGCAGCAGGCCGTACGGCTGAGTGTTGCCCTCCACCGGCATCGTCCCGACGACGCGCTCCGCGGAGGCCTCGACGACCTGCACACCCATCCGGTTGCCGAGGGTCCCCGCCGAGAACAGCGAGGGCAGGTCGACACCGAGTGCGGCGTACTCGTCGATGACCTCCTGCGGGAACTTCACCGTCGTCTGCTCACCCATGGGCCGGCTCCGATCGTCGTGCGTCTGTGGTGTCCTGGGGCTCCGTCGCCTGAGCGAACGCTCAGTCGGTCGGTGATTGTTCCAGACGCACGATCACGGACTTGCTGGCGGGGGTGTTGCTGGTGTCCGCGGTGGCGTCCAGCGGCACCAGGACGTTGGTCTCCGGGTAGTACGCGGCGGCGCAGCCCCGGGCGGTCGGGTAGTGCACCACGCGGAAGCCGGGGGCCCGGCGCTCCACGCCGTCCGTCCACTCGCTGACGAGATCGGCGTACGAGCCGTCCGCGAGCCCCAGCTCCGCCGCGTCCTCCGGGTGGACGAGGACGACGCGGCGGCCGCCCCTGACACCGCGGTACCGGTCGTCGAGCCCGTAGATCGTGGTGTTGTACTGGTCGTGGGAGCGCAGGGTCTGCAGCAGCAGCCGGCCCTCGGGAACCTCCGGGTACTCGACCGGCGCCGCCGTGAAGTTGGCCCGGCCCGTAGCCGTGGGGAAGCGGCGCTCGTCGCGCGGGGCGTGGGGCAGGGTGAAGCCGCCGGGGCGGGCGATCCTCTTGTTGAAGTCCTCGAAGCCGGGCACCACCCGGGAGATCCGGTCCCGGATCGTGGCGTAGTCCTCCTCGAACTCCTCCCACGGGGTCCTCGACCCCGGGCCGAGCACCGCCCGGGCCAGTCGGGCCACGATCGCCGGCTCGGACAGCAGGTGCTCACTCGCCGGCGGAAGGTTGCCGCGGGACGCGTGCACCATGCCCATGGAGTCCTCGACCGTCACGAACTGGCGGCCGCTCCTCTGCTCGTCCCTGTCGGTCCGGCCGAGCGTGGGCAGGATCAGCGCCCGCGTCCCGGTCACCGCGTGCGAGCGGTTGAGCTTCGTCGACACGTGCACGGTGAGCCGGGCGCGGCGCATCGCCGCCTCGGTGATGTCCGTGTCGGGCGTGGCGGCCACGAAGTTGCCGCCCATGGCGAAGAACACCTTCGACTCGCCGTCCCGCAGCGCCCTGATGGCCCGGACCGTGTCCAGGCCGTGGTGCCGCGGCGGGGCGAAGCCGAACTCCTTCTCCAGGGCGTCGAGGAAGGCGTCCGAAGGGCGCTCGAAGATGCCCATCGTGCGGTCGCCCTGGACGTTGGAATGCCCGCGCACCGGGCACACGCCCGCGCCGGGACGGCCGACGCAGCCGCGCAGCAGCAGCAGGTTGACGATCTCGCGGATGGTCGCGACGGCGTGCTTGTGCTGGGTCAGGCCCATCGCCCAGCAGACGATCGTCCGCTCCGAGGCGAGGACCATGCTCGCCGCTCGCTCGATGTCCGCGCGGTCGAGGCCGGTCGCGGCGAGCGTCTCGTCCCAGTCGGCGGCGCGCGCCGCGGCGGCGAACTCCTCGTAACCGTGCGTGTGCTCCCGGACGAACGCCTCGTCGACTCCGCCCGGCACCTGGAGCATCAGCTTGTTCAGGAGCCGGAAGAGGGCCTGGTCGCCGCCGATGCGGATCTGGAGGAAGAGGTCGGTGAGCTGGACGCCCTTGAGCATGCCCCGCGCCGTCTGCGGGTTCCTGAACCGCTCGAGCCCGGCCTCCGGCAGCGGATTCACCGAAATGATCTTCGCGCCGGACCGCTTGGCCTCCTCCAGCGCGGACAGCATCCGCGGGTGGTTCGTCCCCGGGTTCTGCCCGGCGACGACGATCAGGTCGGCCCGGTGCAGATCCTCCAGGGAGACGCTGCCCTTGCCCACGCCCAGCGTCTCGGTCAGCGCCGAGCTCGAGGACTCGTGGCACATGTTGGAGCAGTCCGGCAGGTTGTTGGTGCCGAACTCGCGGGCGAAGAGCTGCAGCAGGAAGGCGGCCTCGTTGCTGGTGCGGCCCGAGGTGTAGAAGAGGGCCTCGTCGGGGGAGCCGAGCGCCCCCAGCTCCTCGGCGACGATCGCGAAGGCCCGCTCCCAGGTCACCGCCTCGTAGTGGTCGGCGCCCTCCGCCAGGTACACGGGCTCGGTGATGCGGCCCTGCTGGCCCAGCCAGTATCCGCTGCGGGAGGCCAGGTCGGACACCGGGTGGGCGGCGAAGAAGTCCGGCGTGACCCGGCGCAGCGTCGCCTCCTCCGCCACCGCCTTCGCGCCGTTCTCGCAGAACTCCGCCACATGACGGCGCTCGCCCTCGGGCCAGGCGCAGCCGGGGCAGTCGAAGCCGTCCTTCTGGTTCACCCTGAGGAGGGTGCGCGCGGTGCGCACCGGCCCCATCTGCCGCTGAGCGACCCTGAGTGTGTGCCCGATCGCCGGGAGTCCGGCCGCGGCGTGCCGGGGCGCCTCGACCCGGGGTGCGTCCTGCACCGGGTCGTCTTCGGGCGGCTTGGTGGCCATCGTGCTCCCCTTCGAGCGCGGACGAGAGGATGGGCTGTACGCCACCGATCCTGTCACGCGTGCGCGGTGGCCTGACCCCGGCGGCCGTGGGCGGCTTTGTCGGCGGTCCGTGGCAGGATCGTGTCCGTGGCTGAGACAGCATCGAGGAAGACCTCAGAGGAAACCCGTCCCCGCCTGCTCCTCATGGACGGGCACTCGCTGGCGTACCGGGCGTTCTTCGCGCTGCCCGCGGAGAACTTCACGACCGCGAGCGGCCAGACGACGAACGCGGTCTACGGCTTCGCGTCGATGCTGGCGAACACGCTCCGCGACGAGGCGCCCACGCACTTCGCCGTGGCCTTCGACGTGTCCCGCAAGACCTGGCGCTCCCAGGACTTCCCCGAGTACAAGGCAAACCGCTCCTCGACGCCGGACGAGTTCAAGGGCCAGGTCGAGCTGATCGGCGAACTGCTCGACACGATGAACGCGGTCCGGTTCGCCGTGGACGGCTTCGAGGCCGACGACATCATCGCGACCCTCGCCACCCGGGCCGAGGCCGCCGGCTTCGAGGTCCTGATCGTCACCGGCGACCGGGACTCCTTCCAGCTCGTCTCCGACCACGTCACCGTGCTGTACCCGACCAAGGGCGTCTCCGAGCTGACCCGGTTCACCCCGGGGAAGGTCCAGGAGAAGTACGGGCTGACCCCCTCCCAGTACCCGGACTTCGCCGCCCTCCGCGGCGACCCGTCCGACAACCTCCCGGGCATCCCCGGCGTCGGCGAGAAGACGGCCACGAAGTGGATCAACCAGTTCGGCTCGTTCGCGGAGCTCGTGGAGCGCGCCGACGAGGTCAAGGGCAAGGTCGGCCAGGCGCTCCGGGACCATCTGGAGGCCGTCAAGCTCAACCGTCACCTGACGGAACTGGTCCGTGACGTGGAGCTGCCGAAGTCCGTCGGCGACCTCGAGCGCGCGCCCTACGACCGGACCGCGCTGAAGGGCTTCCTGGAGGTCCTGGAGATCCGTAACCCGAGCCTGCGCGAGCGGCTGCTCGCCGTCGACCCGGGCGCCGCCGAGGACGAGCCCCCGGCCCCGGCGGCCGGTGTGGAGCTCGACGCCAGCGTGCTCGGCGCGGGCGAACTGGCCCCCTGGCTGGAGCGGCACGGCGCCCAGCCGCTCGGTGTCGCCACGGTCGCCGCCTGGGCTCTGGGCGTGGGCAGCGTCAGCGAGATCGCTCTCGCGGCCGCCGGGGGAGCGGCGGCCTGGTTCGACACGACCCAGCTCGACGAGGCCGGCGAGCGTGCCTTCGCCTCCTGGATCTCCGACCCCGACCGTCCCAAGGTCGTGCACGGCGCCAAGGAGGCACTGCGGGTCTTCCCCGAGCACGGCTGGGACATCCGGGGCATCACGATGGACACGGCCCTGGCCGCCTACCTGGTGAAGCCCGGGCGCCGGTCCTTCGCGCTGGACGCCCTCTCCGTCGAGTACCTCCATCGCGAGCTGGCCCCCGCCGCGGCCGACGGGCAACTGGCCTTCGGCGCGGAGGACGAGCAGGCCGAGGCCGACGCGCTGATGGCGCAGGCCCGCGCCGTCCTCGACCTGGGCGAGGCCTTCGGCGGCAGGCTCGGCGAGGTCGGTGCCGGCGAGCTGCTGCACGACATGGAACTGCCCACGTCACTGCTGCTGGCCAGGATGGAGCGGCACGGCATCTCCGCCGACCGGGCCCATCTCGAGGCCATGGAGCAGCAGTTCGCGGGAGCCGTGCAGCAGGCGGTGAAGGAGGCCCATGCCTCCGTGGGCCACGAGTTCAACCTCGGCTCGCCCAAGCAGCTCCAGGAGGTCTTCTTCGGGGAGCTCAACCTCCCCAAGACCAAGAAGACCAAGACCGGTTACACGACCGACGCCGACGCGCTGGCCTGGCTCGCGAACCAGACCGACCACGAGCTGCCCGTCATCATGCTCCGCCACCGCGAGCAGGCCCGGCTGCGCTCCACCGTCGAGGGCCTGATCAAGACCATCGCCGCGGACGGCCGGATCCACACCACCTTCAGCCAGACCGTCGCCGCGACCGGACGGCTCTCCTCCACCGACCCGAACCTGCAGAACGTGCCGGTGCGCACGGACGAGGGTCGGGCGATCCGCCGCGGCTTCGTCGTCGGCGAGGGCTTCGAGTCCCTGATGACCGCCGACTACAGTCAGATCGAACTGCGGGTCATGGCCCATCTCTCGGAGGACGAGGGCCTGATCGAGGCGTTCACCTCGGGCGAGGACCTGCACACGACCGTGGCCTCGCAGGTCTTCGGCGTCGAACGGTCCGCGGTCGACGCCGAGATGCGCCGCAAGATCAAGGCGATGTCGTACGGACTGGCCTACGGTCTCTCCGCCTTCGGCCTCAGCCAGCAGCTGAACATCGAGGCGGCCGAGGCGCGGGCCCTGATGGACACCTACTTCGAGCGGTTCGGCGGCGTCCGCGACTATCTGCGCCGCGTCGTGGACGAGGCACGCGCCACGGGCTACACGGCGACGATGTTCGGCCGCCGTCGCTACCTCCCGGACCTCAACAGCGACAACCGCCAGCGCCGTGAGGCGGCCGAGCGCATGGCGCTGAACGCGCCGATCCAGGGCACGGCGGCGGACATCGTCAAGATGGCGATGCTGCGGGTGGACGCGGCGCTGCGGGAGGCGGGTCTCGCCTCGCGGATGCTGCTCCAGGTCCACGACGAAATCGTTCTGGAGATCGCCCCGGGCGAGCGCGAGCGGGTCGAGGAACTCGTCCGCCGCGAGATGTCCGCGGCGGCGGAACTGCGCGCACCCCTCGACGTCTCGGTGGGCGTGGGCCCGGACTGGGAGTCCGCCGCGCACTGACGCCGCCGGGAGCGGGCGTCCCGGGGCGGTACGGGCGTTTCGCGTCCGTCCGGCAGCCGCCGCGTTCGCGTGTGTCCGTGAGGCGCTTCGCGCCCGCGCGGGGACGACGCCCGCGTTCGTCCGTGAGGCGGTGGGCGCCCGCGGGGCGGTCCGAAGGTCGTTCGGTGGGATCGATCGGCGATGGCGTGAGGGACACGGCGTGTGCCCGGCCGGGATGTACGGGCGGTGGGCGCCCGCACGCCCCTGCGGGGCGCGACGCCCGCGTTCGTCCGTGAGGCGGTGGGCGCCCGCGGGGCGGTCCGAAGGTCGTTCGGGGCCGGCGTCCGTTCGGCGACGGCGTGCCGGCCGGTGCGCCCTCGGTCTCCGTCCGGGGTCACGCGTTCCCGCGCGGGCGTCGCGGCGCGCGGGTGGAGGCTTCCCCCGACGAGTGGTCGGCGTCTCCGCGTTCGGGCCTCCCGGGCTCCGACGCGGGATCCTGACGGGCGGCACCCGTCAGGACACGCCCGCAGGCTCCCGGGAGGGCGCCGCGTCCTGGCTCGCGCCGCGGCGTGACCGCAGCCGGACCGCCGCGCCGTACAGCACGACCCCCGCCGCAAGCCCCGCCCCCGCCCCGAAGCACGCGGTCGGGATGATGTCGAGCGGCGTGTCGACCCGGCCCCAGTACGCGTACCAGCGCACGCAGCGGTGCACGGTTCCCGCGAGCACGCACAGCGTCAGCAGCGCCACGGCGGCCCACCGTCCGCGCCGACCCAGCGACGGCACGGGTGCCGGCCCGGTGCGCCCCGAGGTGCGCTTCCAGGCGGACCCCGCGAACCAGCCCAGCGCCACCAGCGCCACGATCGAACTCCCGTACTGCGTGTACGTGTAGAGGGGGAATCCCGCGAGGGATTCGGTCAGTACCGGCAGCGCCCGCGTGCCCCAGCGGTCGAAGTGTGTGAAAGCGTCCCAGACGACGTGCGTCGCAGCACCGATCGCCGCCGAGACCCAGAACCACAGCGCCAGCGACGCCCGCGTCCGGTCCTGCTGGGTGTTGCCGCGCACCATGGCGTGGGCGCGTGCCTGCAGGTGCTGCGGCAGCAGGGCCAGCAGCGGTTCACGCACCATCAGCCAGAGACCCACCAGTCCCGCCGCGATGACGACGTCGACCGTGAGCACCCCCAGCGGGCCGTGCGTCACTTCGCCGAAGCGCATCGCACCCGGCAGGGCGCTCGCCGCGAAGTAGGTCATGTCGGGTGCGAACGAGCCCGCGACCAGTGCCGACGCGACCAGCGGCCCCCGGGCTGCACCGTTCCTGCGGATGCCGGGCAGGACCGCCGCGGCGTGGCTGAGCGTGAATGGCATGGTGCCGCCCCCGTGAGACCTTGTTCGAGCGATGCGGCCCAGTATGCGGGAACCCGACCGGGCGCCGTGCGTACCGGACGCCCGTATGCCGTCCGTGGACGCGGGGTGAACGCCGGGCGCCGGCGGCCGGGGTGACTGTTACGCGGCGCCGGGAGTTGCCGTAATGTCGCACGGGACGTTGCGCGGGGAGCGCGAACGGCCGCCTATGGGGAGGGATCAGGGGTATGGCAGCGCAATTCGGCCGTCGGCTGCGCAAGGGGGCCACCACGACAGCGGTGGCGGCGGTCGCGGTGGCCGCACTCTCCGCGTCGCAGGCGCCGGGTGTCGTGCCCACCGCCACCGGCGGCGACGCCCCGGCATCCGGGTCCGCCCCTCAGTCGGGCTCCTCGGCGACCGGCAACTCCCCCTACTTCACGGACCTGCCACCGCTGAACAGCCCCAACAAGCCGGGCGTGTCGCCCCACCTGCCGGTCGTCGGCCCGGCGGAGGCCGGTATTCCGGCCACGGTGCTGGCCGCGTACAAGCAGGCCGAGCAGGCCGTCGCCGCCAGCGACCCCGGCTGCAGGGTCCCCTGGCAACTGCTGGCCGCGATAGGCAAGGTCGAGTCCGGGCAGGCGCGCGGCGGCCGGGTCGACGCCAACGGCACGACTTTCTCCCCGATACTCGGCCCGGTGCTGAACGGTGTCGGGTTCGCCAACATCTCGGACACCGACAACGGCGCCTACGACGGCGACCGCACGCACGACCGCGCCGTCGGCCCGATGCAGTTCATCCCGTCCACCTGGGCCACCTGGGGCCAGGACGCCAACAGCGACGGCCGCAAGGATCCGAACAACATCTACGACGCGGCCCTCGCCGCCGCGAAGTACCTCTGTGCCGGCGGCCGCGACCTGTCCGTCAAGGAGGACCTCGACAAGGCGATCCTGAGCTACAACCGCTCCCGGGAGTACCTCCGGACGGTTCTGTCCTGGTTCGAGTACTACAAGCGCGGCACGCACGAGGTCCCCGACGGCTCGGGAGTGCTGCCGGTCGGCCGCAGCAAGAGCGGCTCCACCGGGACGGTCGCCGCACCGGCCGCACAGGCCACGCCGGGTGTCACCCCCGGCACTTCGCCGTCCCCCTCGAACCCCGGCACTTCACCGTCCCCCTCGAACCCCGGCGGTTCGACCGGGAGCCCCAAGCCGTCCCCGGACCCGTCGAAGCCGGACACCGGCACGCCGTCCCCGGGTCCGTCGACGCCGACGACCCCGAGCCCGACGCCGACGCCGACGCCGACCCCGATTCCGACCCCTCCGCCCGCCGCGACGGTGTTCGCCATCGAGAACGCGGGCGACGGTCGTCCCACGGCCGTCGCCGGCGAGGACTTCGCCGTCCTACCCAAGGTCCGGGCGAAGAGCCGCTCGGGCCGGTCGGTCGTCGGGGCCGACCTCGTCTTCGAGATCGTCGGCGCGACCGACGCCCGGTTCTCCGGCAACCGCACCACCGCGGTCGTACGCACCGGCGAGGACGGCGTCGCCGTCGCACCCGCGCTGAAAGCCGGTGAGGAGGCCGGCGACTTCACCATCCGCGTCACCGTCGCCGGACGCGCCCTGCCCCGGCTCGACTGCACCGCGACCGTCATCGCCCGCCAGGCCGACGCGCTCGTCCGGACCGGCGACAAGGAGCCGACCGCGGCGCCGTCCTCGGAGTTCGCCGACGCGGTCGAGGTCAAGGCCACGTTCAAGGGCGAGGTGGCCGCGGGTGTGGCGGTCACGGCCACGATGGTCACCTCGGCCGACGACCCCGCCGAGAACACCGGGGGACCGTACTTCAAGGACGCCGAGGAAAAGCCCGTCCGCACCCTCACCGGGCTGAAGACCGGCGCCGACGGTCTGCTGGTGCTGCCGCAGATCTTCTCGGACGAGCAGTCCGGCACGTTCCTGCTGCGTCTGACGACCGAGGGCGGCGCCACGTTGACCGTCGAACTGAAGGTCGCCGCCCCCGAGGCCCCGCCCGTCTGACCTGCTCCGCCTCGGACCACCGCCCCTTTCGCGCTTTCCCACGCGGAGGGGCGGTGCCGTGTGCGGTGCGACGTGTTCTCATCTCGACGCCCCGTTGCTACGGTGCCCCCGCCCGCTGTTCTGACGCTTCATCAGATCGCGTACTCGGGAGGCCGACCATGCGCGCCCTCGTCGCCGCCGCCGTCGGGCTGGCCCCGGTGCTCCTCGTCGTGCTGCTCATCGCCGTGCTCGACGTACCGTCCGGGGAGACCTCGCCCAGACCGCTCCTCACCACCGTCCCCGGCCCCAAGAAGTAGCGGGAGGAGCAGCGCCGTGCGCCGCAGAGCCAGTCTCGTGCTCCTGTCCTTCGCCGTCTTCTTCGCGGCGCTGGCGCCGGTGCTGCGCTGGTACGCCTTCCCCCGGCTCGCGAAGATCCCGCCGAGCCAGTACCAGGAGATGGTGCTCGAGGCGAGGCCCGCGACCCTGCTGCAGTACGACACCATGCAGCCGAAGCAGGTGGAGAAGGTCACCATCGTGCAGACCCTCAAGGGCAACGTGGAGGAGTCGGAGCGGATCGAGCGCGACGCGGGCCGGGACGTGGTCGTCTGGGACTCGCTGTCCTACGTCCAGGGGCCGGACGGGGAAGCGGTCTCCCAGATCCCCGAGCGGTACATCTTCGACGCCCACACCCAGGCTCCCGTGCACGCCACGGGGGAGGCCGTCGACGGGGACCCGGTCCGGCGCGAGGGCATCGAGTTCAAGTGGCCCTTCCTCACCGAGAAGCGGGACTACGCCTACTTCGACGCCCAGACCAGGACCTCGGCCCCCATCCACTACCGGGGCACCCGCACCTTCCGCGGCCTGGAGGTCTACTACTTCGAGCAGACGGTCCCGTGGACCAAGGTGCCGTACCCGAAGAAGATGCCGATGCCCGGCATCGACGCGACGACGCTGGAGAAGCAGACCGGCACCACGCGCTGGTACACCACCAAGCGCATGTTCTGGGTCGAACCCGTCACGGGGGCGCCCGTCAACGGCGAGGAGATCCACACCGAGGAACTGCGCGGGGGGTCGCTCCTCGGCGGCCGTGACAAGGTGACCGCGTTCTCCGGGCACGTCAAGATGCGCGAGGACTACGTGGACCACACCGTCGCCCTGGTGTCGTCCAACCGCGGCCTCGTGCTCCTCCTGGTCTCCCGGCTGCCGTGGACGTTCCTGACCCTCGGCACCGGCCTCCTCGTGCTCTCCCTCCTCCTCGAAGCGCGTTCGCGCCGGCCGGACGGCGGCTCCGCGCCCGCACCCGGGCCCGAACCGGCCCGGGCGTGACCGTGCGGCCCGGGCCCCACCCCGCCGCCGCGTCCGCAGGTCAGCGCTTCACACCGCGCGTGGGCTCCGCCGTCCCCGGATCCTCCGGCCAGGGATGCTTCGGGTAGCGCCCGCGCAGCTCCGCGCGCACCGCCCGGTACCCGTCGCGCCAGAACGACGCCAGGTCCGCGGTCACCGCCGCGGGGCGGCCCGCCGGGGAGAGGAGATGGACGAGTACGGGCACCCCGGCGAGGCGCGGCGTCTCCTGGAGCCCGAACAGCTCCTGGAGCTTCACGGCCAGCACGGGCTGCTCGCCTGAATAGTCCACCCGGATCCGCGAGCCGCTCGGCACCTCGATCCGCTCCGGGGCCAGTTCGTCGAGGCGTGCGGCCTCGCCCGCCGCCCACGGGAGCAGCCGCCGCAGGCACTCCCCGGCGTCGATCCTCGCCAGATCGGCCCGGCGCCGGGCCCGGGACAACTCCGGTTCCAGCCACTCACCGGCGCGATCCAGCAGGGACGTGTCCGAGACGTCGGGCCAGGGCGCCCCCAGCACCCGATGGAGGAAGCCGAGCCGCTGCCGCAGCGCCGCGGCGTCCCGCGACCACGCGAGCAGCCCCGGACCCGTCTGCCGGAGGCCCTCCAGCAGCGCGTCCCGCACCAGGCCCGCCCCCGGCTCCGGAAGCGGGCGCACGGAGAGTTCCACCGCGCCGAGCCGCTCCACCCGCCGGGCCACGACGTCGCCGTCCTCCCAGCGCACCTCCTCGCCCCGGGTGCCCAGATGCCCGGCGGCGGTGCGCGCGGTCTCCTCGTCCACGACGGCGGCGAGCCGCACCCGCGCGGACGCCGCCTGCGCCTGCCGGTCGGCCACCGCCACCGCCAGCCAGGGGGCACTCCGCAGCGGTGACCCTTCGCCGAGCTCCGCACCGGTCCCGGAGACCATCAGGTACGACGTGCCGCCCCGCGCCCGCGCCACCCGCTCGGGGAACGCCAACGCGGCCACGAACCCCGCGACCGTGTCGTCGGAGGCGGCCGCCGGACGGCCCGAGGCGCTCCCGGCGCCGCCGAGCGAGCGGGCCAGCCGGTCCGCCTCCGCACGCCAGCGCGCACCGTACGCGTCATCGCCCCGCCTGGCCGTGCGCCAGACGGCCGCCAGGTCGTCCCCGTACTCGCGCGGGGGCTCCTCGCTCAGCAGCGCGACGACCTCCGCGGCACGGCGGGAACCCACCTCGGACGCGCCGTCGACCAGGGCCCGCGCGAGACGCGGGTGGAGGCCGAGACGTGCCATGCGCCGTCCCCGGTCCGTCGCCCGGCCCGACGCGCCGACCGCACCCACGGCGCCGAGGACCGAGCGGGCCGCGGCCATCGCACCCGCGGGTGGCGGATCCAGCAGGGCGAGCCCGGAGGCGTCCGGATCACCCCAGCACGCCGCCTGCAGGGCGAACGCCGTCAGGTCCGCCACCTGGATCTCCGGCGCGGGGAAGCGGGGCAGCCTGGCGTCCTCCGCCTCGGCCCAGCAGCGGTAGACCGCGCCGGGCGCCTCCCGCCCCGCCCGGCCCGCCCGTTGCCGGGCCGCCGCCCGGGAGGCACGCACGGTCGTCAACGAGCCGAGGCCGCGCGCGTGATCGGTGCGCGGCTCCCGCGCCAGTCCCGAGTCCACGACGATCCGCACGCCCGGGACGGTCAGCGACGACTCGGCGACCGACGTCGCCAGCACGACCCTGCGGCGCCGCCCGGGGGAGAGCACCGCGTCCTGCACGGCCGCCGGCGCCCGCCCGTGCACCTGCAGCACCTCGGCCCCGGCGCCGTCCCCGAGCAGCCCGGCGACCCGCGCGATCTCCCCCACCCCCGGCAGGAAGCAGAGCACGTCCCCGCCCCGCTCGGCGAGGGCCCTGCGGACCACCGACGCCACGTGCGCGAGCAGTGCCGGATCGACCCGCATGCCGTGCGGCGGACGCACCGGCCGCCCGGGCGGCGCCCACACCACGTCGACGGGATGGGCGACGCCCTCGGCTTCGACCACCGGCGCGCCGCCGAGGAGCCGGGCCCAGCCCTCCGCGTCCGTCGTGGCCGACGCCGCCAGCAGCCGCAGTTCCGGCCGCAGCGTCTGGCGTACGTCCAGCAGGAACGCGGCCACCGTGTCCGCGTCCAGATGCCGCTCGTGGCACTCGTCGAGGACCACGGTGCCGACCCCGGCGAGCTCCTGGTCGCGTTGGAGCCGCTGGAGCAGCACACCCGTGGTGACGACCTCGATCGTGGTGTCCGGCCCCACGACCCGCTCCCCGCGCACCGTGAAGCCGACCCGGCCGCCCACCCTCTCGCCCAGCAGCCACGCCATCCGCCGGGCGGCCGCGCGTGCCGCGATCCGCCGCGGCTCGGCGACCACGACCCGGCCGCGGGCGCCGGCATGGCCCAGGAGCCCGGCGAGCGCGATCGGCACCAGCGTCGTCTTGCCCGTGCCGGGCGGGGCGCACAGCACCGCGGTGCCGTGCGCGTCGAGGGCGCGCTCCAGCGCGGGCAGGGCGCCGCGCACGGGAAGCCCGGCCAGGGCGTCCTCGCGGATCACGTCACCCGTCCTCCGCCCGGGGACCCGACCCGCTCCGCTCGCAGACGAAGACCGCCGTCCCCGGGATCAGGTTCCCGCGCAACGGGGACCAGCCGGCCCACTCCTGGCCGTTCCACGCGGGCCACTCCGGCTCGACCAGGTCGACCAGCCGGAAGCCGCCCGCCACCACGTCGCGGACCCGGTCCCCGATCGTCCGGTGGTGCTCCACGTAGACGGCCCTTCCCTGCTCGTCCTGCTCCACGTACGGGGTGCGGTCGAAGTACGAGGCGGCGATGCTCAGCCCCTCGGGGCCGGGCTCGTCGGGGAACGCCCAGCGGATCGGGTGCGTGACCGAGAAGACCCACCGCCCGCCCGGCCGCAGCACCCGACGCACCTCCCGGAACACGCCCACCGGGTCGGCCACGAACGGCACGGCCCCGTACGCGGAGCACGCCAGGTCGAAGGAGCCGTCGGCGAAGGGCAGCGCGCCCGCGTCCGCCTCGACGAGCGGGAAGCCGGTGCCGAGCCGGAGGGCGTGCTGGAGCTGGCGGTGCGAGAGGTCCAGTGCCACCGGCCGCGCGCCCTGGGCCAGCAGCCAGCGGGAGCACTGCGCCGCGCCGGCGCCGATCTCCAGCACGTCGGCGCCCCGCAGGGCCTCCGCCGGGCCGAGCAGCCGGGCCTGCTCCTCGTCCAGTCCCTCGGGTCCCCAGACGAAGCGGTCGTCCCCGAGGAAGGAGCCGTGCTCGGACTGGTACTCGTCGGCGTTGCGGTCCCACCAGCCGCGGTTCGCCCGGCTGCTCTCCGCGCCACCGGCGTCACGCCTGGTCGCCTCCGGTTCGTACTCTTGGATCATCTCGCCCGTCGTTGTACGTTGCTGGTATCTCGCCCGGAAGGGCCGGGACGGCCCTGCGGCCGTGTCGCGGGGGGCGAGGCGCGGCCATCATGGCCTCGGCAAACCTTAGTTGTGCCGGGTATGCGGTGTTCCGCCCCGGGTGGGGGCCTTCGCGCATTGACCGTGCCCTGCCGCCCCCGTATGCTAAAGGTTGCGCTGCGGGCTTGCGCGCCTCAGACGGAGCAGGCCGCGCTCGCATCTGTTGTATGTCCCCTCGGTTCTCGAGGCGCCATTCCTCTCGGGTTGGCGCTTCCTTGGCTGTCCGGCTTCTTCAGCTGCGATACGGGCTCACGGCGTAGCAGTACCTACGACTTCAATGTCCGTACCGGAGCCCTTTCCCACATGACGAGCAGCACCGAGACCACCGCCACCACCCCGCAGGTTGCGGTCAACGACATCGGTAACGAGGAAGCCTTCCTCGCCGCGATCGACGAGACGATCAAGTACTTCAACGACGGCGACATCGTCGACGGCGTCATCGTGAAGGTCGACCGGGACGAGGTCCTGCTCGACATCGGTTACAAGACCGAAGGTGTCATCCCGAGCCGCGAGCTCTCGATCAAGCACGACGTCGACCCGAACGAGGTCGTCGCCGTCGGTGACGAGATCGAGGCCCTGGTCCTCCAGAAGGAGGACAAGGAGGGCCGCCTGATCCTCTCGAAGAAGCGCGCCCAGTACGAGCGTGCCTGGGGCACCATCGAGAAGATCAAGGAAGAGGACGGCATCGTCACCGGTACCGTCATCGAGGTCGTCAAGGGTGGTCTCATCCTCGACATCGGCCTCCGTGGCTTCCTCCCGGCCTCCCTGGTCGAGATGCGCCGCGTCCGCGACCTCCAGCCGTACGTCGGCAAGGAGCTCGAGGCCAAGATCATCGAGCTGGACAAGAACCGCAACAACGTGGTCCTGTCCCGCCGTGCCTGGCTGGAGCAGACCCAGTCCGAGGTCCGTCAGACGTTCCTCACCACCCTGCAGAAGGGCCAGGTCCGCTCCGGCGTCGTCTCCTCGATCGTCAACTTCGGTGCCTTCGTGGACCTGGGCGGCGTCGACGGTCTGGTGCACGTCTCCGAGCTGTCCTGGAAGCACATCGACCACCCGTCCGAGGTCGTCGAGGTCGGCCAGGAGGTCACCGTCGAGGTTCTCGACGTCGACATGGACCGCGAGCGTGTCTCCCTGTCGCTGAAGGCGACGCAGGAGGACCCGTGGCAGCAGTTCGCCCGCACCCACCAGATCGGCCAGGTCGTCCCGGGCAAGGTCACGAAGCTGGTGCCGTTCGGCGCGTTCGTCCGTGTGGACGAGGGCATCGAGGGTCTGGTCCACATCTCCGAGCTGGCCGAGCGCCACGTGGAGATCCCGGAGCAGGTCGTCCAGGTCAACGACGAGATCTTCGTCAAGGTCATCGACATCGACCTCGAGCGTCGCCGGATCTCGCTGTCCCTGAAGCAGGCCAACGAGTCCTTCGGTGCCGACCCGGCGTCGGTCGAGTTCGACCCGACCCTGTACGGCATGGCCGCGTCCTACGACGACCAGGGCAACTACATCTACCCCGAGGGCTTCGACCCCGAGACCAACGACTGGCTCGAGGGCTACGAGAAGCAGCGCGAGGAGTGGGAGCGCCAGTACGCCGAGGCGCAGCAGCGCTTCGAGCAGCACCAGGCGCAGGTCATCAAGTCCCGCGAGGCCGACGAGGCCGCAGCTGCCGAGGGTGGCCAGGCAGCTCCGGCCGCCGCGCCGCAGGGCGGTTCGTACTCCTCGGAGTCGGACGACAACTCCGGCGCCCTGGCGTCGGACGAGGCCCTCGCCGCGCTCCGCGAGAAGCTGGCCGGCGGCCAGAGCTGAGAAGCTCCCCGTCAGCCACCGGGTGACTGGTACGGAGGCCCGCCCCCTTTTCAGGGGGCGGGCCTCCGTCGTCGCCCCGGACACGCCGCGGCCCGCCCCTCCTGGATCTCCGAAGCGGACCGGCACCGGCGGGGAATGATCGCACCGGCCGCGAGGTTGACACCGGAGACACGGAGAAGGGGCGGTAACGGTGCGAGATCCGCAGAGTCTGTACGAGTGGGAGCCGAAGGGCCTGGCGGTCGTCGACGTGGCACTGGCGCAGGAGTCGGCCGGACTCGTCATGCTGTACCACTTCGACGGGTACATCGACGCGGGCGAGACGGGTGAGCAGATCATCGACACTCTGCTCGAGTCGCTGCCCCACCAGGTGGTGGCCCGCTTCGACCACGACCGGCTCGTCGACTACCGCGCCCGCCGTCCGCTGCTGAGCTTCCGCCGTGACCGCTGGACCGGTTTCGAGACCCCGTCCCTGGAGGTCCGCCTGGTCCAGGACGCCACCGGCGCCCCGTTCCTGCTGCTGTCCGGTCCCGAGCCGGACGTCGAGTGGGAACTGTTCGCCGCGGCCGTGCGGCAGATCGTCGAGCGGCTCGGCGTACGTCTCTCCGTCAACTTCCACGGCATCCCCATGGGGGTACCCCACACCCGTCCTGTCGGCATCACCCCGCACGGCAACCGCACGGACCTGATGCCCGGTCACCGCAGCCCCTTCGACGAGGCCCAGGTGCCCGGAAGTGCGGAGTCCCTCGTCGAGTACCGGCTGGCGCAGTGGGGCCACGACGTCCTCGGAGTCGCCGCCCACGTGCCGCACTACGTGGCCCGCTCCGCGTACCCGGACGCCGCGCTGACCGCCCTCGAGGCGATCACCGCCGCGACCGGTCTGGTCCTTCCCGCCGCCGCGCACACCCTGCGCACCCAGGCCCAGCGCGTCCAGACCGAGATCGAACGCCAGATCGGCGAGGGTGACGAGGAGCTGACGTCCCTGGTGCGCGGGCTCGAGCACCAGTACGACGCCATCGCCGGCGCCGACACGCGTGGCAGCCTGGTCGCCGAACCGGTGGAGTTGCCGTCCGCGGACGAGATCGGCAGTCAGTTCGAACGGTTCCTCGCCGAACGCGAAGGCGACTCCTAGGGCGTGTTTCCAGAGTCCCGTCTGGGCGGGGTTCGCCCGGGGCGACGGGGCAGAGCTCGGCTGACGGCACCGGGTCCCGGCCGAATGTCCCGCCCGGTGCCTGCCCTACGGGCTCTCCCGCAGTCACCGGGGGACCGGGGCGCGACGTCGGAAGCGGTGCGTCGCAAGGCGGAGAGTCGCCCTCATACCGGGTGTACTCGGGTGATTCGACAACACGTCGAGGCGCCGTGGCTGTCGTCGTCCGCCTGCCGGGGACTGCGGAACAGCCCCTAAGCTTCGGCCCATGCTGAAGGTGGGCCTGACCGGCGGAATCGGCGCCGGCAAGAGCGAAGTGTCCCGGCTCCTCGCGTCGTACGGCGCGGTACTGATCGACGCGGACGAGATCGCCCGGGAGGTCGTCGAACCCGGCACGCCCGGACTGGCGGCCGTCGTCGAGGCGTTCGGCCCCGGCGTACTCACCCCCGAGGGCACCCTCGACCGGCCACGGCTCGGCGCGATCGTCTTCGCGGACGCCGAACGGCTCGCGCGGCTCAACGCCATCGTGCACCCGCTCGTCGGGGCGCGGTCGGCCGAGCTGGAGGCCGCGGCAGGCCCCGACGCGGTCGTCGTTCACGACGTCCCGCTGCTCACGGAGAACGGCCTCGCCCCGCTGTACGACGTGGTCGTCGTCGTGGACGCCGCCCCCGAGACCCAGCTGGGCCGGCTCGTACGGCAGCGCGGCATGACCGAGTCGGACGCGCGCGCCCGGATGGCCGCGCAGGCGACGCGCGAGCAGCGCAGGGCCGTCGCCGATGTGGTCATCGACAACGACGGGCCGCTGGAGGCGCTGGAGCCCCAGGTCCGCCGGGTCTGGGCGGAGCTGAGCGAGCGGGCGCGGCGCTAGGGCGCGTGTCGAAAGGCCCGTCTGGGCGGGGGCCTCCGGCACACACCTTCGCGGCGTTGTCGGTCGTCGGCGCAGCCCGCTGCGCTCTTCTCCCTCCGCCTTGCGACCCCACGCACCAGAGGCCCCCGCCCCCGCCCTGCGGCGGACGACGCTGCCTTCGACGCACGCCCCGGACGTATTCGGTCATGACCGTGGCCGACGGTTCGGCCCGGCCCGGCCCCCGCACCGCTTCGTGCCCGGCCACGGGAATCCCCCGCGGCCGGGAATGTTGAACACATGAGGGGGAGGGAAGGATGCGAGCGTGCCCGAGACCAACCCGGAGACCCACGTCATCGACTTCCGCGCGGCCGAGCAACTGCTCGCCTCGCGGGACCCGCGCGGGGCGATCAAGCTCCTCGACTCGGTCATCGCCGCCCACCCGGAGAGCAGGGCGGCCCGTCTGCTGCGGGCACGTGCCTACTTCGCGTCCGCCCAACTGCGCGCGGCCGAGCGCGAGTTCCAGCACATAGTCGACCACGAACCCGACAACGCATTCGCCCACTTCGCGCTGGCCCGTACCTTCCAGCGCGCCGGCCGCCCGGACCAGGCACAGCGGCACTTCCGCCTCGCCGCCGCACTCGATCCCAAGCCCGAGTACCTGGAAGCCGCACGCTTCGACACCTGAGACCGAGGAGGCGGACGCGGCGCACGGCGAGCCCCGGGGCGGAGCGTCGGCACCTGGGGCGGAGCACCGGGATCTGAGACCGAGCTCCTGGCTCGGGCGCCGCGCCGCCCGCGCCCTAACGCCGCCGCCGGTTGTCCCCGTGGTCCGGCTCGTAGGGCGGGATGCCGGGACCGGGCTGGTAGTGCGGCCCCTGGTGCAGCCGGTGCACCACGATCATCAGGTCGGTCATGACGACCAGGGTCAGCACCGCGCAGGCGATAGCCCACCCGGGGCGTTCGGCGAGCGCGAAGAGCGCCGTCCCCGCGACCGCCCACAGCAGTCCCCAGACACCCAGCCAGAAGCGCATCCGCAGCGGACTGCGCGCCGTCGCCGGTTCGTTTCCCGTACGCATCGTCATCGCCTCTTCCCCTCCAGGATCCACCCTGACCGCGCGGGACGGGCCGGGCGGGCGCCGAATTCCTCCGGGGCCGCACCCGCGGGGCACCCGGGAGAACGACCCGGGACCGGTCACGGGCCGGCGATGAGTTCGCGGGGGTGGTCTCGGTCCGACTCGGTGCGGGAGTCACGAGGCGCCCGCACGGACCGCCGGCCCGGCACACCCCGCAGAGGAGAACCCCATGTCCGCCCCCGCCCCGCGTGCCCCCGCTCCCGCCGGTCCGTCCGGCGCGCCCGTCACGGACCACGGTTCCGGAACCGGCCGTCGCGCGCATCTGACGACCCTGACGCTGCAGGTGCTGCTCGCCCTGTTCCTCGGCGGTGCCGGCGCCCTCCCCAAACTGATCGGGCACTCCTCGGCCGCGGAGTCCTTCGACAGGATCGGATTCGGGGACTGGTTCATGTACGCCGTGGGCGTGCTGGAACTGGCCGGCGCGGTGGCGCTGCTGGTCCCGGTCCTCTCCGGGGCCGCGGCGCTGGCACTGATCGGCCTGATGGCCGGGGCCTTCGTCACCCGGGTGACCGTCTTCGACGGGCAGTACGCCCTCACACCCGTCCTGGTGGCGCTGCCGCTCGCGGTCGTCGCCCGCGTCCGCGGGCACCGCAACGCCGAACTCGTGGCGCTCCTCCTCCGGCGCAGGCGCGGCGGGCCCGCGCCCAGTGGTCCGGCGCCTGCTCAGTGGACCCAGCGGTAGCTGAGCCAGGGCTGGGTGCCGGGGGCGATGTTGTTGAACAGCGTCGTCGCGATGTACGTCGTGCCGCCGCCCGTGCAGTCCGGTGTCCGGTACGCGATGAGATCGATCAGCGTCGCGTTCTCGATACGCACCGCGCCGGCCGGCAGGAGCTTGTGGCAGCCGGTGACCACGGGATTGGACACCGTGACGACGCGGTCCTTCCCGGCCTCGTAGTTCACGGTGCCCACAGCCGTCCGGCCCAGGCCGGAACAGCCCGCGAGGGCGGTGGTCAGAAGCACTGCCCCGGCGACGATGCCGAGGCGCCGGTGATCGGCCATGACTGGTCCCCGTCTGTGATGCGGACTCCTGCTCAGACCCTGCCGGACGTCCTCGGGGGTCCGCACGCCGGATGCGCCCGCTCAGGGGACATCCCGCCCCGCACGGCGCTCGACCACCGCACCGGACAGGAATACCGTTGAAGCACAGACCGAACCTCCCGGACGCGTGAGACTGCAGGGGGTGCCGTGATGGTTGAGGATCTCGTGGCGGTCGGTGTCACAGCGGGTGTCGCGTGCGCCGCCTACGTCATGGCCGCGGCCAAGGTCGTCAAACAGTACGAGCGGGGCGTGGTCTTCCGCCTGGGCCGCCTGCGCGATCGGGTCCGCGGCCCCGGATTCACCATGATCATCCCGATCGTGGACCGGCTGCACAAAGTCAACATGCAGATCGTGACGATGCCCGTACCCGCGCAGGAGGGCATCACCAGGGACAACGTCACGGTCAGGGTCGACGCCGTCGTCTACTTCAAGGTGGTCGACGCGCCCGACGCCCTCGTGAAAGTCGAGGACTACCGCTTCGCCGTCTCCCAGATGGCGCAGACGTCGCTGCGCTCGATCATCGGCAAGAGCGAACTGGACGACCTCCTCTCCAACCGCGAGAAACTCAACCAGGGCCTCGAACTCATGATCGACAGCCCGGCGCTCGGCTGGGGCGTGAGCGTCGACCGCGTCGAGATCAAGGACGTGTCGCTGCCGGAGACGATGAAGCGCTCCATGGCGCGCCAGGCGGAGGCCGACCGCGAGCGCCGGGCACGGGTCATCAACGCGGACGCGGAACTCCAGGCCTCGAAGAAACTGGCCGAAGCGGCCCACCAGATGTCCGAGACCCCGGCGGCACTGCAGCTGCGCCTGCTCCAGACCGTCATGGCGGTCGCCGCCGAGAAGAACTCCACCCTGGTCCTCCCCATCCCCGTCGAACTGCTGCGCTTCCTGGAACGCGGTTCCGCCCCCGACCGGGACGCCGAGCACCACCACGAGGCACACGCGGTGAAGCCCCCGCTGAACGCGCCGGTGACCAACTCGACGGCGATGCCCGCCATGCCGGACCTCCCGCTACCGGTCGTCCCGGAGAGCCCCGCCGCCCTCAGTGACCAGGCACACGGCGGCCACGAGTCCCTGGACGACGGAAGGAGATGAGACACCGCCCGCCCGGCAGCAGCGGGCCCACCCCGCGCACCCGCCCCGCGGACCCCGAACGGCACCCGGCCGCCGCGCGCGCCGGATCCGTTGTCAGACCCGCCCCGTAAGGTCGTTCACCCATGGCGCGGTCCACGTCGCGCCGCCCGTACGACCGAGCGGAACGGAGACGACCGGGCATGCTGCACACCCTTGCCGCCGTCTTCCGTCCCGCGGCCCTGCCCCGCGACGGACGGGTCGCCTTCTGGAGCCCCGACGGGGAGCCGCTGCCCGACGGCGGCACCGCGGGAGACACCCCCGCCGTCCCCGGCGAGATCACCGTCGTCCGCGGACACGGCGCCGGGATCCGCCGCCGCACCGTCCCCGCACTGCTGCTGTCCGTCGCCGACGCCGTGCCGCTCCTCGCCGGTACCCGGCACGACACCGCCGCCCACCCCGCCACGGCCTGCTGGGGCGCCGCCGCCCTGCACGCCCTGCACCTCGTCGCCCGCGGCAGACTGCTCCCCGGCCTCACACCCACCGACCACGACGCCTGGCGAGCCGGGCCACTGGACGCCGACGACATCGCCCAGCTCCGCGCCATCGCCGCCGCCATGCCGCCCGAGGCGCACGCCATCCCCCTCCCCGGGCTGCGGCCACTCCGGCTGCCCGAGCCCGAAGCCCTGGTCAGAGCATTCCTCGACGCGGTCGCGGACAGCCTGCCCCGCACCCCCGCCGCCGAGCACGCCGCCGGCGGGCCGTTCGCCGCCACGGCACCGCAGCATCTGCCGCACGCACGCGAGTGGGCGGCACAGGCCGCGGCCGGCATGGACGCCGGCGTCCGGATCTCCCTCCGCCTCGACCTGTCCGCCTACGAACTCTTCGACACGTCCGAGGAGAGCCGGGACGGCCGGCAGGCAGCAGCAGCCCTCGTCCAGGTGCACAGCCTCGCCGACACGACACTCGTCGTCGACGCCGCACGGCTGTGGGCGGGGGAGGGCGACGAGCACTTCGGCCCCCGCGCCCGCGTCGACGCCGTGCTGGCCCTGCGCCGCGCCGCCCGCGTCTGGCCCCCACTCGGCCGGCTCCTCGAGCGCGAGGTGCCCGATGTCCTGCCCGTCACCGAGGACGAGCTGTACGAGCTGCTGGGCCCGGCAGCCACCCGACTCGCCGACGCCGGGATCGCCGTGCACTGGCCCAGGGAACTCGCCAGGGCCCTCAGCGCCACTGCGGTCGTCCGCACGACCGCACCCGGCTCCGCCACCGACGGCACGCCGTTCTTCGAGAGCGAGCAGCTCCTGCGGTTCGACTGGCGGCTCGCGCTCGACGGCGACCCCCTCACCGAGCAGGAGATGGACACCCTCGCCGAATCACACCGGCCCATCGTCCGGCTGCGCGACCAGTGGGTGGTCGTCGACCCCGACCTCGTACGCAAGGCCCGCAAGCGGGAACTCGGCCTGCTGGAACCGGTCGACGCCCTGGCCGCCGCCCTCACCGGCACCGCCGAGGTCGACGGCGAGAGGGTCGAGGCCGTCCCCGAGGGCGCGCTGGCCGCCCTGAGGGACCGTCTCACCCACGGCCCGGCCCCCCTCTCCCAGCCCACCGCCCTCGCCGCCACCCTGCGGGAGTACCAACTGCGGGGACTCGCCTGGCTCGATCTGATGACCTCACTGGGCCTGGGCGGCTGCCTCGCCGACGACATGGGCCTCGGCAAGACGGTCACCGTCATCGCGCTCCACCTCCACCGCGCCGAGCACCGGGCCCGCACGGCACCCACACTCGTCGTCTGCCCCGCCTCCCTGCTCGGCAACTGGCAGCGCGAGATCACCCGCTTCGCACCCGGAGTGCCCGTCCGCCGCTTCCACGGCCGGCAACGCAGCCTCGACACCGGGCCCGGCGGCTTCGTCCTCACCACCTACGGCACGATGCGCACCGGCGCCTCGGACATCGCCGCCCGGGACTGGGACATGGTCGTCGCAGACGAGGCCCAGCACGTCAAGAACCCCTTCTCCGCGACCGCCAGGGCCCTGCGCACCATTCCGGCCCCGGCTCGCGTCGCCCTCACCGGCACCCCCGTCGAGAACAACCTCTCCGAGCTGTGGTCCCTCCTCGACTGGACCACACCGGGACTCCTCGGGCCGCTGAAGACCTTCCGTGCCCGCCATGCCCGCGCCGTCGAGAACAACGAGCACACCGGCAACGAGGAGGCGGTCGAACGTCTCGCCAGGCTCGTCCGCCCCTTCCTGCTGCGGCGGAAGAAGAGCGACCCCGGGATCGTGCCCGAACTCCCTCCGAAGACCGAGTCCGACCACCCCGTCCCCCTCACCCGGGAACAGGCGTCGCTCTACGAGGCGGTCGTCCGGGAGACCATGGCCCGGATCGAGACCGCCGAAGGCATCGCCCGCCGCGGCCTCGTCATGAAACTGCTCACCTCGCTCAAGCAGATCTGCAACCACCCGGCGCAGTTCCTGAAGGAGGACCGGCCCCGCCTCACGGCCCGATCCGGCAAACTCGCACTGCTGGACGAACTGCTCGACACGATCCTGGCCGAGGACGGGTCCGTGCTGGTCTTCACCCAGTACGTGGCCATGGCCCGGCTCATCACGGACCATCTGGCCTCCCGGGCGATCCCGGCCCAGCTGCTGCACGGCGCCACCCCCGTACCGGAGCGGGAGAGGATGGTGGACCGCTTCCAGTCCGGCGAGATCCCCGTCTTCGTCCTCTCCCTCAAGGCGGCGGGCACCGGACTCAACCTCACCCGGGCCGGCCACGTCGTCCACTACGACCGCTGGTGGAACCCGGCGGTGGAGGCGCAGGCCACCGACCGCGCCCACCGCATCGGACAGACCCAGCCCGTCCAGGTCCACCGGCTGATCACCGAAGGCACGGTCGAGGACCGCATCGCCGAACTCCTCCAGTCGAAGCGGGCGCTGGCGGACGCCGTCCTCGGCTCCGGCGAGGCCGCCCTGACCGAACTCACCGACCGCGAACTGGCCGACCTCGTATCCCTCAGGAGGCCGTCATGACCCCGGCCCAGCCCCGCCGCACGCAGGCGCGCCCGCACCGCACCGGCCGGCCCGTCCGGGAGACCCCGCACCACCCGGACGACCGGCGGCGCACGTTCCCCGCCCTCGCCCCCCGGCCCGGGAAGGACGGCATCGCCGCCTCCTGGTGGGGCAACGCCTGGGTGGACGCCCTGGAGGACACCGCCCTCGACCCGGCCCGTCTCACCCGCGGCCGGGCGTACGCCGGACGCGGCCACGTCGACGCGATCACCGTGACCCCGGGAAGAGTCGTCGCCTACGTCCACGGCTCCCGGCCGCGCCCCTACCGCGCCGAGATCCGGCTGCGCCCCCTCGGCGACGACGAATGGGAGCGGCTTCTGGACACCGCGGCGGCCCGCCCGGACCACATCGCGGCCCTCCTCGACAAGGACGTCCCGCACGCCCTCGCGTCCGCCGCCGACCTGCTGCCCACGCCCGGCGCCCTGATCCCCGACTGCTCCTGCCCCGACGACGGATTCCCCTGCAAACACGCCGCGGCACTCTGCTACCAGACCGCCAGGATCCTCGACGAGGACCCCTTCGCACTCTTCCTCATGCGCGGCCGCGGCGAGCAGGAGATCCTCGCCGAGCTCACCCGGCGCAACGCCGCCCGCTCGGCGGCCGAACACGGCGCCGCCCGGCACCACGCCGCCCCCACCGGACACCCCGCCGACGAAGGCGACGGCACCGCCCCGGCCCTCGCCACGGTGCGCGCCCGCGACGCCCTCGCCCCGCGGACCCGCCCCGCGCTCCCGCCCCCGCTGCCCGCACCACCGCGGCCCGGCCGCCCACCCGTGTACCCCCAGGCCGCCGGCGCACCCGACCCCCTCGCCCTCGACCTCCTCGCCGGCGAGGCCGCGGCTCGCGCTCACACCACCCTGCGCACCGGCAGGGACCCGGTCGGCGGGCTCAGCCTCTGGCAGGACGCGGTCCGGCTCGCCGCCGCCCACCCCGGATCCGGGCTCACCGCGTCCACCCGCGCGCTGTACACCGCGCTGGCCCGCGCCGACGGCCGCACCCCCACCGACCTGGCGCGCGCCGTGGCCGCCTGGCGCCAGGGCGGGCTCGCGGGACTCGCGGTCCTGGACGAGGAATGGGATCCGCCCGCCGGCCCCTTCGACCGGGCCCGCCCCGCCCTCGCCGCCGCGGACTTCCCGCACTTCCGTCCCCGGCGCAATCGCCTGTCCACCCCCTCGCTCCAACTTCGCCTCGGCCGCGACGGATTGTGGTACGGATACGAGTCGGACCCCGGTCGCGACGACTGGTGGCCGCGGGGCACACCGGACGAGGACCCGGTGGGCGCCCTCACGACCCTGCTGGGCCGTTGACCACCGGCCGTGCCTGCCGCCGGGCCCGGCCGCGCCGACCGACCCACCGAGCGTGCGCACCGGCGCCGAGTCCAGGGCCGCGGTGCCGGGAGCCGAACACATCGCCGGTGCCGGACAGTTCTGCCCCACCCCACCCGAAGGGGTGAAACGCGTCGCGGCCATAACCCGGCCGGTTCCATGGCGTTATTTCCGGTGCGGGTGAGCACCCGTGTTCATCCACCGGAAGGCAGGAATCCATGAGGCACATTCGCCGAACAGGTCTGGTCGCAGTGATGGTCACCGGCGGCGCGCTGGCCGCCGCCGGGGCCGCCCACGCCGACTCGGGCGCGCAGGGGAGCGCGGCCGGATCACCGGGCCTGATCTCCGGCAACGCGGTGCAGATCCCGGTCCATGTGCCGGTCAACGTGTGCGGCAACACCGTGAACGTGATCGGTCTGCTGAACCCGGCGGTCGGCAACAGCTGCGAGAACGCAGGAAACGGCGGCGGCGGAGGCGACGGCGCGTCAGACGGCGGAGCGGTCGCCGGGACGAGCGCGAACGACTCCCCCGGAGTCCTCTCCGGGAACGCGGTCCAGCTGCCCGTGGACGTCCCCGTGAACGTCACCGGCAACTCCGTGAACGTCGTCGGCATCGGCAACGCCGCGGCCGGCAACTCCTCCTCGAACTCCGCCAACCCGCCGGCCCCGCCCCGGCAGGTGACGCCGCCGAAGACGGCCACACCCTCGGAGGTCCGCCCCGCCACGCGCGACCTGGAGCCCCAGCAGGGCCCGGTCCACCTGGCCGAGACCGGCACACCGGCGTCTCTGGGCCTCACCCTCCCGGCAGGCGCCGCCCTGGTCCTGGGCGGAGCCGTGCTGTTCCGCCGGTCCCGCGCCAGGGCGTAGACGCGCAGGCGTCCGCGTCGCACACGGGGCCTGTGCTGCTTCTGCCGCCCGGTCCGGAGCCGTCCGGGCCCGGCCCCGTGGCGCCACCCTCCCCCCGGCCGTGTTCCGCCCCTGCGGTACCCCATGACCATCGCTCCGGCGCCCCGCCGTCACACCGGAGCCGCCCGCCAGGCCGTGAGCGCCGTGTCGACGGCCGCAGCGACCCGCCGACGTGCCTCGTGGCGGGGGACACCCCGCATCAGCAGCGCGTCGTACGGCGTGTCCCGGTGGCGTACCGAAGCCCGCACCGCCGCCGTGACCGCGCCCTCGTCCAGGGCGCGGCCGGCCGCGGAACGCCCCACCCGTCCGCTGCCCCGCACCGAGGTGTGCGCCGCCACGTCCAGCGCGCGGTCCAGCGGGCAGGACGGAAAGAGCCGCAGGATCTCCGCGGTGAGTCGGGCGGTGAACCGGACGTCCTCCGCCGCCCGCCGGGCCGCGTCCCGCTCCCGACGGCGTGCCCGTGCCTCCGCGTCGGCCAGGCACGCCGCCTGCGCACGCGCCAGTGCCGCCTCCTCCACCAGCAGGCCCTGCCGTTCGTACCGGGTGCGCTGTCTGTTGTGCCGTACGACGACGGCCCACAGGGAACTCGCCTCGCGAGCCCGCCGGGTCAGCGCCGCGTCACCGCGCGCCAGGAAGACCAGATGGCCCAGGTCCGCGCAGTCGAGACAGCGCGGCGCGTTGAACTCCAGCACCAGCCGCTCCAGCGGACCCCGCCGGCATTCAGCGCAATGCCGCCGCTTCAGCGGCTCGACGACGACGAGCGGTTCCACCGGTCCCTCGCCCCCTCCCCGCAGAACGCCTCATGAACGGGAACTGACAGCTGACGGAACACGGCCGTCCAATAACCGTTCGAGAAAAGGACATCGGTCTTGCCAACTTCCCGGACGTGGCGAAACTCAATCAGATCATCGCAGTGGAGAAGGGCGTCAAGTCCAAGGCGCACCAGGACCTGACGACGGCTCATCACGGCCTCCAGAAGCCGGCCCTGCTCGCCGGAATCGCCCGCACCTACCAGCCCAAGGACGAGGAGGGCGAGCAGCTTCCGCCCGAGTCGACGCTGGTGCAGGTCAAGGCCGAGGACGTGCTGCGCGACACCGCGAGGACGCTGACCCGGTTGTTCGACGTGACCGCCACCAAGGACTGGGCGAACTGCACGGCCCGCGCGGACGTCACCGTCGACGGGCGGGTCCTGGTCGCCGGCGTGCCCGTCGCCTACCTCCTCTTCCTGGAGAAGCAGCTCACGGACATCAACACCTTCGTGCGCGAGCTCCCGGTGCTGGACGCCGCGGAGTCCTGGACCCAGGACCCGTCCACCGACCCCTGGAAGACCGAGCCGGTCAAGACGGTCCGTACGAAGAAGGTGCCCCGCAACCATGTGAAGGCGGAGGCGACCGAGAAGCACCCCGCGCAGGTCGAGGTGTACTACGAGGACATCCCGGTGGGGTACTGGACCACCGTGGAATTCTCCGGTGCCCTGCCCGCCCGCCGGGTCAACGAGTTGCTGGACCGGGTGGAGAAGCTCCAGCAGGCGGTGAAGTTCGCCCGTGAGGAGGCGAACGGCGCGGAGGTCACCGACCAGCGGGTCGGCGACGCCGTGTTCGGCTACCTCTTCGGGTAGCCCATGTACTCCCCGGCCACCACGCACCACGGCCGGGGTGCGCGAGGAGCGCAAAGCTGAAGCTAGTCGTGAACCGCGCGGCCGGCAGGAGACCGGCCGCGACGAATCTCGGACTCTCGCTCCGGACTCAGCATTCGCCGCTCATCGCCGGATCGACCGGGCCCGGGCCCTGGTGCGTCGAGATGCCGGTTCAAGTCCGGCCCGCGGAGCTCGGTCCGCGGTGGTCCAAAGGAAGGACGCGGCGCAATGACGACTGGCCCGGGTCCTCAAGCGTGCCGGCGTGTGAATGTGAGCGGCATCAACAGGGCCCGGAGGCCGGCTACGCCTCCGGGCCCGCTCCCGTTACCCAGTGCCTTCCGCCCGTGCCGGGCGGCACGGTCCGGCTCGCCCGGCGCGCTGTGAGCCACCCCGGCTGTGCGGGCCCTCCGGCGCGCGCCGCGTCGCCCGGTGCACAGGCCCCGGCGGCCGGCGGCCTCTCGCCTACTGGCGGTATCCGCTCAGGAAGCGCCCGATCCGGCTGATCGCGGCATCCAGGTCGTCCGCGTGCGGCAGGGTCAGGATGCGGAAGTGGTCCGGGCGCGGCCAGCTGAAGCCGGTGCCCTGCACCACCTGGATCTTCTCCCGTAGCAGCAGGTCCAGCACGAACCTCTCGTCGTCGTGGATGGGGTGCACCTCGGGGTCGATGCGCGGGAAGGCGTACAGCGCCCCCTTGGGCTTCACGCACGAGATGCCGGGGATCTCGTTCAGCCGTTCCCACGCACGGTCGCGCTGCTCGCGCAGCCGTCCGCCCGGCGCGGTGAGCTCGTGGATCGACTGGCGTCCGCCGAGCGCGGCCTGGATGGCGTACTGTGCGGGCGCGTTGGGGCACAGCCGCATCGACGCGAGCATCGTGAGCCCCTCCAGATAGCTGCGCGCGTGCTGCTTGGGGCCGGTGACGACCAGCCAGCCGGAGCGGAAGCCCGCCACCCGGTAGGTCTTGGACAGTCCGCTGAAGGTGAGGACGACCAGGTCCGGGGCGAGTGCGGCCGCGGTGTGGTGGACGGCATCGTCATAGACGATCTGGTCGTAGATCTCGTCGGCGAAGACCATCAGCTGGTGGCGGCGCGCCAGGTCCAGGATGCCCTCGACGATCTCGCGCGGATACACCGCTCCGGTGGGGTTGTTGGGGTTGATGATCACGACGGCCCTGGTCCGGTCGGTGATCTTCGACGCCATGTCGTCCAGGTCCGGGTACCAGTCGGACGCCTCGTCGCAGAGGTAGTGGACGGGCTTCCCGCCGGAGAGGGTCGTGACGGCGGTCCACAGCGGGAAGTCGGGTGCGGGGACGAGCACTTCGTCGCCGTCCTCCAGCAGTGCCTGCACCGCCATGGACACGAGTTCCGAGACGCCGTTGCCGAGGAACACGTCGTCGACGGAGACGTCCGGGAGCCCGAGGGCCTGGTAGCGCTGGGCGACGGCGCGCCGGGCGGAGAGTATGCCGCGAGAGTCCGTGTAGCCGTGGGCCTTGGGCAGCATCCGGATCATGTCCTGGACGATCTCCTCCGGCGCCTCGAAGCCGAAGAGCGCGGGGTTGCCGGTGTTGAGCCGCAGCACGCTGTGGCCGGCCTCCTCCAGCGCGTTGGCGTGCTCGATCACCGGGCCGCGGATCTCGTAGCAGACCTCGCTGAGCTTGCTCGACTGCCGGAACTCCATGCGGAGGCCTCCCCAGGACTGACGCGGACGGTGGTACCCGCTGTCACTTGGTTTTACCAAGTGACAGCTTGGAAAGTCCAACAACGGGTCTAGACTGCCCTGCATGCCCCGTCCTCCACGCCGCCGAAGCTACGACCAGTACTGCGCCGTCGCCCGCGCCCTCGACTCCGTCGGCGACCGCTGGACGCTGCTGATCGTGCGGGAACTGCTGGCGGGCCCCCGTCGGTACACCGATCTCCATGCCGATCTGCCCGGAGTCAGCACGGACGTCCTCGCCTCCAGGCTCAAGGACATGGAGCGCGACGGGCTGACGGCCCGCCGCCGGCTGCCCGCCCCCGTCTCGGCGTACGTGTACGAACTGACCGAACGCGGACGGTCCTTGCTCCCCCTGGTCGGAGCCCTGGCCGAATGGGGTGCGCCCGCACTCGACGGCCCCCGCCCGACGGACGCGGTACGGGCCCACTGGTTCGCCGTCCCGCTGCTGCGCCGGCTGGAGTCGGCGGGTGTGACCGGCACCGTCGAAGTGCACCTCCCGGAGGGGGAGTTCCATCTGCGGCTCGCTCCGGACGGATCCGGGGAGTCCGGTTACGGGGACGGTCCGGCCCCCGCCGGGATCCCGGCCACCCGGCTGGAGCTGGACGGCGGCACCTGCCTCGCCGTCAGCCGGGGCGACCTCGGCGTCGCGGAGGGCGTACGGGACGGGCGCATCCGCGTCTCCGGCGGCGGGGCCGCGGCAGCCGCGCTCGCTGAGGGGCTCGACGGGGAGCCGCCGGGCACCGGCCGGGACACGGGCGTACTCGTCGACGCGTCCTGCGGCCGGTCGCGAGGCGCCGCGGAGCAGGGCGACGGCCGGGAGCGATGACGGACGGGTGCGACTGGAACCGATCACCTGGGAGCGGCTGACCGAGGCCGTCGCGGACCGGATCGCGAAGAGGCGGGCCGGCGACGGCAGCCCGTGGCTGCGCGTCGCCGTCGACGGTGCCCCCGCCGCCGGCACGTCGGGTGCGGCCGAGGCCCTCGCCGAGGCTCTGCGGCTGCGCGGGCGTGCGGTGCAGGTGGTGGGCACGGGCGGGTTCCTGCGGCCCGCCTCGCTGCGGTTCGAGCTCGGGCGCGAGGATCCCGACAGCTTCTACGACGGCTGGTTCGACGTCGGGGCGCTCTGGCGCGAGGTGTTCGGGCCGCTGGAGCCGGGCGGTTCGGGACGGGTGCTCCCGGACCTCCGGGACCCGCTCACCGACCGTGCGACACGCAGCCCCCGCGCCGAACTGCCGCCGGGCGGCGTGCTCGTGCTCCACGGCCCGCTGCTCCTCGGGCACTGGTTCCCCTTCGACCTGACCGTCCATCTGCGTCTCTCGTCCGGTGCCCTGCGCCGCCGCACCGACGCCGGCGAGCTGTGGACGCTGCCCGCCTTCGAGCGCTACGAGCACGACGTCTCGCCGTCGGAGGCCGCCGAGGTGGTGGTCCGTGCCGACGACCCTCGCCACCCCGCGTGGAACGCGCCGTGGGAAGGCCGCGACGAGAGCGAACGGTGAGTGCGACGGGTGCACTCGCGGTGCGCGTGCTCCGAGTGACGGGCACGGCCGGACCGGCGGCGCGCGGGCGGTCCGGGCGTCCTCGGCCGGCGCGGTGCGGTGTCCCGGGAGGTGCTCGGGGACGTGGACTACGGCCGCGTACCCGTGCTTCCCGGCGGCCGGCCCCCGCGCACCGTGACCGCGTGGGCCCCGGCGCGGCATCCCGCCGACGCCGCGTCGACCGGGGACGCGCCTGAGAGCAGGGCGGCCAGGAAGGCGCCTGTGAAGGCGTCGCCCGCGCCCGTGGAGTCGACCGCCGTCGCCGGAACAGGGGCGACCCGGGCCGTCACCGCACCCGACTCCGCGACGAGCGCGCCGCCCGCGCCGAGCGTGACGACGGCCAGCGGGACGTGGCGGCTCAGTTCGGCCGCGGCGTCGGCGGGGTCGGGGAGGCCGGTGAGGAGCCCGGCCTCGTCCGCGTTGGGGAGCAGCACGGCGGCGCCCGCCGCCGCCGTGAGGAAGCGGTCCACGCCCATGGCGGCGATGAACCCGGCGGAGGCCGGGTCGACGCTCACCGGAACGCCCCGTTCGAGCGCGTCCGCGAGTGCCAGTCCGGCCAGCTCCCGGCTGGGCCCCGAGAAGAAGAGGTACCCGGAGAGATGGAGTCCGGCCACTCCGTCCAGCAGCCCCGCCGACCAGTCGGCGGGACACAGCCGCAGCGCCGCTCCGCCGTCGGTGAGGAAGGTCCGTTCGGCCTTCGCGTCGACCAGCGCGACGATCGTGGCCGTCGGTGCCTCCTCGTCGGGGATCAGCGTCGGGCGGACTCCGGAGTCCCGTAGCAGTGTGCCGTGCCACTCCGCGCCTCCTGCGCCGACCCGCCCGAGCAGCCGTACGTCCGCACAGCCCGAGTAGGCCGCCCAGCAGGCGGCGTTGGCGCCGGCACCGCCCGGCAGCGTCAGTATCTCCGCCGTGGTGTCGGTCCCGTACGTGAGCGGCTCGGTGTGGCGGGCCACCACGTCCGTGGCCACGTCCCCGACGACCAGCAGCGCTCCTCCGGCCGCACCGGGCCACGCCGTCTCCTCGCGGTCCGCTGCCGCTCTCACAGCGCGGCCGCGATCCGCGCCGCCAGCCGTACGTTGCCGCGTACCGCCGCCAGATTGGCCTCCAGCGAGGCGCCGCCCGTGTGCTTCATCAGGAAGTCCAGCAGGAACGGCGTGACCGCCTGGCCGCCGATGCCCCGCTCCCGGCATTCGTCGAGAGCCTCCCCGAGCACACGGTCGTGCAGCGCCGGGTCCAGTTGCTCGTCCTCCGGCACCGGCCGGGCCACGACCAGCGCCGTGTCCGGCCCGCCGAGCGCTTCCTGTGCGCGCATCACGTCCGCCACCTCTTCCGGCGTACGGACCGTCCAGTCGACCGGCAGGCCGGAGGAGGACAGATAGAACCCCGGGAAGTGCCCGGTGCCGTAGCCGATCACGCCGACCCCGAGGGTCTCCAGGCGCTGCAGCGTCGCCGGGACGTCGAGGATCGACTTGACCCCGGCGCAGACGACCGTGATCCCGGTCCTGGCGAGCAGCCGCAGGTCCGCCGACTCGTCCTGGGTGACCGACCACTCCCGGTGCACCCCGCCGAGCCCGCCGGTCGCGAAGACCCGGATCCCGGCGCGTGCCGCGAGGAACGCCGTGGCGGACACGGTCGTCGCCCCGCTGGCCCCGGCGGCGAGGGCGGGTGCCAGATCGCGGTGCCCGAACTTGCGCACCCCCGGGTCCGTGGCGATGCGCTCCAACTCGTACTTGCCCAGGCCGACATGGGCCCTGCCGTCCAGTACGGCGATCGTTGCCGGCACCGCGCCGGCGCCTCTGACCAGTGCCTCCAGCTCCTCGGCGACGGCCAGATTGCGCGGCCGCGGCAGTCCGTGGGCGATGATCGTGGATTCCAGGGCGACGACGGGCCGACGCGCGACGAGCGCCTCCCGTACCTCTTCGGACAGCATCAGCGTGGTCTTGGGCATGTCCACATCCCTGGCACGGCAGCGGCGTGCCCAAACGTTTCGGCAGTCGCATCGTCACGGCCCTGCCGACACGGTGCTCGTGCTCGTGCCTCGCCCCGTTCCTCGTGCCCGCTCGCCGCCGCCCCACCGGGATCCTCCGGCTCGGTAGCAGTCCACCACCGGACCACCGGCCCCGGCCCACCCCGCCCGGAGCACCGGCCTGCCCCTTCCCGGCCACCACCGCTTCCGCGACCACTGGTCCCGAAGGCCCGGACCACCGGTGCCGACGGCCCGTGCACCGCCCGGGCACGGGGCTCGCTCACCGCCCGGAACGGCGGCCCGTGCACCGCCCGGGCAGGGGGCCCGAGCGGTGCTCCGCGTCTCAGCCGCAGTCGCGCGGCTTCGGCAGCCGTGGCAGCCGGTCCGCACGCACGACCTGGATCACCGACCGCGCCCCCGGCCCCTTCGCCCGGTCCTCGTTGTAGGCGACGGCCAGCGCGCCCGCTCTGGCCTGGGCGTAGCCGTACTGCGGGGTGATCCGCGTGTATGCGGAGGTCCGCAGGTCCAGGGCGTAGGCGGCCTCCGGCGTACGCCACGTGATCAGCTCACCGCTGATGCGCAGCTGGTCGAGCCCCTCGGCAGCGGGGGCACCGGAGAGCCGCGCCACCGGTGACGACTGCCCCTGCCGCCAGACCACCAGCCTCGGCTCACCCGCGTCCTTCCCCTCCTCGATCCAGGCCCAGGTGGCGCCGTCGGAGGTCGGAGACCTCAGATCGCGCAGTGCGGCGAGGGGCCCCGGCAGTCCGGCGGGGCGCAGGGTGGCGAACGACAGCGCGGACAACTGCGTCGACCGGCCGTCCGCGCTCGCCTCCCGCCAGGCCAGCAGCCCGCCCGCGGCGAACGGGGCGTCGAGCACACCGGAGTGCAGGGCGCGCGGCGAGGGTGCCCGGTTCCCGGAGCCGGGCCGGCGGACCGGACTGCTGAAGATCGTGGCCCGGCCCTTGCCCGTGCCCTGCGCCCAGAAGACCGAACCGTTCCGGACGACGGGCTGGGGGAGCGGTCCGGGGAGCGTGGACCGCGCGAGCCTGCGCATCCCGCCCCGGGCGTCCTGCACGTACAGCGACCAGGGACTGTCGAGCGTGCGACCCTCCAGGACCGCGAACGCCGTCCACCGCCCGTCCGCCGAGACGTCGGCGGCGAGGAGCTGGTGCTCGACGGGATCGGTGAACGTCAGCAGGGTGCGCGGTGCCTCGGCGTCCTCGACGACGGCCGCCCGGCGGCTCCGCCCGTCGGAGAGCTGGACGACGGTCCACCTGGCCCGGGGGCCTACCTCGGTGAGGACCGCGCGCTGGCCCGCCGGCGCCCGGAACTCGCCTGCAGCGAGCGCGGACCGCCAGCTCTCGGGCAGGGGCGCCTCGCATGCCGCCCGGACGACGGCGGCCGGCGGGGAAGCCGTCCGTGCGGAGCCGGACGGGAGCGCGTGCGCCGGCCCCGACGAGGACGGCGCCGAGGCGACCGGAGAGGCGGTGGGGTCCGTGGGGGCCGACTCGTGGGCCGGCGAGCACCCCAGGCCCGCGAGCACGAGCAGGGCCGAGCCGAGCAGCGCCGGGACCCTTGGTGCGCCGGAGCGGTGCCATCGTGCCGGTCGTTCCGGTGGTGCGCCGGCGCGGGCCCACCGGCCGCACCGCCGGTCCGGACGGTCCGGCGCCCGGCTGGAGGGCCTACCAGACGTAGCCACGGCCACCCATGATCGTCGTGATGGTGTCCGCGGAGATCCGGGCGGACTTCGGGACTCCGCCGGCCCAGGAGATCACGCTGGTGCTCACCCCGCCGACCGGGTCCAGATAGCGGACCTGCCGCGCGTCCGTGTCGCTGTTGTAGCCGTCGATGGCGACCCAGTGGAAGATCTCGATGTTCGGGTGCCCGGCCAGGTGCGGACCGCCCGGTACCTCCCAGGCGTTGCCGGCGATCGCGTAGTCGTAGTCCGTGTTGTGGACGATGTGCTCCCGGAAGTCCGCCACGTCGGCCGACGTCGGGCTGTACGGCAGCGACCTCGGCACGTAGTTGGCGCCGGGGAGACGGTGGTTGAGGGCGTCTGCCATCGGATAGCCGGTCGGCTCCGCCACGTCGATGCCGACCCCGTACCAGGCCGTGCCGCTGGAGTCGGTCTCCAGGAGGTCCGCCGCGCTCTGCTGGGAGCGCCCGCCGACCTCGTCGTGCGCGGACTGGGTGATGACCAGGGCGGCCGGGCCGCACCAGTACGACCTTCGCTGGGACTGGTGCAGCCCGCCGGAGACGATGTAGCCGGCTCGCTTGGCGCGGGTGGCGGGCCGCCCGAACCACGCGGCGGCCTCCGCCTCCTTCCGGGCGGTGACCCGGCGCTGCTCGGCGGTGAGCCGTTGCGGCCCGAGGGTGTCCAGGGCCTGCTTGTAGAAGGCGCCTGGCGCCCTCCGGGACCCGGATCCGGGCAGGAGGCCCGGGAACGGGTCGGTGTCGTGCCCCGCCGTCGTGCGGGCGTCGGCCGGCTCCACGCCGGCGGCCGGCCCGGTCGCGGTGAGGACGGAGAGGAGGCACACGGCCGTGATGAGGGCGAGGCAACGCCCTGTGCGCACTGCTGACATCGGTGGTCGCTTCCTGTGCGAGGGGGAACTCGGGCAAGCGCTGCCGTGGGTGTCGCACGCCTTTGCGCGTGGGCAGCTGTGGGCCTACCTCGACGGTGCCCCGTGCCCCTGTGCCTCCCGGGGCGGCTCGCCGCGTGCCGCGAATCTTTCGCCCGCTAAGGTGAGCCGCCATGACGACCTTTGATCACTCAGTTGCCGGGCCTTCTTCTCCTTCGTTCGTCGTGCACATCCCGGACGCGGAGCTGGAGCCCGAGCCCCTCGACCCGGCCCAGATCGTCTCGGGGAACCCCGTGGTGACGGGCAAGGTGCTGTGGGAGTCCGAGGACGGGAAGCAGGTGCGAGGCCTCTGGCAGATCACGCCCGGCGTGGTCACCGACACGGAGGCCAACGAACTGTTCGTCGTCGTGAGCGGTCGCGCCACGGTCGAGGTCGAGGGCGGTGCCACGCTGGAGATCGGGCCGGGCGACGCCTGCGTGCTGCGCGAGGGCGACCGTACGACGTGGACCGTCCACGAGACGCTGCGCAAGGCCTACCACATCAGCGAGTGACGGCGTCGGCGGACGGTCAGTCCTCGGCCGCCGCGCCGTTGCGGGTGACGGCGCGGCGGACGGCGAGGGCCGCGAGCGGCAGCAGCAGACACGCGCCGACGAGGTTGAGCACGCCGTAGCCTCCCTGCGCCACGATCAGCCCCGCCATGACACCGCCGATGCCCGCTGCCGCGTTCATGGTCAGGTCCGACAGGCCCTGGACCGCCGGCCGGGCGGGGCCCGGCACGGAGTCGGTGAGCAGAGCGGAGCCGGAGACCAGGCCCGCCGACCAGCCGAGGCCGAGCAGGAACAGACCCGCCGCGGTACGGCCGTGGCTCGCTCCCGCCGTGCCCGCGAGCAGTGCGGCGCACGACAGCAGGCCCACGGCGAGTCCGATCACCGACAGCCTGCCGAAGCGGTCGGACAGTGCGCCCATCACCGGCGAGAAGGCGTACATACCGGCGATGTGGCCGCTGATGACCAGGCCGATCAGCTGGATCCCCGCCCCGTGGTGGCTCAGCGCGACGGGGGTCATCGACATGATCGACACCATCGCGGTGTGCGAGACGGCGACCGTGACGAGCGCCAGCCTGGCTCCGGCGGACTCCCGTACGGCACGGACTCCCGCACGCAGCGACCGCTCCTCCTTGCCCCCTTCCTCCGACGGCGCGAGCGCACGGGCCGTCAGCAGCGGATCGGGCCGCAGCAGCAGGGCGACGACCACCGCCGCGATCAGGAAGACCCCGGCCGCCCAGACGAACGGCCCGGCGGCCTCCGGTATCCCCGACCCGGAGACGCTCCGGCCCGCCGGTGCGGCGATGTTCGGTCCCACGACCGCCCCGATCGTGGTCGCCCACACCACCAGGGAGATGGCGCGGGCGCGTCGCGCCGGCTCCGCCAGGTCCGCTGCGGCGAAGCGCGCCTGGAGGTTCGCCGAGGAGGCCGCCCCGAAGGCGGCCATGCCCAGCAGGAGGAGCGGGAAGTTGCCGAGCACCGAGGCGAGTACCACCACACCGGCGCCCACGGCCCCGATCACATAGGCCAGCACCAGCCCGGGACGCCGCCCACGGGCGGTCATCAGCGATGCGAGCGGAACGGACAGCAGCGCCGTGCCGGCGACCGTCGCGGTGGGGGCGAGGCCCGACAGCGCCTCCGACCCGCTGACCTGCTGGGCCAGTACTGCGGCCAGTGCGATGCCGGTCGCGACCCCGAGACCGCCGAGGATCTGGCTCGCGATCAGCACGGGAGTGATCCGGCGGCGCAGGGCGGGCAGGTCCGTGGAGCCGGCGGTTATGGGCACGTCGTGAGAGGTACTGGCCACTGCCGCAGTGTGCCAGTGGCATCGGCTCCACGACACCCCGGCCGTCGCGCCGCGGTGGGCCGCCGCACGCCGTCCGCCCGGCCCGGTCAGAAGAGCGGCTGCGGCAGCACCCCCTCCAGCGCCAGTAGCTTCCGTTTGGTCTCGAGGCCGCCGCCGAAACCGCCCAGGCCGCCGTCGCTCTCCACCACGCGGTGGCACGGCACCACCAGGGGCAGTGGGTTGGACCCCATCGCCGCGCCCACCGCCTGGGCGGCGCCGGGCCGGCCCGCCCGGTCGGCCAGCTCCCCGTACCCCACGACCGTGCCGTACGGCACGGTCTCCGCGAGCTCGTGCAGCACCCGGCGGTTGAAGCCGGACGTCAGCGACCAGTCCAGCGGCAGCCCGAACTCCGAGCGGCGCCCCGCGAAGTACTCCGCGAGCCGGCGTATCGGCTCGGCCAGCAGCCCCGAGCCCTGGGCGTCCTCGGCCCCCCGGCGGCCCAGGCGTTCCGCGAGCCGGCCGACGGCTCTGGCCCGCACCGGCTCCCGGGCGTGGAAGACGACGCTCACCAGTCCGTCCTCGGTCGCGGCGAGCAGCAGCGGCCCGATGCCCGAGTCCACGACGGTCCACTCGAAGCTCTTCATGCGGACCACCGTACGGCCGGGCACCGACAGCCGCCCCGGCCTGTGGGGAACGCCGGACCGGGCTCCCGGGCCGGTATCGGATCGCCGGGCGGGCCGGGCGTGCGCACCGATCCGCCACGGGCGGGCGCCCGGCCGCGGCGGCCGGTACCGGGGCGCGTGTCGGCACCCCGGCGAGGACGTCGCCGCCGTCGCCGCCGTCGCCGCCGAGTCCGAGTCCGAGACTGCCCAGGCCACCGAGCCGGTCAACGTTCAACGGGCTCGCGAACCGATCACGTACGGTCGCAGGATGGCCACAAGATGAACGGAACCCTCGCGCTGCGGCTCCCGGCCCACGCTTTCGTCGCGGATAAATCTCCCTCCCGAGGTTTGCTTGCCGGGGCGCTCGCCATACGCTCGCCCAGGACGGCCTTCTCGACGGGACGCACGAGGACACCTGGCGACACATGGGGCGAAGGGCATAGCGCGGATGCAGGGCACAGTGGACGGTTTCAGCCACGGGCTCGTCACGCCCGTGGCCGCGTACCTCATGGCGTGCCTGGGGGGCGTGCTCGGGCTGCGCTGCACGACCAGGGCCCTGCGGAGCGGGGGTGTCGTGCGGCCGGGCTGGCTGGCGCTCGGTGCCGTCTCCATCGGTTCGGGGATCTGGACGATGCACTTCGTCGCCATGACGGGCTTCGCCGTGGACGGGGTGCCGATCGGCTACGACCCCTTGATCACCTTCGCCAGCCTCGCCGTCGCCGTCGTGATGACCGCGATCGGGACGTTCGTCGTCGGCCACCGCGGCGCGAACACGATGGCCGTGGTCACCGGCGGCATGATCACGGGCCTCGGTATCGCGACCGTCCACTACCTGGGCATGGCGGGCATGCAGCTCAGTGGGCGGTTCGAGTACGACACCCCGACCGTGGCGCTGTCGGTGGTGATCGCCGTCGTGGCGGCGACGGCCGCGCTGTGGGCGGCGGTTTCGGTCCGCGGTTTCCTGCCGAGCCTCGGCGCCGGACTGGTGATGGGCGTGGCGGTGAGCGGCATGCACTACACCGGCATGGCCGCCGTCACCGTCCATGTGGACGGCGTCGCCTCGCCGCCGGCCGAGGGCGACAGCCCGCTCGCGCTTCTCGCCCCGATGCTGGTGGGGCCCGTGGTGTTCCTGGTCCTGGCGGCGGTGATCGTCATGTCCGACCCCGCGCTCCTCACGGGCGACCCGGACGTGCGGAACGCTCCCGTCGTGGGGCGTGCCGCCGCCGTGGGCGTGCCCGCGCAGCGCCGCCCCCCTCACGCCGGGCCGGCGAACTGGGCGGCGCCGTCCGGAGAGGTCCGTCGCGGCTTCCAACGCGCCCGCCGGCCCTGACCGGCCCGCCCGCGCCGCGGTGGCACCTGCCGGGCGGGACGGCCCCCGCGTCCGCCGCGCAGCCGTCACGAGCGGTCCGGGCCGGTTGTCGGTGGGGGGTCGTACGGTTGATGGCATGCGGCCCGTTACCGAGATCGAACGCACGATGGCGCCCTTCGAGGTCGTCAGTCCCTACAAGCCCAGCGGCGACCAGCCCGCGGCCATCGCCGAGCTCGACCGGCGCGTCCGCGCGGGTGAGAAGGACGTGGTGCTGCTCGGTGCGACCGGCACCGGCAAGTCGGCCACCACGGCCTGGATGATCGAGAAGCTCCAGCGCCCGACCCTCGTGATGGCACCGAACAAGACCCTGGCCGCCCAGCTGGCGAACGAGTTCCGCGAGCTCCTGCCGAACAACGCGGTCGAGTACTTCGTCTCGTACTACGACTACTACCAGCCCGAGGCGTACGTCCCGCAGTCGGACACGTACATCGAGAAGGACTCCTCGATCAACGAGGAGGTGGAGCGGCTGCGCCACTCCGCGACGAACTCCCTGCTCACCCGCAGGGACGTCGTGGTGGTCGCCTCCGTCTCGTGCATCTACGGCCTCGGCACCCCGCAGGAGTACGTGGACCGCATGGTGCCGCTGCGGGTCGGCGACGAGATCGACCGCGACCAGCTGCTGCGCCGCTTCGTGGACATCCAGTACGCGCGCAACGACCTCGCCTTCACCCGTGGCACCTTCCGGGTCCGCGGCGACACCATCGAGATCTTCCCGGTGTACGAGGAGCTCGCCGTCCGGATCGAGATGTTCGGCGACGAGATCGAGGCGCTCTCCACGCTCCATCCGATCACGGGCGAGGTGATCAGCGACGACCGCGAGCTGTACGTCTTCCCGGCCAGCCACTACGTCGCCGGCCCGGAGCGCATGGAGAAGGCGATCACGGGCATCGAGCGGGAGCTCGCGGAACGCCTCGCGGAGCTCGAGAAGCAGGGCAAGCTCCTGGAGGCCCAGCGGCTGCGCATGCGCACCACGTACGACATCGAGATGCTGCGCCAGATCGGCACCTGCTCCGGTGTGGAGAACTACTCGATGCACTTCGACGGCCGCCTCCCGGGCAGCGCGCCGAACACCCTTCTCGACTACTTTCCGGAGGACTTCCTCCTGGTCATCGACGAGTCCCACGTCACGGTCCCGCAGATCGGCGCCATGTACGAAGGCGACGCCTCCCGCAAGCGCACCCTGGTGGACCACGGCTTCCGGCTGCCCTCCGCGCTCGACAACCGGCCGCTGAAGTGGGAGGAGTTCCAGGAGCGGATCGGGCAGACCGTCTATCTGTCGGCGACCCCGGGCGCGTACGAACTCTCCCGCGCCGACGGCTCCGTCGAGCAGATCATCCGCCCCACCGGCCTCGTCGACCCGGAGGTCGTCGTCAAGCCCACCGAAGGCCAGATCGACGACCTCGTGCACGAGATCCGCACGCGCACCGAGAAGGACGAGCGCGTCCTCGTCACCACACTCACCAAGAAGATGGCCGAGGACCTGACGGACTACTTCCTGGAGCTCGGCGTCCGGGTCCGCTACCTGCACAGCGACGTGGACACGCTCCGCCGGATCGAGCTGCTGCGCGAACTGCGCGCCGGTGAGTACGACGTCCTGGTCGGCATCAACCTCCTCCGGGAGGGCCTCGACCTCCCCGAGGTGTCGCTGGTGGCGATCCTCGACGCCGACAAGGAGGGTTTCCTGCGCTCCGGCACCTCGTTGATCCAGACCATCGGCCGCGCGGCGCGCAACGTGTCCGGACAGGTCCACATGTACGCCGACAAGATCACTCCGGCGATGGAGAAGGCGATCGAGGAGACCAACCGGCGCCGGGCCAAGCAGATCGCGTACAACGCGGCGAACGGCATCGACCCGCAGCCGCTCCGCAAGAAGATCAACGACATCGTCGCCACCATCGCCCGCGAGGAGGTCGACACCGAGCAGCTTCTGGGCACCGGCTATCGGCAGGGCAAGGACGGCAAGGGAGCCAAGGCGCCCGTTCCGTCGCTGGCCGCGCACGCCGTCAAGGGCGCCGACGCAAAGGGTGCCAAGGCGGGCAAGGGTGCGGTCACGAGCGACCGGCCGGCCGCCGAACTGGCCGGGATCATCGAGGAGATGACGGACCGGATGCGAGCCGCGGCGGCGGAGCTCCAGTTCGAGGTGGCCGCGCGGTTGCGGGACGAGGTGGGCGAACTGAAGAAGGAGCTGCGGCAGATGAAGGAGGCCGGTGTCGCCTGAGCCGGGCCGGTGTCGCCCGGGCCGCGGCCAGTGTCTCAACACCGCCACAAAAACACACCAAGTCTGCTGCACGGTCGGAGCGACTGCGTAGGGTGCAGGCAACCGCACACACGGACGGTTGCGGGGGAACCATGGAGAGGGGACAGCGCGTGGTGGACGTATCCAAGGGCAATGCGCCCGGGGGTCCCGGAGTCAATCTGACCAAGGGACAGGCCATCAGCCTGGAGAAGAAGGGCGGCGGCACCCTCACCGCGGTGCGGATGGGCCTCGGCTGGCAGGCGGCCCCCCGCCGGGGACTGTTCGGGTCGCGCACCCGGGAGATCGACCTGGACGCCTCGGCGGTGCTCTTCGCCGACAAGCAGCCGGTGGACGTGGTCTTCTTCCGGCACCTCGTGAGCGACGACGGCTCGGTCCGCCACACCGGCGACAACCTGGTCGGCGGCGCCGGCCAGGGCGGCGACGACGAGGCGATCCTCGTCGATCTGCAGCGGGTGCCGGTCCACATCGACCAGATCGTGTTCACCGTCAACTCCTTCACGGGCCAGACCTTCCAGGAAGTGCAGAACGCCTTCTGCCGCATCGTGGACGAGACCAACGGCCAGGAGCTCGCCCGCTACACGCTGGACGGCGGCGGCCAGTACACCGCCCAGATCATGGCCAAGGTGCACCGCGCCGGCTCGGGCTGGCAGATGACCGCCCTGGGCAACCCGGCCAACGGCCGTACGTTCCAGGACCTGATGCCGTCGATCCTGCCGCACCTGTAGGCACGCGGGCAGGTCCGTCCGCACCAGAGGTCACGGCGGCGCCCCGCCGTGACCGCGCAGCTCCCGGAGGTGAGCAGGCCACCGGGAGCTGCTCCGCACACCACCGAGGGGGACAGAGGCGATGACGGCCGAGCTGGTCAGGGGGCAGAACCATCCCTTGCCCCACACCCGACTGGAGATCCGGGTGTCGGCCGGCAAGCCGGTCGTGGCCGCCGCCGCGCTGAGCGACGAGGACGGTCGGGTTCCGGGTACCGAGTGGGTCGCCCACCCCTCACAGCCGGCCCTGCCCGGCGTCGTGGTCTCCCGCCAGGCCGCCGCGGACCATCTGCTGGCCGTCGACCTGAGCGCCGTACCCGCCTCCGCGCACCGGGTGACGGTGCTGCTCGCGCTGCCCATGGGGCCGGGGCGCCCCGTACGCTTCGGGGCCGTCGCCGCCCCGTTCGTCTCCGTCGGCCCCCCGGGCGGCGACGAGATCGCGACCTACACCGTCACCGGCCTGGACACCGAGTCCGCCGTCGTAGCCCTGGAGCTGTACCGCCGCCAGGGGGCCTGGAAGGTCCGCGCCGTCGGCCAGGGGTATGCGGGCGGTCTTGCCGCATGCCTCACCGACCAGGGCCTCGACCGCGCCGGCGAACTCGCCGCGGTCGTCCACGAGGCCGTCGCCCCCGGCCTCTCGCGCACCCTCGGCACGCCGCCGCCCCGGACGACGGAGGTGCGGCACAGCGCGGCCGCGGCCGCCGCCGCGGGCGACACCGGCCCCTCTCCCGACCCCGGCCCGGTATCGGGCGCGGGTGCGGGTGCACCGACCTCGGGTCGGGCTGCTCCGCAGCCGCCGCCCCAGACGCACGGCGGTCCCGTCGACTACTCGCACCCGCGCAGGCAGTCCGCCGCGCCGCCGTCTCCGCCCCCGGCGGTGCCGCCCGCCGAGCCCGGCCGGCCGCCGGTTCCCGTCGCGGGCGACGCCACCGGCTGGTCCATGGAAGAGCGGCTGTACAACCAGGTCTGGGGCATGTTCGAGGACCTGGCCCGGACGACGGCCGCCTACCGCGGCGCGGTGGACTTCGCCGACTCACGGCTCGACCAGGAGCTCGACCGCACCCTGTCCGACCCGCGCAGCCGGATCACCGGCGCGGGGGACGGCGCACGTGAGACGGCCCGTGCCAAGCACGACGAGCTGACGGGGCGCGCCCGCGAGGCCCTCGAGCGCGACCTGGCCCAGCTGGCCGCGGAGTCCGAGGTCGTCGAGCCCGCCCTGCCGCCGGCGTTCGCCCGCTGGGACAGCCCGGTCTGGCACGGCTACCGCGTCCCGATGGAGATCCCCATGGCCCTCCGCCTCGGCGACCTCCACCTGCCCGAGCGGCCCGAGCTCCGGATCCCGATGCTGGTCCGGCTGCCGCTGGAGCGCGGACTGTGGGTGGACAGCGGCCGGGCCACGTCGGAGGCCGCCGTGACGCTGGACGAGGCGCGGCTGCGCGCGCTCGCCGTGGACACCGCGGTCGCCCACGCGGCCCGGCTGCTCGCGGTCCATCCGGCCGGGGAGTTCACCGTGCACGTCATCGACCCCGCGGGTTCGGCGGCGCGTTCGCTGGCCCCGCTGGTGCGGTCGGGCGTGCTGGACGGGCCGCCGGCGGCCGGGGCCCAGGGCGTCTCCACGGTGCTGGCGAAGCTCACGCAGCGCGTGGACCTGGTGCAGATGGCCGTGCGCGGGGGTGCGGCCGACGCACTGCCGCCGGACCTTGACACCGCCCAGCAACTGCTGATCGTCAACGACTTCCCGCACGGTTTCGACGACCGCGCCGTCACACAGCTTCGCTACCTCGCCGACGAGGGGCCCGCGGTCGGCGTCCATCTGCTGATGGTCGCCGACCGGGAGGACGCCTCCGCGTACGGGCCGGTGCTCGACCCGCTGTGGCGCTCGCTGCTGCGGATCACCCCGGTCCCGGACGACCACCTGGCCGATCCATGGGTCCAGCATGCCTGGACGTACGAGCCGCCGTCGGTGCCCGAGGGCAGCGATGTGCTCGGGCTGGTGCTGGCGAAGGTCGCGGAGGCGCGGCGCACCTGGCGGCGCTGACCCGCGGACGTCGGCGCGGTCCGGACCTCGCGCGCCACCGGCCGGCTCACGGGGTACCGGCCCGCCCTCGTGCTGCCCCGTGCCCGGAGCCGCCACGCGCCGCCCGCCCCGTCCCCCTCTCGGGACGATTCCGGGCTCAGCTCGCTGAACTGCAACTTTGACTCTCCATTACCCTCGTCTTTACCGTTCTTTGGTCTTTCGGGTAGTGTTTCCTCCGCGGAGGGGAGTACTCCCACCTGCGGCGTGCCCGTCAGTACGGACCGACAGACCCAGAGCGGTCCCGGGGCGCCGGCCCGCGGTTCGGCGACCAGCCACCCGGGTGGAAGAGACCTCCGGCAGCGACGACGCTGATGAGTAGCCGTACGACGCCGGAGGCGCAATGGACGTGTCATTGACCATGTGGCTGGTGACCATCTTTGGTCTCTCCGCCCTGATCGCGGTCGACTTCTTCATCGGGCGCAAGCCCCATGACGTGTCGATCAAGGAAGCGGGAACCTGGACGATCGTCTGGATCGTCCTGGCAGTGATCTTCGGTGTCGGACTGCTGATGGCCGGTGAGAGCCAGGCCTCGGGTGAGTTCTTCGCGGGCTACATCACGGAGAAGTCGCTCAGCGTCGACAACCTCTTCGTCTTCGTGCTGATCATGGCGAAGTTCGCCGTGCCGTCGCAGCTCCAGCAGCGCGTCCTGATGTTCGGTGTGCTCATCGCGCTGGTGCTGCGGGCCATCTTCATCGCCGCGGGTGCCGCGATCATCGCCAGCTTCTCCTGGGTCTTCTACATCTTCGGCGCGTTCCTGATCTACACGGCCTGGAAGCTCATCCAGGAGGCGCGGTCCGACGAGGACGAGGACGAGTTCGAGGAGAACAGGCTCCTCAAGTCGGTCGAGCGGAAGTTCGGCGTCGCCGACAGGTACCACGGCACCAAGCTCTTCGTCCGCGTCAACGGCAAGCGGGTGCTGACGCCGCTGATGGTCGTCATGCTCGCCATCGGCACCACCGACGTGCTGTTCGCCCTGGACTCGATCCCCGCGATCTTCGGTCTGACCCAGGACCCGTACATCGTCTTCACCGCGAACGCCTTCGCGCTGATGGGGCTGCGGCAGCTGTACTTCCTCATCGGCGGACTGCTCAAGAAGCTGGTCCACCTCAGCTACGGCCTGTCGGTGATCCTCGGCTTCATCGGCGTCAAACTGGTGCTGCACGCACTGCACGAGTCGGGAGTCCATGTCCCCGAGATCTCCATCCCGTTCTCGCTGACGGTCATCTGCGGCGTTCTGGTCATCACCACGATCACCAGCCTCATCGCCGCCAGAAAGCTGGAGAAGCGGGAGGCGGAGGCCAAGGCGACGGACTCCTCCGAGAAGGACAGCGTCGAGGCCTGAGTCCGCCCGGTGCGCCGCTCGCTCCCCGACACGCGCGCGGCGCACGGCATGACGGGACACAGCCCACGCCGACGGTCGCCGGCCCCGTCGGCAGCGGCGACGCGAACAGCGCCGGGGGACGCTCGTGGCGGTCGTCGATGTGCCCGAGGAGCACCGATCAGAGCGGCCGGGAGCCGAAGCCGATGGTGAACGGGGAGCACGTCGGGACTGGCAACGGGCCGAGGGCCGGTGCGGCGGCCGTGCCGTAGACGAGGGCGCGGCGATCCGGCGACGATTGCCACCTCAGCCGCGCCCCTCGACGACCCGCTCGGGCACCGCCCAGCTCCACCCGGTCGCGGGCAGGGTCTCCGGCTCGTCCGCGAACGTCCCGGGGTCGGCCCAGTCGCGGTCGACCACCCGGACCCGGTCCGCGGGGCGCAGTTCGTAGGGGCCGGGGTGAACAGGGCGGCCCGCAGAGAGTTCCCGGTCAGCGGTGCCACGGCGCCGGGCCGGCCGAGCTCGCACATCACCGACGCGCCGTGGTAGCCGACCACACCGGTGTTCCAGAGGAACGCGAGCAGATTGGTGCTGTCGCTGTAGCCGAAGAACGGCTTCGGGTTCGCCCGTATCAACTCCCGGTCAGGCAGGGGCAGCACGGTGATCTGGTCGTCGCCGCCGATCGACGCGATCACCGCGCGGATGTCCGGATCGGCGAAGGCCGCGTGGATGTCGTCGGCGCGTTGGCGGGGTGTGGACCCCATCGTGCGGGTGGCCGGGTACTCGACCGGGACCAGCCCGAACTCCTTCTCCAGCCGTTCGAGTCCCAGCTCGTACGGCAGGGGCAGCAGACCGGGCAGGCCCGAGGAGGGGGAGATCGCGGCGATCCGGTCCCCGGGCCGGGGCTTGGGCGGGTAGACGGGTAGGGGGGACCGTGGAGGCGGAGCCGGGCGGTGGCATGGGCCGCTGGCTAGCCGGACGCCCGGGCGCCGGCCCGGTAACACCCGTGCCACGCGCCCTTCTCGGACACCCTCCTCCGGCCCGTCGTCACCAGCCGCGCCGGTGCCACTCGGGGAGGTGCGGCCGCTCGTCACCGAGCGTGGTGTCGTTGCCGTGGCCGGGGTAGACCCAGGTCTCGTCCGGCAGTACGTCGAAGAGCTTCGTCTCCACGTCGCGGATCAGCGAGGCGAAGGCCTGCGGGTCCTTCCACGTGTTGCCCACGCCGCCGGGGAAGAGGCAGTCGCCCGTGAACACGTGCGGGTGGCCGTGCGGGTCGTCGTAGACGAGCGCGATCGAGCCGGGCGTGTGGCCGACCAGGTGGCGGGCGGTGAGCTCGACCTGGCCCACCCTGATCGTGTCGCCGTCGTCGAGCAGCACGTCGGTCGGCACCGGGATGCCGGCGGCGTCGTGGCGGCCCGCGTACGTGCGCGCACCGGTCGCGCCCACCACGTCCGCCAGCGCGCCCCAGTGGTCGCCGTGCCGGTGCGTGGTGACGACGGACGTGATCCCGTCGTCACCGATCAGCCGGAGCAGTGTCTCGGAATCGTTGGCCGCGTCGATCAGCAACTGCTCGTCGGTGGTCCGGCAGCGCAGCAGATAGGAGTTGTTGTCCATGGGGCCGACGGCGACCTTGGAGATCATCAGGGCCGCCAGCTCGTGGACGTCCGCCGGGCCGCCGACCGTCACCGCTCCGCTGTAAGTCATGGGGCCAGCGTACTCAGCCGGTCACAGCGGCGGCAGCACCGGCAGCGGGCCGCCGGTGACCTCGAGCCCCGAGCCGTCACGGCGGCCCGCGAGCCAGCCGAGCAGGTCCGCGGCGGTGCCCCGGACGGTGACCGGTTCGCCCGCGGCCCCGCCGCCCGTCGTCCAGGTCCGTCCGCAGTCGTCGGCGACGGTCGTGGGCGGCACGTCCTTGTGCCCGTCGAACCGTTCCGCGAGGAAGCCGGTCTCGCGCTCGGTGAAGCCGGCCGGAAGGTCCTCCAGCTCGTAGCCGATGCCGAGGTCCACGTGGTGCAGCTCGACCTCGATCAGCCGCCGGAAGGGGATACGGGACGCGGCGTCCTTCACGCCGTTGCGGAGCTCCAGGGTCCGCGACCAGTCGGCGTCCGCCGTGGCCGCAGCCAGGAAGCGCTCCCCGGACTCGCGCACGTCGTCGAGTTGGTCGGGGAGCGGGCGGGGTGCGTCGCGCTCGATGTCGGCCTCGCGCGTCTCCGCGCTCGCGTACATGGGGCGGCCCTCGAGGACGTTCACGAGGGCGTCGGCATTGCGGGCGAGGTGGGCGAGGACGTGGCCGCGGCTCCAGCCGGGGAGTCGTGACGACCCGGCAACCGCCGCGTTGTCCAGGGCGGCGGCTGCGTTCAGCAGTCGCTCGGTCGCTTCACGTACGGAATCCAGGTCGGCCACGGGATCGATCATGGGGAAGACGATAGCCGCGCCACACGTTCGAGTGAAGGTGGCCGGAGACCGGCGTTAATCGAATACGCGTGCTATAGGCTCGGGGCAGAGCATTATGGAGGGCCGGGCGTCCGTCCGGCAGCCGTCGATCTCGTGGTCGCCCTAACCTGGAGCAGTCCGGGCCGGGGGCTGTGCCCCCGATGCTTCTCACGACCTGTCTCAAGAAAGGTGCGGACCCGGCGTGGCCGACCGTCTCATCGTCCGTGGCGCTCGCGAGCACAACCTGAAGAACGTCTCGCTCGACCTCCCGCGTGACTCACTCATCGTCTTCACCGGGCTCTCGGGGTCGGGCAAGTCGTCGCTCGCGTTCGACACGATCTTCGCCGAGGGGCAGCGCCGCTACGTCGAGTCGCTGTCCTCCTACGCCCGGCAGTTCCTGGGCCAGATGGACAAGCCGGACGTGGACTTCATCGAGGGCCTCTCCCCGGCCGTCTCGATCGACCAGAAGTCCACGTCGCGCAACCCCCGCTCCACGGTGGGCACGATCACCGAGGTCTACGACTACCTCCGGCTGCTCTTCGCGCGCATCGGCAAGCCGCACTGCCCCGAGTGCGGCCGCCCCATCACGCGCCAGTCCCCGCAAGCCGTCGTCGACAAGGTGCTGGAGTTGCCCGAGGGCAGCCGCTTCCAGGTGCTGTCGCCGCTGGTGCGGGAGCGCAAGGGCGAGTTCGTCGACCTCTTCGCCGACCTGCAGTCCAAGGGGTACTCGCGGGCGCGGGTCGACGGGCGGACGATCCAGCTCACCGAGCCGCCGAAGCTCAAGAAGCAGGAGAAGCACACGATCGAGGTGGTCGTCGACCGCCTGACCGTCAAGGAGAGCGCCAAGCGCCGGCTCACGGACTCCGTGGAGACCGCGCTGGGACTGTCCGGCGGCATGGTCGTGCTGGACTTCGTCGACCTTCCCGAGGACGACCCCGAGCGCGAGCGGATGTACTCGGAGCACCTCTACTGCCCGTACGACGACCTCTCGTTCGAGGAGCTCGAGCCCCGTTCGTTCTCCTTCAACTCGCCGTTCGGGGCCTGTCCCGACTGCACCGGCATCGGCACCAGGATGGAGGTCGACCCCGACCTGATCGTCCCGGACGAGGACCGCTCCCTGGACGACGGCGCGATCCACCCCTGGTCGCACGGTCACACCAAGGAGTACTTCGGGCGCCTGATCGGCGGGCTCTCCGACGCCCTCGGCTTCCGCACGGACATCCCGTGGGCCGGGCTGCCGCAGCGCGCCAGGAAGGCCCTGCTGTACGGCCACAAGACCCAGGTCGAGGTCCGCTACCGGAACCGCTACGGGCGGGAACGCGCGTACACCACCCCGGCGTTCGAGGGCGCGGTGTCCTTCGTCAAGCGGCGCCACAGCGAGGCGGAGAGCGACTCCAGCCGGGAGCGCTTCGAGGGCTATATGCGCGAGGTGCCCTGCCCCACCTGTGACGGCACCCGGCTGAAGCCGATCGTCCTGGCCGTGACGGTCATGGACAGGTCGATCGCCGAGGTCTCGGCCATGTCGATCAGCGAGTGCGCCGACTTCCTGGGCAGGCTGACGCTCACCGCGCGCGACAAGAAGATCGCCGAGCGGGTGCTCAAGGAGGTCAACGAGCGGTTGAGGTTCCTGGTCGACGTCGGCCTGGACTACCTCTCCCTCAACCGGGCCGCGGGCACGCTGTCCGGCGGAGAGGCCCAGCGCATCCGCCTCGCCACCCAGATCGGCTCCGGCCTCGTGGGCGTGCTGTACGTCCTGGACGAGCCGTCGATCGGACTGCACCAGCGCGACAACCACCGGCTCATCGAGACCCTGGTGCGACTGCGCGACATGGGCAACACCCTGATCGTCGTCGAGCACGACGAGGACACGATCAAGGTCGCCGACTGGGTCGTGGACATCGGCCCGGGAGCCGGCGAGCACGGCGGCAAGGTGGTCCACTCCGGACCGCTGAGGCAACTGCTGGCCAACAAGGACTCGATGACCGGGCTCTACCTGTCCGGGAAGAAGTCCATCGCGACGCCGGAGATCCGGCGGCCGGTGGACCCGACCCGGCAGCTCACGGTGCACGGTGCCAGGGAGAACAACCTCCGGGACATCGACGTGTCGTTCCCGCTCGGTGTGCTCACGGCCGTCACCGGTGTCTCCGGCTCCGGCAAGTCCACGCTGGTCAACGACATCCTGTACACGCATCTGGCGCGCGAGCTGAACGGTGCCAAGTCGGTGCCGGGCCGGCACACCCGCGTGGACGGCGACGACCTCGTCGACAAGGTCGTCCACGTCGACCAGTCGCCCATCGGCCGTACACCCCGGTCCAACCCGGCGACGTACACCGGCGTCTTCGACCACGTGCGCAAGCTCTTCGCGGAGACGATGGAGGCGAAGGTGCGCGGCTATCTGCCGGGCCGCTTCTCCTTCAACGTCAAGGGCGGGCGCTGCGAGAACTGCTCCGGCGACGGCACCATCAAGATCGAGATGAACTTCCTGCCGGACGTGTACGTCCCGTGCGAGGTCTGCCACGGTGCGCGCTACAACCGGGAGACCCTGGAGGTCCACTACAAGGGCAAGTCCATCGCCGAGGTACTGGACCTGCCGATCGAGGAGGCCCTGCACTTCTTCGAGGCGGTGCCGACCATCTCCCGTCACCTCAAGACGCTGACGGAGGTGGGCCTCGGGTACGTCAGGCTGGGTCAGCCGGCGCCGACGCTCTCCGGTGGCGAGGCGCAGCGGGTGAAGCTGGCGAGCGAGCTGCAGAAGCGGTCGACCGGCCGGACGGTCTACGTGCTGGACGAGCCGACCACGGGTCTGCACTTCGAGGACATCTCCAAGCTGATCAACGTGCTGTCCGGACTGGTCGACAAGGGCAACACGGTGATCGTGATCGAGCACAACCTCGATGTGATCAAGACGGCCGACTGGGTCGTCGACATGGGTCCGGAGGGCGGCAGCGGCGGTGGCCTCGTCGTCGCCGAGGGCACGCCCGAACAGGTCGCCGCGGTCCCGGCGAGCCACACCGGCAAGTTCCTGCGGGACGTCCTGGGCCCTGAGCGCGTCAGCGACTCGGTGCCGCCGCAGTCCCGGAAGGCGGCGGCGAAGAAGGCCGCGTCCCGGAAGCCGGTCTCGGCCAACTCCACCGCCGTGAAGAAGAACACGGTCACGGCCAACGCGACCCCGGTGACGAAGAAGGCGGCGGCGTCGCGGACACGCGCCCGCAAGGCCTGATCCCGGCCCCGGCCCCGGCCCGCTGCCCGCCGGCCGGCCCGGAACGCCCGTCGCCCCGGTCCTGCCACCAGGACCGGGGCGACGGGCGTTGGATCCCGTTTCCCGGGGCCGCGGCCCGCCCCGGGCCGATGTGCTCGACTCCCGGTCGTGTCCCGGGCCCGACGCCGGTGACCGGACAGCGACCGGCGGCGGCCACCTGCACGTCGTCTCAGGTCGTCCGCGTGCAGGCGTCGTCATGCCACCGGTTCCGGTTCCGGTTCCGAGCCGGCTTCCCGGCCCGCGCCCGGGCGGCTGCCGTGTCGCCGTTCCCGGGTCGCCCCGCCGCAGATCCGGCCGCCGTGTCCCCGTTCCGTGATTCCCCCGGAGCCTCCGGGCCGGGGGTCCTGCGGCCGCCGTGCCGCGTCCCCGGGGCGCCGCGGTGCCGCCTTCCGGTGCCCGGCCGCCGGGCCGGCCCTCGCGCGCCCTCCTGGTCAGGCCAGTTCGGAGGCGTACGGGGGCTCCGCTCCCGTACGGGAGCAGGTGACGGCGGCGGCGCGGGCTGCGAACGCGAGCACCTCGGTCCATTCGGCGGCGTCCAGGGCGAGCAGACCGCCGGGGGAGAGGGCGCCACGCCGGTGCAGGTCGTGGAGCAGTGCCGCGTTCACGGTGTCGCCCGCGCCGATCGTGTCGGCCACCGTCACGGCCGCCGCCGGGACGGCGGTCTCCACACCTTCACGGGTGCGTACCGCGAGGCCGCGGTCGCCGCGGGTCAGAACCACGGCGGCGGGGCCATCGGCCAGCCACTGCTCCGGGGAGCCGCCGAGCCATGCGGCGTCGTCCTCCGAGAGCTTCAGCAGCGACACCGAGGAAAGCCAGCCCCCGAACCGTGTCCGGTAGGCGTCGGCGTCGGGCACGAGCCCCGGCCGGATGTTGGGGTCGAGCAGCGTGAACACCCCGCGCCGCGACTCGCGTCGCAGCAGCGCCTCGTACGCGCTCGCCCCCGGCTCCAGCACCAGCGAGCACGTGCCGAGCGCGAGCGCCCGCACCCCGGCCGGCAGTTCCGGCGGCAGCTCGAACAGGCGATCGGCGGTGCCGGTCATGTAGAAGCCGTAGCCGGCCGAGCCGTCCGCGCCGACCTCGGCGACCGCGAGGCTCGTCGGCTCCGGGCCGCGCTGCACCAACGACGTCCGTACGCCCGCCGCGTGCAGCCCGCCCAGCAGCGCCTCTCCGAAGCCGTCCGCCGACACGCGGGAACAGAAGGTCACGGGGGATCCCAGACGCCCCAGGGCCACCGCCGTGTTGTACGGGCCGCCGCCGGGCCGCGGCAGCAGGGGCGGCAGGGGTGCGTCCCCGGTGGCCGTCCGCTGCGGGACCAGGTCGATCAGGGACTCACCGGCGACGACGATCACGGCTGAGAACGTAACCCATCGCTCCGGGGCACGACAGTCCCTTCCCGCACGGTGGACCCGACCGGAGGGGCCGCGATCTGCGCCGGTATCGTCGGGTTGGTCACCCACCCCGCCCCCCACTCGTGGAGATCCTCATGTCCGGCCGATCCACCGCTCGCCGTACCGTGCTGAAAGGCGCCGCCCTCACCGGGGCCGCCGGGCTGGGGGTCGCCGCCTGCTCCACCGAGTCCAAGGTGGGCCACGCACAGGTCCCGACACCGACCGCACCGGTCGACCTCGGCGCCGCCGAGGAGGTCCCCGTGGGCGGCGTCCGGCTCTACCGAGAGCAGCGGCTCGTCGTCCACTGCCCGGCGGAGGGCCGGTACAAGGCGTTCAGCGCCCAGTGCACCCACGCCGGCTGCGTGCTGGACAAGGTGGAGGGCACGGAGGGCAACTGCCCCTGCCACGGCAGCAGGTTCGACGTGACGACCGGCACGGCGCTCCGGGGGCCGGCGACCGTGCCGCTCCCGGAGGTCCCGGTGCGGGTGCGGGACGGGAAGCTCGTGGCCGGCCCGGAGGCATGAGCGGCCCCGCCGTCCGCCCCCGGCGGGGTGAGCGGTCCCGCGGTCCGAGTCCTGGGGCGTGAACCCCTCACGCCCGAGGGGCCCGGCACGCCGTACCCCGGACACCGGCGGGCCGGCCGATGCCCGTGCGCGGCGGTGCGGCGGTGGTACCGGGTCCCGGTGCACACCGGGGCGAGCCTCCGGGCGAGGCGCTGTCCCCCTCGGGCGTGCGCCGACCGTCCTGCTTCCGTCAGCGTTCCCACTCCCACTCGATCCCCTGGATCCCCGGCCGGACGTCCTGCTCGACCAGGTGCACCGCCGGGTGCCGACCGCTCGGGGCCAGTTCCGCGCGGCAGATCCGTGCCGCGCCGGGGGAGTTCTGGGCGAAGTGCCGGCACCGTACCGGCAGCGCCGCCCCGTCGAAGCGCACCTGCAGCACGTACTGACCCCCGGCCGCGCGGAAGCCCCGTACGTACTCACCGCTCGGGCCCGCCGTGCCGTCCTCGAAGCCGTAGCCGAGGAGGTACGTCTCACCGGACCGCAGCCGGGCGTCGAGGAGCAGTTCCGCGACCAGCACCCCTGCCTCCCGGTCGTACCGGACGCGTCCCGGGCGGCAGTTCTCCGTGGCCCGCACGGTCACCCGCGCCGGATTCCACCCGGGATCCCCGCGATGGACCGCCAGCAGCCGGTCGACGCCGTCGCGGTGGGCGCGCACGACCTTCTCGGAGTCCCGGCCCAGTAGTTCGCGGCCCGGCCCGATCCGTACGCGCTCGTGGTGCCCCACCGTGTGCAGCCCACCGTCCGCGGGCCGCCCGAGTCCGGCGAGCAGCCGCTCCACCGCCCCGGACACCTCGCCCGGCGCACGCGGCGTCCGGGCCGCGGGGCGCTGGGGGCCGGGCCCGGCCTCCTCGGGGAGCAGCCGCAGCAGGGAGTTCTCCGGCAGCCGGAGCACGTCCTCCAGCGCCCGCACGGCCCGCAGCGACTCGGGGCGCTGCGGGCGGCGGGCGCCCTGCTGCCAGTAACTCAGACTGGTCACGCCGACCTTGATCCCCCGGTGTGCGAGATGGTGCTGCACCCGCTGCAGCGGCAGCCCCCGCACCGCGAGCGCGGCGCGCAGAGCGAGGTGGAAGGGGCCCGTGCGCAGCACCCGGTCCAGTTCGGCCTGGGTGTGCGCGGGGTGCGCGGCGTGCCCCATGGGACTCCTCGATGGACGTTCACGGCCGCCCGGTGGGCCCTCGCGCCGAGGGGCGGGGCGTGCGGACGGGACCGATGGCAGGCCTCACGGCGCTTCCGGGCCGCCGTCACAGCCGCGTGTCACCCCGCATTGAAGCGTGCCGGTCCCGTCCGGACAACGGTTGTCCGGGTGCCGGTCCGAATGCCGCGGGAGCCTGGCCGAAGCGTCCGTATTGCGCCGCCGCACCGTGAGGGGCCGGACACCGGTCGTAGCGGCGGCGGCCTCGGGGCCCTTCCGGCGAGGACCCGGCGGCGGGGGGTCGGCACCCGGGCGGGAGGGCGGGTGCGCACCCCCTCCGGCGGCCCCGGTTGTCCGTGCCCGCCAGTAGGGTGGGCGGCATGGCAGACCCCTCCAGTTACCGCCCCAAGCCGGGACAGATCCCCGACTCGCCGGGGGTCTACAAGTTCCGCGACGCGCACCGCCGGGTGATCTACGTCGGCAAGGCGAAGAGTCTGCGGCAGCGGCTGGCGAACTACTTCCAGGACCTGGCGGGTCTGCATCCGCGCACCCGCACGATGGTCACGACCGCGGCCTCCGTGGAGTGGACCGTCGTCTCCACGGAGGTGGAGGCCCTCCAGCTGGAGTACTCCTGGATCAAGGAGTTCGATCCCCGCTTCAACGTCAAGTACCGGGACGACAAGAGCTACCCGTACCTCGCGGTGACCATGAACGAGGAGTTCCCGAGGGTCCAGGTGATGCGCGGCGCCAAGAGGAAGGGCGTGCGCCACTTCGGTCCGTATGCGCACGCGTGGGCGATCCGTGAGACGGTCGACCTGATGCTCCGGGTCTTCCCCGTGCGCACCTGCTCCGCCGGGGTCTTCAAGAACGCGCAGCGCACCGGCAGGCCCTGTCTGCTGGGGTACATCGGCAAGTGCTCCGCGCCGTGCGTCGGCCGGACCGGCGCCGCGGAGCACCGCGAACTGGCCGAGGAGTTCTGCGACTTCATGGCCGGCCGCACCGGCACCTACATCCGCCGCCTGGAGAAGGAGATGATGGCGGCGGCCGAGGATACGGAGTACGAGCGGGCCGCCCGCCTGCGGGACGACATAGAGGCCCTGAAGCGCGCCATGGAGAAGAACGCGGTGGTGCTGGCCGACGCCACCGACGCGGATCTGATCGCGGTCGCCGAGGACGAGCTGGAGGCCGCCGTCCAGATCTTCCACGTCCGCGGCGGGCGCGTGCGCGGCCAGCGCGGCTGGGTCACCGACAAGGTCGAGGCCGTCGACACGTCCGGCCTCGTCGAGCACGCGCTGCAGCAGCTGTACGGGGAGGAGAGCGGTGACTCCGTCCCCAAGGAGGTCCTCGTCCCGGCCCTGCCCGAGGACCTCGCCGCGGTCACCCAGTGGCTCGGCGACCGCCGGGGTTCGGCCGTGTCGCTGCGCATCCCCCAGCGCGGCGACAAGAAGGACCTGATGGCGACGGTCGGGCGCAATGCCCAGCAGGCCCTCGTCCTGCACAAGACCAAGCGCGCCAGCGATCTGACGACCCGCTCCCGGGCCCTGGAGGAGATCGCAGGGGCGCTCGGCCTGGACTCGGCGCCGCTGCGCATCGAGTGCTTCGACATCTCGCACCTCCAGGGCGAGGACGTGGTCGCGTCCATGGTCGTGTTCGAGGACGGGCTGCCCCGGAAGAGCGAGTACCGGCGCTTCCAGATCAAGGGGCGTGTCGGAGACACGCAGATCTGGCACGGCGAGGGCCAGGACGACGTCCGCTCGATGCACGAGGTGATCAGCCGGCGCTTCCGGCGCTATCTCGCGGAGCGGGAGAAGACCGGCGAGTGGGCGGTCCCGGAGGACGGCGAGGTCGTGGCGGGCGGCGAGGTGCCGTCGGCCCCGGTGGACGACGACAGACCCAAGAGGTTCGCCTACCCGCCGCAGCTGGTGCTCGTAGACGGTGGGAAGCCGCAGGTCGCGGCCGCCCAGCGGGCCCTGGACGAGCTGGGGATCGACGACGTCGCCGTCGCCGGCATCGCCAAGCGCATGGAGGAGGTGTGGCTCCCCGGGGAGGACGACCCGGTCGTGCTGCCCCGCTCCAGCGAGGGGCTGTACCTCATCCAGCGGGTGCGTGACACCGCTCACGACTTCGCGATCCGCTACCAGCGGTCCAAGCGCAGCAGGCGGCTGCGGACCGGTCCGCTGGACTCCGTGCCGGGCCTCGGCGAGGCCCGCAAGCAGGCGCTGATCAAGCACTTCGGCTCGGTGAAGCGGCTGCGGCAGGCGACGATCGAGCAGATCTGCGAGGTCCCGGGCTTCGGCAGGAAGACCGCGGAGTCCGTGGCCGTCGCCCTGGCGCAGGCCGCTCCGGCCGCCCCGGCGGTGAACACGGCGACAGGCGAGATCATGGAAGAGGACCACGGGGCAGCAGAGACGGAAGGAATCGGGGGAACCACGGAATGACCGAGCGGAACAGACAAGAACACGGAGCAGGAGACGTGAGTACGGGCACGACCGAGGCCGGGCAGGCCGCAGAGGCGGCCATCCCCGAGCTGGTGATCATCTCCGGAATGTCGGGCGCCGGCCGCAGCACCGCGGCGAAGTGCCTGGAGGACCTCGGCTGGTTCGTCGTGGACAACCTGCCGCCCGCGCTGATCCCCACCATGGTGGAGCTCGGCGCACGCTCCCAGGGCAACGTGGCCCGGATCGCCGTCGTCGTGGACGTCCGCGGCCGGCGGTTCTTCGACAACCTCCGCGAGTCCCTCGCGGACCTCGACGCCAAGGAGGTCACCCGCCGGATCGTCTTCCTGGAGTCGTCCGACGAGGCTCTGGTGCGCCGTTTCGAGTCCGTGCGCCGCCCGCACCCGCTGCAGGGCGACGGCCGGATCGTCGACGGCATCGCCGCCGAGAGGGACCTGCTGCGGGAGCTGCGCGGCGACGCCGACCTCGTGATCGACACCTCCAGCCTCAACGTCCACGAGCTGCGCGCCAAGATGGACGCCCAGTTCGCGGGTGACGAGGAGCCGGAGCTGCGGGCCACCGTGATGTCGTTCGGGTACAAGTACGGCCTGCCCGTCGACGCCGACCTCGTGGTGGACTGTCGCTTCCTGCCGAACCCGCACTGGGTCCCGGAGCTGCGGCCCTTCACCGGGCTGAACGAGGAGGTGTCGGGTTATGTGTTCAACCAGCCCGGGGCCAAGGAGTTCCTCAACCAGTACACCGAGCTGCTGCAGCTGATCGCCGCGGGTTACCGCCGCGAGGGCAAGCGCTACGTGACGATCGCCGTGGGCTGCACGGGCGGCAAGCACCGCTCCGTCGCCATGTCCGAGAAGCTCGCCGCCCGGCTCGGCTCCGAGGGGATCGAGACCGTCGTCGTCCACCGGGACATGGGGCGCGAGTGACCGCACGCAATCTCCGGCTGCGCCGGCTGCGGGGCAGTGACGCGCTCCGTACCGGCCGCAGGCGCGGAACCCAGCCCAAGGTCGTCGCCCTCGGCGGCGGCATGGGCCTCTCCGCGTCCCTCGCGGCGCTGCGCCGCATCACGGGCGACCTCACCGCCGTCGTCACCGTCGCGGACGACGGGGGCTCCAGCGGGCGGCTCCGCAAGGAGCTCGGGGTGCTGCCGCCCGGCGATCTCCGCAAGGCGCTCGCGGCGCTGTGCGGGGACGACGACTGGGGCCAGACCTGGTCCCGGGTCATCCAGCACCGCTTCCAGTCCCAGGGCGAGCTGCACGAGCACGCGGTCGGCAATCTGCTGATCGTCGCGCTGTGGGAGCAGCTCGGCGACCATGTGCAGGCCCTGGACCTGGTCGGCAGGCTGCTCGGCGCCCACGGCCGGGTGCTGCCCATGTCCGCCGTGCCGCTGGAGCTCCAGGCGCTGGTCAGGGGGCACGATCCGGCTCGGCCCGACGAGGTGGGCACGGTGCGCGGCCAGGCGACCGTGGCGCTCACGCGGGGCGAGGTGCAGTCCGTGCACCTGGTGCCGAACGGTCCGCCGGCCGTCCCGGAGGCCGTCGAGGCCGTGCTGGACGCCGACTGGGTGGTCCTCGGCCCCGGCTCCTGGTTCTCCTCGGTGATCCCCCACCTCCTCGTGCCCGAGCTGCTGGACGCGCTCGTCGAGACCAGGGCCCGGCGCGTCCTCTCGCTCAACCTCGCCCCGCAGCCCGGGGAAACGGAGGGCTTCTCTCCGCAGCGTCATTTGGAGGTTTTGGGGCGACACGCCCCTAAACTCGCCCTGGACGTGGTGCTGGCCGACGAGGCCGCCGTGCCCGACCGCGAGTCCCTCGCCGACGCGGCGAAGCGGCTCGGTGCCGCGGTCGAGCTGGCGCCCGTGGCGAGACCCGACGGGGCTCCGAAGCACGATCCGGAGCTGTTGGCCGCCGCGTACGACCGTATTTTTCGGATGCATGGAAGGATCGGCCCATGGCGATGACGGCAGCGGTGAAGGACGAGATCTCCCGGCTCCCCGTCACCCGGACCTGCTGCAGAAAGGCGGAGGTCTCGGCGATCCTGCGGTTCGCGGGCGGACTGCACCTGGTCAGCGGTCGCATCGTGATCGAGGCGGAGCTGGACACGGGCATCGCGGCGCGCAGGCTCCGCAAGGACATCCTGGAGATCTTCGGGCACTCCTCGGACCTCGTGGTGATGGCCCCCGGCGGGCTGCGGCGCGGTTCGCGCTACGTCGTCCGCGTGGTGGCGGGCGGTGACCAGCTGGCCCGCCAGACCGGGCTGGTCGACGGCCGGGGCCGGCCCATCCGGGGCCTGCCGCCCCAGGTCGTCTCGGGCGCCACCTGCGACGCGGAGGCCGCCTGGCGGGGCGCCTTCCTCGCTCACGGCTCGCTGACCGAGCCCGGCCGTTCGTCCTCGCTCGAGGTGACGTGCCCCGGTCCGGAGGCCGCGCTGGCGCTGGTCGGTGCCGCGCGCCGGCTCTCCATCGCCGCGAAGGCCCGCGAGGTGCGCGGAGTGGACCGGGTCGTGGTGCGCGACGGCGACGCGATCGGCGCGCTGCTGACCCGGCTCGGCGCCCACGAGTCGGTCCTGGCCTGGGAGGAGCGGCGGATGCGCCGTGAGGTCCGGGCCACCGCCAACCGGCTGGCCAACTTCGACGACGCCAATCTGCGCCGCTCGGCCCGGGCCGCGGTCGCCGCGGGCGCGCGGGTGCAGCGCGCGCTGGAGATCCTCGGCGAGGAGGTCCCCGAGCACCTCGCGGCGGCGGGCCGGCTGCGCATGGAGCACAAGCAGGCGTCGCTGGAGGAACTGGGTGCCCTCGCGGACCCGCCGCTGACGAAGGACGCGGTCGCGGGCCGTATCCGCCGGCTGCTGGCGATGGCCGACAAGCGCGCCCAGGACCTCGGGATCCCGGGTACGGAGTCCAATCTGACGGAGGAGATGGCCGACGGCCTGGTGGGCTGAGCCCGCCCGGGGGCGCACCGGCTGTCCGAGTGGCGGTCCCCGGGGCCGCGCACACGGAGGCCGCGTCCCGGATGGCTCGCTCCAGGGCCGGTCGCCGGTTCGCTCGCGCCGGGTCGCGCTCGCGACGATGCGTCCGCGGAGGCCGCGCTCCGCGGGCGCGTTTCCCGCGGCACCGCGCGCAGGGGCAGCTCTGCCGGAGTTCCCCGTCCGTCGAGACGGCGTCCTGCGGGCGTCCTGTGAGCACGCGAGGTTCCCGCCGCCCCGTGCCGCGAGGCCGTGCTCGCCGAGAACCGTCCGCCGAGGACGCGTTCCCCGTGCCCCCACCCCGCGAGCCGTGCTCCGAACTCATGGGCCCGCGGAGCCGCGGCACGGATCCGCCGCACCGATCCGTTCCACCGGGCTCCGGTCAGGGAGGGGCGCCGAAGTCCCTCCCGCCCTGCGGGCGGACGGAGCCGTCTTCGCGACACGCCCTGGCCGCAGGCCCTCCCGCGCTCGCCCGTGGACATCACGGCCCGTCAGGCCCGTCCGTGGCGGGACGGGCCTTTTCCGTACCCGTCACTCCCGCTCGCCGGGACGCCACCGGACCTCAACGCCCCGCATTCAGGCGCCACTTGGCCGTCCAGAGCATCTTGACATGATCATGAACTGTCATGAGCCTGGCATCTGTTTTCTTTCGCGACAGACGAAAGCAAGGGGGGCCAATGAGACGAAGAGCGAGATCGATCCTCGCCGCGACCTCACTCCTGATGGCCGGTCTGGCCGCCGCGCCGCTCGCCCGGGCGGACACGGGCGCGGACGACGCCGGACTCTCCGTGTGGCAGGCGGAAGTCACCAAGGAGCAGGTGCCACTGCTCCTCCAGGCAGGCGCCGACGGTCATGAACTGACCGAGCAGGTACCGGCCAAGGGCACCGCCACGGTCGAGGTGTTCCTCACCGACGACCAGGCGGGCGCACTCCGCGACAAGGGCGTGAGCCTCACCGAGCACACCGTGTCCGGCGCCGCGAAGAAACGCGTCGCCGCCGCCGGGGACGGTGTCTTCCGGCCGTACGGCGGGGAGGGCGGCCTCCAGGAGGAGATCCTCGCCGTCGCCGCCGCCAACCCGTCGATCACGAAGGTCGTCAGCATCGGCAGGACCGTGCAGGGCAAGGACATCCTCGCCCTCAAGCTGACCAAGGGCGCCAAGAAGTACCGGGACGGTGCCAAACCGTCGACCCTCTACATGTCCAACCAGCACGCCCGCGAGTGGATCACGCCCGAGATGACCCGGCGGCTGCTCCACCACTACGTGGACGGCTACGGCGAGGACCGGCGCATCACCCGGATCGTGGACCGCACCGAGCTCTGGTTCCTGCTGTCCGCCAATCCGGACGGCTACGACTTCACCCACGCCGCCGAGAGCAACCGCCTCTGGCGCAAGAATCTGCGCGACAACAACGGCGACGGCAGGATCACCACCGGCGACGGCGTCGACCTGAACCGCAACTTCGCCTACAAGTGGGGCTACGACAACGAGGGGTCGTCCCCCAACCCCGCCAGTGAGACCTACCGCGGCTCGGGCCCCTCCTCCGAGCCCGAGACCGTCGCGCTGGACCGCTTCCAGAAGCGCATCGGCTTCGAGTACGGCATCAACTACCACTCCGCCGCCGAACTGCTGCTGTACGGCGTGGGCTGGCAGGTCGCCACCCCCACGCCGGACGACGTGCTCTACAAGGCGCTGGCGGGCACCCCCGACAACCCGGCCGTACCCGGCTACTACCCCCAGGTCTCCTCCGAGCTCTACACCACCAACGGAGAGGCCGACGGCCACGCGGCCAACGTCAACGGGACGATGATGTTCACCCCGGAGATGACGACCTGTCAGACCGCCTCGGCCATCGACCCGAACGACCGGTGGCGGCCCGAGGACTGCCGCTCGGGCTTCAACTTCCCCGACGACGAGAAGCTGATCCAGGCGGAGTTCGCGAAGAACGTCGACTTCGCGCTGTCCGTGGCCGAGACCGCGGTCCACCCCGACCAGCCGTCGTCAGCGGTCGGTCTGGAGGCCCCCGACTTCACCGTCGACCCGTTCACGACCTCCTACTCGCGCGGTGGCGACCAGGAGGTCTCCGTCATCGCCCGCAAGTCCCTGCGGGACAAGGAGCTCAAGTACCGCGTCAACGGCGGCCGTATCCACGACATGGCGCTCCGGCCGTGGCGGGGCGGGGAGACCTACGGCGGTGAGGACAACATCCGCTTCGACGAGTACCGGGCCAAGGTCAAGGACGGGGACGTCGGCGACCGGGTCGAGGTCTGGTTCACCGGCGAGACCAGGAGCGGAAAGCGCGTCTCCAGCGAGCACTTCACCTACACCGTCGCGGTCCGACCCAGAGCGGACACCCTGGTGGTGGCGGAGGAGGGTGCGCCGGCCCAGCACGCCCAGACGTACGTCGACGCGCTCCGGTCCAACGGACGCAAGGCCGTCGTCTGGGACGTCGCCACGCAGGGCGCCCCGCACCCGCTCGGCGTCCTCGGCCACTTCTCCACCTCCGTCCACTACACCGGCGCGCAGGCGCCCGGCGGACCCACCCAGCTCGCCCTGCGCGACTTCCTCAACGAGGGCGGCAAGCTGATCGAGGCAGGGGAGCTGGCCGGCGGCAACGCCCAGGTCGGCAGGGCCGCGACCAACGACTTCAGCCAGTACTGGCTGGGCGCGTACGGCCGTGCCTCGGAGCCCAGTGCCACCGGGTTCGCCGGAGCGGGAACGCTCACCGGATCCGGCGGACCCCTGTCCGGCGCCACCGGCAACCCGCTGAACGCGCCCGGTGCGTACACGGTCACCTCCGACACCCTGCCTGCCGCGCAGTTCCCCCAGTTCGCGAGCGCCCAGGCGGGTCGCTACGGCGGGGTGAGCAATCCCTACGCCCCGTACGAGGGCTCGTCGATGGCCAGCGCGACCCACGAGGACAACGACTGGAAGCGGCTCACCCGGACCGTCGACCTCACCGGGGTCAGCGCGGCAGACAGGCCGCAGCTGAGGCTCGCGCTCAACTGGAACACCGAGCCGGGCTACGACCACGCGGTCCTGGAGGCCCACACCGTGGGGGCCGAGGACTGGACGACGCTCCCGGACGAGGGCGGGCTCAGCGGCACCGCGGTGCCGGAGGAGTGCGAGGCCGGGTACTTCCTGGGCGGGCATCCCTTCCTGCGCCACTACCTCACCCTCGGCTCCGGCGGCTGCACCGCGACCGGATCCAGCGGCACCTGGAACAGCTTCACCGGCTCCTCCGCCGGCTGGAAGCAGGTGTCCTTCGACCTGAGTGCCTACGCGGGCAGTCAGGTCGAGCTCTCCCTCGCCTACGTCANGGCTCCGGCGGCTGCACCGCGACCGGATCCAGCGGCACCTGGAACAGCTTCACCGGCTCCTCCGCCGGCTGGAAGCAGGTGTCCTTCGACCTGAGTGCCTACGCGGGCAGTCAGGTCGAGCTCTCCCTCGCCTACGTCACCGACCCGGGCAGCGGCGGACGCGGCGTGTTCGCCGACGACGCCGCCCTGGTCGTCGGCGGGGCGGAGAGGGAGAGCGAGGGCTTCGAGACCTCACTCGGTCCGTGGACCACGCCGGGGGCGCCGGAGGGCAGCCCCGCGCTCGGTGGTGACTGGGCGCGCACAGGTGAGCTGTTCGTCTCCTACGCGGCCGTCACCACCCGGGACACCGTCCTGCTGGGCTTCGGCCTGGAGCACGTCACCGCGCCCGCGGACCGCAGCGCACTGGTCCGCAAGGCGCTCGCCGCGCTCCGTCGCTGACACTGTGTAGTCGCCGAAAAGCGCCGGTGGTCCGTACTTGTCGGTAGGTACGGGCCGCCGGTTTTCGGCTCGATCCGGGGGCGTGCTCGATGCCACTCCGGCTGCCCCGGGGAGGTAGGGTCGTAAGCGGTCGGGGACATCCCATATCAGCTCGCCGGCGTCGAAACCGGCGTACCACTGAGGAGATCGGTTCGTGACGATCCGCGTAGGCATCAACGGCTTTGGCCGCATCGGTCGTAATTACTTCCGCGCGCTGCTGGAGCAGGGTGCAGACATCGAGATCGTGGCTGTCAACGACCTGGGTGACACCGCGACCACCGCTCACCTGCTGAAGTACGACACCATCCTCGGCCGTCTGAAGGCCGAGGTCAGCCACACCGCAGACACCATCACCGTCGACGGCCACACCATCAAGGTGCTCTCCGAGCGCAACCCGGCCGACATCCCCTGGGGCGAGCTCGGCGTCGACATCGTCATCGAGTCCACCGGCATCTTCACGAAGAAGGCGGACGCCGAGAAGCACCTCGCCGGCGGCGCCAAGAAGGTCCTCATCTCGGCTCCGGCCACCGACGAGGACATCACCATCGTGATGGGTGTGAACCAGGACAAGTACGACCCCGCGAAGCACAACGTCATCTCCAACGCCTCGTGCACCACCAACTGCGTGGCCCCGATGGCCAAGGTCCTCGACGAGAACTTCGGCATCGTCAAGGGCATGATGACGACGGTCCACGCCTACACCAACGACCAGCGCATCCTCGACTTCCCGCACAAGGACCTGCGCCGCGCCCGCGCCGCCGCGGAGAACATCATCCCGACCTCGACGGGTGCCGCGAAGGCCACCGCCCTGGTCCTCCCGCAGCTCAAGGGCAAGCTGGACGGCATCGCCATGCGCGTCCCGGTCCCCACCGGCTCCGTCACCGACCTCGTCCTGGAACTCGACCGCGAGGTCACCAGGGACGAGATCAACTCCGCCTTCCAGAAGGCCTCCGAGGGACAGCTCAAGGGCGTCCTGGAGTACACCGAGGACCCGATCGTCTCCTCGGACATCGTGAACTGGCCGGCTTCCTGCACCTTCGACTCGAAGCTCACCATGGTCCAGGGCAAGCAGGTCAAGGTCGTCGGCTGGTACGACAACGAGTGGGGCTACTCCAACCGCCTCGTCGACCTCACGGTCTTCGTCGGCAACCAGCTCTGATCGCCTGCCGGCGACGGTAAGCACCCCGATGTGAGCGGAGCAGGGCTCGGGCAGCGCAACGGCGCGCTGCGCGGGCCCTGTGGCGTGTCCCCGACCTCTCCCTAGGAGCCAACACAGCATGAAGACGATCGACGAACTCCTCGCCGAAGGCGTCTCCGGCAAGCGGGTCTTCGTCCGCGCCGACCTGAACGTGCCCCTCGACGGCACCACGATCACCGACGACGGCCGTATCCGCGCCGTGCTGCCGACCGTGAAGGCCCTGGCCGGCGCGGGTGCCCGGGTCGTCGTCGCCTCGCACCTCGGCCGCCCGAAGGGTGCCCCGGCCCCGGCCTTCTCGCTCGCCCCGGCCGCCGCGCGGCTCGGCGAACTGCTCGGCGCGGAGGTGGCGTTCGCCACCGACACGGTCGGCGAGTCCGCCCGCGCCACCGTGGCCGGTCTCGACGACGGCGGCGTAGCCGTCCTGGAGAACCTGCGCTTCAACCCCGGAGAGACGTCCAAGGACGACGCCGAGCGCGGCGCCTTCGCCGACGAACTCGCATCCCTCGCCGACGTCTACGTCGGAGACGGCTTCGGCGCCGTCCACCGGGGGCACGCCTCGGTGTACGACCTCCCGGCCCGGCTGCCGCACGCAGCCGGCTACCTCATCGCCGCCGAGGTCTCGGTGCTGAAGAAGCTCACCGAGGACGTCAAGCGGCCGTACGTGGTCGTCCTCGGCGGCGCCAAGGTCTCCGACAAGCTCGCCGTCATCGACTCGCTGCTGGCCAAGGCCGACCGCCTGCTGATCGGCGGCGGCATGGCCTACACCTTCCTCAAGGCCCAGGGCCACGAGGTCGGCATCTCCCTCCTCCAGGAGGACCAGATCCCGGCGGTGAAGGAGTACATGGAGCGCGCCGAGAAGAACGGCGTCGAGCTGGTGCTGCCGGTCGACGTCCTCGCCTCCGGCGAGTTCCCGGACCTCAAGACCAAGGCGCCCGCCGAGTACATCACGGTGGACGCCGACCGGATCCCCGCCGACAAGGAGGGGCTGGACATCGGCCCGAAGACGCGCGAGCTGTACGCGTCCAAGATCGCCGACGCCGCCACGGTGTTCTGGAACGGCCCGCTGGGCGTCTTCGAGCACCCGGACTACGCAGGCGGCACCCGTGCCATCGCCCAGGCACTCGTGGACAGCAAGGCCTTCACCGTCGTCGGCGGTGGCGACTCGGCCGCCGCGGTCCGCACACTGGGCTTCGACGAAAACGCATTCGGCCACATCTCGACCGGTGGCGGCGCGAGCCTCGAGTACCTCGAGGGCAAGACGCTTCCCGGCCTCGCCGCACTGGAGGACTGAACACCACATGAGCACCCGCACCCCGCTGATGGCGGGCAACTGGAAGATGAACCTCAACCACCTCGAGGCCATCGCCCACGTCCAGAAACTCGCCTTCGCCCTGACCGACAAGGACTACGACGCCGTGGACGTCGCGGTCCTGCCCCCCTTCACCGATCTGCGCTCCGTGCAGACCCTGGTGGACGGCGACAAGCTGAAGATCACGTACGGCGCCCAGGACCTCTCGGCGCACGATTCCGGCGCGTACACCGGTGAGATCTCCGGCACGATGCTCGCCAAGCTGAAGTGCACCTACGTGGTCGTCGGTCACTCCGAGCGACGCCAGTACCACGCCGAGTCCGACGCGCTCTGCAACGCCAAGGTGAAGGCCGCGTTCCGGCACGGTCTGACCCCGATCCTCTGCGTCGGCGAGGGGCTGGACGTCCGCAAGGCCGGACAGCAGGTCCAGTACACGCTGAACCAGATCGACGGCGGACTGAAGGACATCACGGCCGAGCAGGCCGCGACCCTCGTGATCGCCTACGAGCCCGTCTGGGCCATCGGTACCGGCGAGGTCGCCACGCCGGAGGACGCCCAGGAGGTCTGCGGGGCGATCCGCGGCCGGCTCGCGGAAACGTACGGCCAGGAGGTGGCCGACAAGGTCCGCATCCAGTACGGCGGCTCGGTGAAGTCGAACAACGTCGCGGCGATCATGGCTCAGCCGGACGTCGACGGAGCCCTGGTCGGCGGCGCGTCCCTCGACGTGGACGAGTTCGTCAAGATCGTGCGCTTCCGGGACCAGTGAACGGACGGTAGCGCTGCCCGCCCTCCTCGTCACCTGCGGTGAGGAGGGTCCGGCCCGCGGCGAGGGTCGTGGAAATGGGTAACCTCGTCGTACGCTTGCGGGGGCCGAGGCTCGTGGACTCGGCCCCCGTTTTCCTGATCAGTTGTTCAGTCTGATTCGTTCGTCCGAGGAAGTTGGTCCAGCCGTGGTTATGGGGTTCTCGATCGCCCTGATCGTCTTCAGCCTGCTGCTGATGCTGCTGGTGCTGATGCACAAGGGGAAGGGCGGCGGCCTCTCCGACATGTTCGGTGGCGGCATGCAGTCGTCCGTCGGCGGCTCCTCGGTCGCCGAGCGCAACCTGGACCGCATCACGATCGTGGTCGGCCTGATGTGGTTCGCGTGCATTGTCGTACTTGCTCTGCTGATGAAGCTGGGCGGCTGACCCACAAAGAGCGTCCCGGAAGGTGGGGGTGTAACTCCAATCACTGGACGAGCGTTGGGCCTTACGTAGACTGGGGCATCTTCGAGCACCATCAGGCAGGGAGTTACGACCGTGGCAAGTGGCAACGCGATTCGGGGAAGCCGGGTCGGGGCGGGGCCGATGGGGGAGGCGGAGCGGGGCGAGTCCGCGCCGCGTCTCCGCATCTCCTTCTGGTGCTCGAACGGGCACGAGACGCAGCCGAGCTTCGCCAGCGACGCACAGGTTCCGGACAGCTGGGACTGCCCGCGCTGCGGGTTCCCGGCCGGCCAGGACCGGGACAACCCGCCGGACCCGCCGCGTACCGAGCCGTACAAGACGCATCTGGCGTACGTGCGCGAGCGGCGCAGTGACGCGGACGGTGAGGCGATCCTCGCCGAGGCGCTCGCGAAGCTCCGGGGCGAGATCTGAGCAGCTGACGCCGGGCCCGGCCGGCGGCGGGATCCCAGGATTCCGCCGCCGGCCGGGCCCGATGCGTTTCGCCCGCACGCCGTTGCGTCGCGCCGGCCGCCCTCACGATCAATTAGGTTGGTGGGGCAGCGGGGACGCAGTCAGGTACGAGAAGAAGTGGGCTGAAGATGAACGCAATCCGGCTCAACCGGAGGCCCGAATGGGCTGCTCTGACCAAGCACCGTGAGCAGATGGCGGACACGCATCTACGGGAGCTGTTCGCCGCGGATCCCGGGCGCGGCAGCCGGTACACCCTGAGGGCCGGCGATCTGCACCTCGACTACTCCAAGCACCGGGTGACCGACGAGACGCTGGCACTGCTGCGTGACCTCGCCGCCGCCACCGGGGTCGCGGAGCTGCGGGACGCCATGTTCCGCGGTGAAAAGATCAACATCACCGAGGACCGGGCGGTCCTGCACATCGCGCTCCGCGCCCCCCGGGACGCGGTCATCGAGGTCGACGGCGAGAACGTGGTGCCGGCCGTGCACGCCGTGCTCGACAAGATGAGCGCCTTCTCCGGACAGATCCGTTCGGGCCGCTGGACCGGCCACACCGGAAAGCCCATCAGGAACGTCGTCAACATCGGCATCGGCGGCTCCGACCTCGGCCCCGCGATGGCCTACGAGGCGCTGCGCGCCTACACCGCACGGGACCTGACGTTCCGTTTCGTCTCGAACGTGGACGGGGCCGATCTCCACGAGGCGGTCCGCGACCTCGACCCCGCCGAGACGCTGTTCGTCATCGCCTCCAAGACGTTCGCCACCGTCGAGACCATCACCAACGCCACCACCGCCCGCGAGTGGCTCCTGACCGGCCTCGGCGCCGGCCAGGAGGCCGTGGCCAAGCACTTTGTCGCGCTGTCCACCAACGCGGAGAAGGTCGCCGACTTCGGTATCGACACCACGAACATGTTCGAGTTCTGGGACTGGGTCGGTGGCCGCTACTCGTACGACTCGGCGATCGGGCTCTCGCTGATGATCGCCATCGGCCCGGAGCGCTTCCGCGAGATGCTGGACGGATTCCACCTCGTCGACGAGCACTTCCGCACGGCGCCGCCGGAGAAGAACGCACCACTGCTGATGGGCCTCCTCGGCATCTGGTACGACGACTTCTTCGACGCCCAGTCGCACGCGGTCCTGCCGTACTCGCACTATCTGAGCAAGTTCACCGCGTATCTGCAGCAGTTGGACATGGAGTCGAACGGCAAGTCCGTCGACCGGGAGGGCGAGCCCGTCGACTGGCAGACGGGACCGGTCGTCTGGGGCACGCCGGGGACCAACGGGCAGCACGCGTACTACCAGTTGATCCACCAGGGCACCAAGCTCGTGCCGGCCGACTTCATCGGCTTCGCGGACCCCGTCGACGAGCTGCCGGCCGGACCGGCGGGCCACCACGACCTGCTGATGGCGAACTTCTTCGCCCAGACCCAGGCGCTGGCCTTCGGCAAGACCCCGGAGGAGGTGCGTGCGGAGGGCGTGCCCGAGGAACTGGTGGCGCACAAGACGTTCCGCGGCAACCATCCGACCACGACGATCCTCGCCGGCAGGCTGACGCCCTCCGTCCTCGGCCAGCTCGTCGCGCTCTACGAGCACAAGGTGTTCGTCCAGGGCGCCGTCTGGAACATCGACTCCTTCGACCAGTGGGGCGTCGAGCTCGGCAAGGTCCTGGCCAAGCGCCTGGAGCCGGTGCTCACCGAGGGCCGCGGCGGCGAGGACCTCGACAGCTCCACCGCCGCGCTGGTGTCCACGTACCGCACTCTGCGCGGCCGGGGCCCGCTGGGCGGCGGGGCGTAGGACGGCGGTCCGATGACGGGGGAGGGGACCGTGAGGCTGAGGCCGCCGAACAACAGGCTGAACGAACGGGCCGTCGGATGGTGGCGGGCGCGGTGCCTGCTGACGGCGGCCGTGCCGGTGGCGGTGCTCGCCGCCCTCGGCACGTTCATCGGTCCCGCCAGGGCCTGGCTGTGGTTCGCGGCCGGGGCGCTGGCGGTCCTCGGCCTGGCGGGCACGGCCCTCCTCCCCTCCTGGTGGTACCGGTTCCACCGCTGGGAGGTCACGGACGAGGCCGTGTACGTCCGCACGGGCGCCCTCCTGCAGGAGTGGCGCATCGCCCCGATGTCCCGGATCCAGACCGTCGACACCGTACGGGGTCCGCTGGAACAGCTCTTCCGGCTGGCCACCGTCACCGTCACCACCGCCTCCGCCAAGGGCGCGCTGAGGATCGAGGGTCTGGACCACGAGGTCGCCGCCGGACTGGCCGAGCAGCTGACGCGGATCACCCAGGCCACCCCCGGGGACGCCACATGACCACCGCGGGCGGCCCGGACGAGGGCTGGCGGCGGCTCGACCCGCGCACGGTGCTCGTCACGGCCGCCGTGATGGCGGGGGTGGCGGGTGGTGCCGGACTGCCCGTCCTGCTCGGTCTGGCCGGGAGCATGCCGTGGTGGCAGGCGCTCGGCCGGGTGCTCGCCGGGGCCCTGGTGCTCATCGCCGCTGGCGTAGGCGCGGACTGGCTGCGCTGGAGGCGCACGCGGTACCGCATCGGCCCCGAGCGCGCCGAGCTCCACACCGGGCTGCTGCTGGTGAAGCGGCGGTCCCTGGCGCGCGAACGCATCCGTACCGTCGATCTGACGGCCCATCCGCTGCTGCGGATACTCGGCCTGGTCAAGGTGCGGATCGGCACCGGTGAACACACCGGCGGCGGGGAGTCCACGCTGGAACTCGACCCGGTCACCAGGGCCGAGGGCGAGCGGCTGCGCCGGGAACTGCTGGCGCGGCGGGCCGCCGGGGTGCCGGAGGCCGAACGGGACGGGACACTGGCGGCCCTCGACCCCCGCTGGATCCGCTACGCGCCGGTGTCCTTCGTCGCCCCCCTGCTCGGCGGTGCCGCGGTCGGAGCGGTGATGCAGGTCAGCCAGTGGTTCGGGGTGCAGACACAGGTGATCGACTGGGTCGGTGAGCGGTTTCGGGACACCCCGCTGCTCTGGACGGCCGTGGTGCTGGCGGTACTGGCCCTGTTCGCCGGGGTCGTCGGAGCACTCGGCCTCTGGGTGGAGATGTGGTTCGGCTACCGGCTGGAACGCGAACCGGGCGGTACGCTGCGGGTCCGCCGGGGGCTGTTCACCTCCCGCTCCCTCTCGATCGAGGAGCGACGGCTGCGCGGAGTCGAACGCGTCGAGCCACTCGGCGTGCGGCTGTTCGGCGCCGCGCGGGTGGACGCCGTGGCCACCGGCCTGGTCAAGGACGACGAGGACGGCAAGGCCGACCACCGGACGCTGCTGCCGCCCGCGCCGGGGCCCGTGGCCGACGACGTCGCCGCCCGGGTGCTGCGGGAGCCCCGCCCGCCCACGAGCGCCCCGCTCACCGCGCATCCGCGTGCGGCGCGCTCCCGCAGACTGCGCCGGGCCCTCGCGGCCGCCCTCGCGCCGGTCCTGGTCCTCGTCGTCCTGGGCCTGTCGGTGACGGACGTCCTGCTGTACGCCGCCGCGGCCTGCGCGGCGGTGTCCCTGCCGCCCGCGGTGCTGCTGGCCCTGGACGCGTACCGGAGCCTGGGCCACGCGCTCGTGGGCGACTATCTGGTCGCCCGCTCGGGGACCGTCCGGCGGGGCACGGTGGCGCTGCGGCGCGGCGGGGTCATCGGCTGGACGCTGAAGCAGTCGTGGTTCCAGCGGCGTGCCGGGCTGCTGACCCTGACCGCCACCACGGCGGCGGGCGACGGTGCGTACCCGGTGTACGACGCCGACGAGCACGAGATCCTGGACTTCGCCGCCCGGGCGGTCCCGGGGCTGCTGGAACCGTTCCTCGAGCGGCCGGGCGGTCGCAACGAGCACGGGGGGTAAGGGGCGTGAGCGATGCCACGTCCGGAACGGGCGGCTCCGCCCGCCGGAGACGTGATCATGTCCCTCATGAACATTTCAGCAGATCGCCGTTCGGTGCTCACCGCGCTCGTCGGGGCCGCCGTCAGCGGCACCGTGCTCGGCGGATTCGGGGCCGCACCCGCGTACGCCACCGGAGAGAACGACGTCTACACGTCCAACACCGACCTCTACACCAAGCTCGCGGGCAAGGAGGGCACCGACTTCGGCCGTCGCTGGAAGCGCCATCAGCACGCCGACGAGAGCCGGACCGGGACGGCGCCGTTCAACCGGACGACGATCATGGCACTGCACGGGGGCGGTATCGAGGGCGGCACCTCCGAACTCTGCCTCGGGATCGCCGGCTACCACCCCGCCACCCTCGAAGCCGTGCAGGACGGCCACCCCGTACACGACTACTGGATGTTCGAGGGACTGCGCTCCTCCGGCAATCGGGAACTCCACGTCACGTCCACGAGCTGCGACGACCGGATCGCCCTCTCGCTGGCCGGGGGCAGTCTCAACGTGCTGAGCCTGCACGGCTGTACGGCCGCTCAGGCCGGTGCCCCGGCCTCCTCTCCCGAGGCCGTCGTGGTCGGCGGCCGCAGCGCCGACTTCAAGGCAGCCCTGCACCTGGAGCTCGGGAATGCCGGGTTCACCACCATCGACGGCTCCGCAGTACCGGACCTCGCGGGCGTCAAGACCGACAACCCCTGCAACCGCACCGTGCTCGGCGAGGGCGGACAGCTGGAAATCACCGCGGAGCTGCGTGCCGCCATGTTCGGGGTCTACACCAACGCGGGACGCCCCGGGAGCACCACCGAGGTGTTCTGGCGCTTCACGGCCGCCGCGCGGGCGGCGGTGGCCCGCCTGGAAGCCAAGCCGGGTCAGGTCCTGCTGTGACGGGCGGCGGGCGCTGAGACGACGTACGGCCCGGCCCGCCGGTGGGGGCGGACCGGACCTCGTCGCACCGGGCGGTGAGACCGCGTCAGGCGGAGGCGGGCGGATAGAGATCGCGCGGCAGCTGGGACGCGGCCGCCGCGTCCAGCAGCCACAGCGTTCTCGACCTGCCGTACGCCCCTGCCGCCGGGGCCTGGATCTCGCCCGCGCCCGACAGGGCGATGCGCGCGGCGTTCGCCTTGTCCTCGCCTGCCGCGAGCAGCCACACCTCGCGCGCCGCCCGGATCGCCGGGAGCGTCAGGGAGATGCGCGTCGGCGGGGGCTTCGGCGCGCCGTGGACGCCGACGACCGTGCGCTCCGTCTCCCGTACCGCGGGAAGCTCGGGGAACAGGGAGGCGACGTGCGTGTCGGGGCCCACGCCCAGCATCAGGACGTCGAACGCCGGCACATCGCCGCCCGCGTCGGCAGCCGCCGACCGGTAGTGCTCGGGGCCCGCGGCTGCGGCCAGCTCCTCCGCGTACGCGGCCGCCGCGGCGTCCGCGTCGTTGCCGTACCGTCCGTCCGACGCGGGCATCGGGTGCACCCGGGCCGGGTCCAGCGGCACCGAGTCGAGCAGGGCCTCCCGGGCCTGCGTGATGTTGCGCTCCGGGTCCCCTTCGGGGAGGAAGCGCTCGTCGCCCCACCACAGTTCGAGCCTGGACCAGTCGATGGCGTCCCTCGCGGGTGCCGCGGCGAGCGCGGCCAGCAGGCCGTTGCCGTTGCGCCCGCCGGTGAGCACCACCGAGGCGGAGTCCCGGGCGGCCTGGGCGTCCACGATCTTCGTGATCAGCCGGGCCGCTGCGGCCTGGGCCATCAGCTCCTTGTCGCGGTGGACGACGAGTTGGGGGGCGCTCACTTGGACGCCGCCTTCCTCGCCGGTGCCTTCGCGGGAGTCTTGTCCCCGCTCTTCTCCCCGGACCTCTCCGCCGTCGGGTCCGGGCGCTCCGCCGCGGCCTTCCTCGCGGCGGAGCCGTCGCCGGCCACCGCGGTCTGCTGGTCGAGCCGGTCGACCCCGAACCGCAGCGTCGCGGCGTAGATGTCGTCCGGGTCCAGCCGCCGCAGCTCCTCGGCCATCAGCTCGGCGGTGTCGCGCCGCTTCAGCGCCACCGCACGGTCCGGCTGGCCCTCGATGGACAGCGTCGCCAGGGAGCCGTCCGCGCGGTCCAGCACGATGGCGCCGCTGTCCGTCAGCAGCCGCACGGCGGTGAGGCCGGGACCGCCGGAGGCCGTGCGCGTCACCGGTACGTCCAGCCGGTCGCCGAGCCACATCCCGAGCAGCTCGCAGCTCGGGTTGAACTCCTCACCCTCGACCTCGGCCCCGGTGATCCGCCAGTCGACCTGGTCCAGGGCGGCCGCGAGCATCGAGCGCCACGGGGTGATGCGGGTCCAGGACAGATCCGTGTCGCCCGGGGTGTAGGCGTCGGCGCGGGCGGTCAGCTCGGCGACGGGGCGCTCGCAGGCGTACGTGTCGGTGACCCTGCGCTGTGCCAGTGCGCCCAGGGGGTCGGACGCCGGATCGACCGGCGCGTTCACCGGCCACCACACCACGACCGGCGCGTCCGGCAGAAGCAGCGGCAGCACCACGGACTGGGCGTGGTCGGCGACCTCGCCGTAGAGCCGCAGGACCACCGTCTCGCCGGTGCCGGCGTCCGCGCCGACCCGGACCTCGGCGTCCAGCCGCGCCTTGGCCCGGTCACGCGGGGAGCGGGAGACGCGCTTGATGACGACGAGCTTGCGCGAGGGGTGCTCGCGGGCGGCCTCGTTGGCCGCCTTCAGCGCGTCGTAGGCGTTCTCCTCGTCGGTGACGATGACGAGGGTGAGGACCATGCCGACGGCCGGGGTGCCGATCGCCCGCCGGCCCTGCACCAGCGCCTTGTTGATCTTTCCGGAGGTGGTGTCCGTAAGGTCGATCTTCATGGCCGGCGCCAGCTCCGTCCGTCTCGTGCGAGCATTTCGTCCGCCTCGACCGGACCCCACGTCCCGGCTGGGTACTGCGCGGGCCTGCCGTGCTTCTCCCAGAACTCCTCGATCGGGTCGAGGATCTTCCAGGACAGCTCGACCTCCCCGACCCTCGGGAAGAGGTTGGAGTCGCCGAGCAGCACGTCGAGGATCAGCCGCTCGTACGCCTCCGGGCTGGACTCCGTGAAGGACTCGCCGTAGGCGAAGTCCATGGAGACGTCGCGGACCTCCATCGAGGTGCCGGGGACCTTCGAGCCGAAGCGCAGGGTCACGCCCTCGTCCGGCTGGACCCGGATGACCAGGGCGTTCTGCCCGAGTTCCTGGGTGGCCGTGCGGTCGAAGGGGGAGTGCGGGGCGCGCTGGAAGACGACGGCGATCTCGGTGACACGGCGGCCGAGCCGCTTGCCGGTGCGGAGGTAGAACGGCACGCCCGCCCAGCGCCGGTTGTCGATCTCCAGCTTTATCGCCGCGTAGGTGTCGGTCTTGGAGGTGGGGTCGATGCCCTCCTCGTCCAGATAGCCGACGACCTTCGCGCCGCCCTGCCAGCCGGCCGCGTACTGCGCGCGGACGGTGCCGGCGGCGAGGTCCTTGGGCAGCCTCACCGCACCCAGCACCTTGGTCTTCTCCGTCGCCAGAGAGTCCGCCTCGAAGGAGGCGGGCTCCTCCATCGCGGTCAGCGCGAGCAGTTGGAGCAGGTGGTTCTGGATGACGTCGCGCGCGGCGCCGATGCCGTCGTAGTAGCCGGCACGGCCGCCGATGCCGATGTCCTCGGCCATGGTGATCTGCACGTGGTCGACGAAAGACCGGTTCCAGATCGGTTCGAAGAGGGTGTTGGCGAAGCGGAGCGCCAGGATGTTCTGGACGGTCTCCTTGCCCAGGTAGTGGTCGATGCGGAAGACCTGGTCCGGTTCGAACACGTCGTGGACGAGCGAGTTCAGCTCCATCGCGGAGGCCAGGTCGTGGCCGAAGGGCTTCTCGATGACGGCCCGCCGCCACGAGCCGTCCTTCTGCTCCGCGAGCCCGTGCTTCTTCAGCTGCTTGACGACCTTGGGGAAGAACTTCGGCGGCACCGAGAGGTAGAAGGCGAAGTTGCCGCCCGTGCCCTGCACCTGGTCGAGTTCCGTGATGGTCTTCTTCAGGGTCTCGAACGCGTCGTCGTCGTCGAACTCGCCGGGGACGAACCGCATGCCCTGGATGAGCTGCTGCCAGACCTCCTCCCGGAAGGGAGTGCGGGAGTGCTCCTTCACGGCCTCGTGGACCTCGTGGGCGAAGTCCTGGTCGTCCCACTCGCGGCGGGCGAAGCCGACGAGGGAGAAGCCCGGCGGCAGGAGCCCGCGGTTGGCGAGGTCGTACACGGCGGGCATCAGCTTCTTCCGTGACAAATCGCCCGTGACGCCGAAGATCACCAGGCCCGACGGCCCCGCGATGCGCGGGAGCCGTCGGTCCGCGGCGTCACGAAGCGGATTCGCTCCGTGTGCGGAAGTCAAGGTGCTCAGCCCTCCGAGGGAGCGAGGCGCTGGAGCTCCGCCTCGGTCGACTTGAGCAGGTCGTTCCAGGCCCCCTCGAACTTCTCGACGCCCTCGTCCTCGAGCAGCTGGACGACGTCGTCGTACGAGATCCCGAGCTTCTCGAGGGCGTCGAGCTCGGCACGGGCCTGCTCGTACGTCCCGCGCACCGTGTCGCCCGTGATCCGCCCGTGGTCGGCGGTCGCCTCCAGCGTGGCCTCCGGCATGGTGTTGACCGTGCCCGGTGCGACCAGCTGGTCCACGTACATCGTGTCCGGGTACGCCGGGTCCTTGACGCCTGTCGAGGCCCACAGCGGACGCTGCGCGTTGGCCTGCGCCTTGTCGAGGGCGGCCCAGCGCTCCGACGGCGGCGTCGACTTGTCGGCCGAACCGAACACCGCCTCGTAGGCCTGGTAGGCCAGCCGTGCGTTGGCGAGCGCCGCCTTGCCGCGCAGCTGCTTCGCCTCGTCCGTGCCGAGGGCGTCCAGCCGCTTGTCGATCTCGGTGTCCACCCGGGACACGAAGAACGACGCCACGGAACGGATCTTCGACAGGTCCAGGCCCGCGGCCTTCGCCTTCTCCAGGCCTGCCAGGTAGGCGTCCATGACCTCGCGGTACCGCTCCAGCGAGAAGATCAGCGTGACGTTGACGCTGATGCCGAGGCCGATGACCTCGGTGATCGCCGGAAGGCCGGCCCGTGTGGCCGGGATCTTGATGAACGTGTTCGGCCGGTCCACCAGCCAGGCCAGCTGCTTGGCCTCGGCGACGGTCGCCGCCGTGTTGTGCGCCAGCCGCGGGTCGACCTCGATCGAGACCCGGCCGTCCTGGCCGCCCGTGGCGTCGAACACCGGCCGCAGCACGTCCGCGGCGTCGCGCACGTCCGCGGTGGTGATCATGCGGAGGGCTTCCTCGACGGTCACCCGGCGGGTGGCGAGGTCGGAGACCTGCGGCTCGTAGCCGTCGCCGGACGAGATGGCCTTCTGGAAGATGGACGGGTTGGTGGTGACGCCCACGACGTGCTGCTGGTCGATGAGCTCGGCAAGGTTGCCGGACGTGATGCGCTTGCGCGACAGGTCGTCGAGCCAGATCGCGACGCCTTCGTCGGAGAGGCGCTTGAGTGCGTCTGTCATGAGAGTTGCATCTCCTACTAGTCGTATACCGGCGTCAACGCGCGGCGGCGGCGATCCCAGTCGTTGAACCGAGCGCGGCCCGCGCGGCGGCGGCCACCGCCTCGGGGGTGAATCCGAACTCGCGGAACAGCACCTTGCCGTCGGCAGAGGCACCGAAGTGCTCCAGCGACACGATCCGGCCGGCGTCACCGACGAAGCGGTGCCAGGTCAGCCCGACACCGGCCTCGACGGCCACCCGCGCCTTCACCGACGGCGGCAGCACCGAGTCCCGGTAGGCCTGGTCCTGCTGGTCGAACCACTCGACGGACGGCATCGAGACGACCCGCGTCGCGATGCCCTCGGCCTGCAGCTGCTCGCGGGCCTCCACGGCCAGGTGCACCTCGGAGCCGGTGGCGATCAGCAGGGCCTGCGGCTCGGTGCTCTCCCCGCCGGGGCCCTCGGCCTCGAACATGACGTAACCGCCCTTGGCGGCGTCCTCGTTGGGCTCGTACGTCGGCACGCCCTGGCGGGTCAGCGCCAGACCGTGCGGCGTGCCCACGCGGAACTCCTTCGTCCAGCGGCGGAGGATCTCGCGCCAGGCGATCGCCGTCTCGTTGGCGTCAGCCGGGCGCACGACGTTCAGACCCGGAATGGCGCGCAGCGAGGCCAGGTGCTCCACCGGCTGGTGCGTCGGGCCGTCCTCGCCGAGACCGATCGAGTCGTGGGTCCAGACGTACGTCACCGGCAGGTGCATCAGCGCGGACAACCGGACCGCGTTGCGCATGTAGTCGGAGAAGACGAGGAACGTACCGCCGTAGACACGGGTGTTGCCGTGCAGCGTGATGCCGTTCATGATCGCGGCCATCGCGTGCTCGCGGATGCCGAAATGGACCGTGCGCCCGTACGGGTCCGCCTCCGGCAGCGGGTTGCCCCTGGGGAGGAACGACGAGGTCTTGTCGATCGTGGTGTTGTTCGAGCCCGCCAGGTCGGCGGAACCGCCCCACAGCTCCGGGACGACCGCGCCCAGCGCCTGCAGCACCTTGCCGGACGCGGCACGGGTGGCGACCGCCTTGCCGGTCTCGAAGACCGGGAGCTTCTCCTCCCAGCCGGCCGGGAGTTCGCCCGCGCGGATGCGGTCGAACTCGGCGGCGCGTTCCGGGTTGGCGGCACGCCACTCGGCGAACGTCTTCTCCCACTCCTCGCGGTCGGAGCGCCCGCGGTCGAGGGCCCGCCGGGTGTGCCGGATGACCTCGTCGGAGACCTCGAAGCTCTTCTCCGGGTCGAAGCCGAGGACCCGCTTGGTGGCCGCCACCTCGTCGTCGCCCAGCGCCGCGCCGTGCGCGGCCTCGGTGTTCTGGGCGTTCGGGGCCGGCCACGCGATGATCGAGCGGACGGCGATGAAGGAGGGACGCTCGCTCTCCTCCTTGGCCGCCTTCAGCGCCTCGTACAGACCGACCGGGTCCAGGTCGCCGCTCGGCAGCTGGGCCACGCGCTGGACGTGCCAGCCGTACGCCTCGTACCGCTTCACGGTGTCCTCGGAGACCGCGGTCTCGGTGTCGCCCTCGATGGAGATGTGGTTGTCGTCCCAGAGCAGCACCAGGTTGCCGAGCTTCTGGTGGCCGGCCAGCGAGGACGCCTCGTGGGAGATGCCCTCCTGGAGGCAGCCGTCGCCGGCGACGGCCCAGACGGTGTGGTCGAACGGAGAGGTGCCGGGAGCGGCGTCCGGGTCGAACAGGCCGCGCTCGTAGCGGGCGGCCATGGCCATTCCGACGGCGTTGGCGACGCCCTGGCCCAGCGGGCCGGTCGTGGTCTCGACGCCCACCGTGTGGCCGTACTCGGGGTGGCCCGGGGTCTTGGAGTCCCACGTGCGGAAGGACTTGAGGTCGTCGAGCTCCAGGCCGTACCCGGCGAGGTAGAGCTGGATGTAGAGCGTCAGGCTGGAGTGACCCGCGGAGAGCACGAACCGGTCGCGGCCGGTCCAGTCCGCGTCGGCGGGGTCGTGGCGCATCAGCTTCTGGAAGAGGACGTACGCCGCGGGGGCCAGGCTCATCGCCGTACCGGGATGGCCGTTGCCGACCTTCTGTACGGCGTCAGCGGCGAGGACACGCACGGTGTCCACGGCCCGCTGGTCCAATGCGGTCCACTCGAGGTCTGTGGTGGTCGGCTTGGTGCTCACCCTGGGTCAGGGCTCCTCTCCACATGTTCGGGTCCCGGTGACTGAGGCGTTTACCGGGCGCTGTCGAGCCTACCCTCGCAGCAACGTGCATCCTTTCGGGTGCACGTCTCTCCAATCGGACACATCAACCAGCCTGCGGGTACCGGCCCGACTTCGCCTGTTGTCGGTGCTTGACTCCGGTGAGTACGGACGGCGCCGCCGCAGCGCTCAACACGACCCACCCCCGCGAAGATCGGCATGGGGCCAACGTCTAGAGTGGCGTGGTACGCGCAAGCCTTCACCGGGCATTCACGCCTCCATGACCCTCCGGGTACGAGGGATGCCCCCGCGAAGCTTGCTGGGAATTCTCTGTCAGGGGTGTGCGTGACGGCCGTCGAGTCCCGACCCGCCGGGGTCGTCTTGACTCCCAGCCCGGGGGGCCATCGGCCGTTCGGGGCCCGCGTCAAGGCATTCGTGGCGCTGACCAAGCCGCGGATCATCGAGCTGCTTCTCATCACCACCGTACCGGTGATGTTCCTGGCCGCGCAGGGCGTGCCGGACCTCTGGCTCGTGATCGCCACGTGCGTCGGCGGATACCTCTCCGCGGGCGGTGCCAACGCGCTCAACATGTACATCGATCGCGACATCGACGCCCTGATGGACCGCACCGCGCAGCGCCCGCTGGTCACCGGCATGGTGTCGCCGCGCGAGGGCCTGGTCTTCGGCATCACCCTGGCCGTGGTCTCCACGCTCTGGTTCGGGCTTCTCGTCAACTGGCTGTCGGCGGCCCTGGCGCTCGGCGCGCTCCTCTTCTACGTGGTCGTCTACACGATGCTGCTGAAGCGGCGCACCGCGCAGAACATCGTCTGGGGCGGCATCGCCGGCTGCATGCCGGTGCTGATCGGCTGGTCCGCCGTCACCGACTCCATGTCGTGGGCCGCCGTCGTCCTCTTCCTCGTCATCTTCTTCTGGACGCCGCCGCACTACTGGCCGCTGTCGATGAAGGTGAAGGAGGACTACGCGCGCGTGGGCGTGCCGATGCTCCCGGTGATCGCCTCCAACAGGGTCGTCGCCCGGCAGATCGTCGTCTACAGCTGGGTGATGGTGGCGGTCTCGCTGTTGCTGACCCCGCTCGGCTACACCGGCTGGTTCTACACGGTGGTGGCGCTGGCGACCGGCGGCTGGTGGCTCTGGGAGGCGCACGCGCTGCAGAGCCGTGCCAAGGCCGGGGTGACGGGTGGGAAGCTCAAGGAGATGCGGCTGTTCCACTGGTCCATCACCTATGTCTCGCTGCTGTTCGTCGCCGTCGCCGTGGACCCCTTCCTGCGCTGACCGGCCGCCCGGGGCGCCGCGTGGCCGAGGCCACGTGGCCGGGCGGTCGCCAGTCGATCTACCCGCGAGTAGCATCCTGGTCATGGCAGACACCCAGGTTGACGAGAAGCAGTCCGCGAAGGCCGAGCGGAAGGCGGCGAAGCTCGCCAAGCAGATCGGCGCCTTCGCCAAGGCGCACGGCGGCGCCGAGGGCCAGCTCGCGTACATCGGCCAGACGGGCACCCGCATCGTGCTCGTCGGCGAGGACGGCGGCTGGGGCGACCTGGTCGCGCCGACCCACGAGATCGCCGTCAGGGCCGCGGAGAAGTCCGGCATCACCCTGCACGAGTCGTTCGACGGCGACTTCGCGCTGAAGGTCCGCACCGGACCGTACGAGTGGACCCGGATGGCCGGCATCCAGATCGGCGGCCCGTCGAACGGCTGACCGCTCCGTGCCCTGCGGGGGCACTCGAGAGCGGCCGCTGCGGCCCGGGGCAACACCTCGCGCGGGGCTCACCCGTTAGGAGGGGTGGAACGACGTCCACCACTGGGAGCCCCGGATGATCGACACGCCGTCCTTGGTGGATCAGTACTGCCACGGCGTCCTCCGCACGGAGCTGGGCCTCGGCACCTTCGAGGCCCACCTCGGCAGGACCGCCGGGCCGCCCGCACCCGGCACCACCTTCTTCGACACCCAGACCGGCTTCGCCGTACGCCGCTGGTGCCCGCCGCTGCTCGGCCTCGAACCCCACTGCCCGCCCACGCACTACCTCGCGCGCCGACGGGAGCTCGGCGTCCTCGAATCCGGCAGGCGGCTGCTGCGGGCCACCGGGATCTCCACCTACCTCGTGGACACCGGACCGCCCGGGGATCTCACCGGGGTGCCCGAGATCGCGGCCGCGGGCATGGCGGACGCCCATGAGATCGTGCGCCTGGAACTGCTCGCCGAACAGGTAGCCGACACCTCGGGCACCGTCGACTCGTTCCTCGCCAACCTCGCCGAGGCCGTGCACGGCGCGGCCGACTGGGCCGTCGCCTTCACCTCCGTCGCCGGCGTACGGCACGGGGTCTCCCTCGCGCCCGAGCCACCGGGGCCCGGCGAGGTGCGCGGCGCCACCGGGCGCTGGCTGGAGGGCCGGACGGTCGGCGGCCGGCTCACCGACCCCGTGCTGCTGCGCCATCTGCTCTGGGTCGCCGTCGCCTCGGGGCGGCCGCTGCAGATCCACGTAGGGGTGGGCGATCCGCTGTCGCTGACCGGCTTCGCGGCGGCGACCGCGGGTCTCGGCACCGATCTGGTGCTGCTGCACGGCTATCCGTACCACCGCCACGCCGCGTACCTGGCGAGCGTCTTCCCGCACGTGTACGCCGACGTCGGGCCCGCCCTGGCCCACACCGGGGCGGGGGCGGCGGCCGTCCTCGCCGAGACCCTCGAACACGCCCCGTTCGGGAAGCTGTTGTTCTCCAGCGGGGCCCGGGGGCTGCCCGAGCTCCATGTCGTCGGCGCCAGGATCTTCAGGGAGGCGCTGGACCGGGTGCTCGGCGGCTGGGTCGGCGACGGCGCCTGGTGCCGGGCGGACGCCCGGCGGGTCGCAGGGATGATCGCGGCGGACAACGCCCGCCGCGTCTACGGGCTGGCCGGCTGAACCGAACCGGCCGGCTCAGGCCGCCGTGAGGGCGGCGTCGGGCGCGGCCGGGGCACCCGGGGCGGCGAGCGGACGCTCCCGCAGGCTCAGGGCCAGGCGCAGCACGGCGATCCACATCAGCGAGGACCCGAGCATGTGCGCGCCGACCAGCACCTCCGGTACATCGGTGAAGAACTGCACATAGCCGACGGCGCCCTGCGCGACCAGCACGCAGATCAGCTCCCGGGCACGTGCCCGGGTGTCGTCGGGCGCGTCCACGATCCGCAGTGCCAGCCACGCCGCCACGGCGAGCACGCACACCAGCCAGGCCAGCGCGGCGTGCACATGGGCCGTGTCCACCCAGTCGAACGGCATCCTCGGCACGTCGCTGCTGTCGCCCGCGTGCTTGCCGGAGCCGGTCACGACGGTGCCCGCCGCGATCAGCAGTCCCGCCGCGCCGGTCAGCGCCCAGGACAGCCGCCGCACGGGAAGCGGGACCCGGGGCCGGGGCGCACGGTCGCCCTCGCCCGCCCGGATCCAGGTGACCGTGGCCACCGTCAGCAGTGCGTTCGCCGCGAGGAAGTGCCCGGCGACGGTCCAGGGGTTGAGCCCCGCCCACACGGTGATGCCGCCGAGGACCGCGTTGCTCATCACCACCCAGAACTGAGCCCAGCCGAGCCGGGTGAGCCCTCGCCGCCAGGGCTTGGTGGAGCGCGCCGCGACGATGGCCCAGCCGACCGCCGCGGACAGGACGTACGTCAGCATCCGGTTGCCGAACTCGATGGCGCCGTGGATGCCCTGCTCGGGCGTCGCGAACAGACTGTCGTCCGTGCACTTCGGCCAGGTGTCGCAGCCGAGTCCGGAGCCGGTCAGCCGGACCGCGCCGCCGGTGACGATGATGACCACGCTCATCACGACGGGTGCGAGCGCGGCACGCCGGAGGGTCTTGGGGGACGGCGTCCAGCGCTTGGCGATGTAGGCGAGGGGGGTTTGCACGGCGACTATCGTAGAGGGGCGCTTGTGCGTGCTTTCACGAGGGGCCCGGGGGCGCCCCGGGGTGTCGTCGCCAGGCCGTTCCGAAGGCCGGAGGCGCTCATTCCCAGCGGAAGAACCTCGCCGCCGCGGCGAGTCCCAGCACCGCCCAGCCCGCCAGGATCCCCAGATCGCCCCACGGCAGTGCCGCGCCGTCCCGGAGCACGTCGCGCAGCCCGTCGGACAGTGCGGAGATCGGCAGCAGCGAGAGGGCCGTCTGCGCCGCGTCCGGGAACCTGTCCAGCGGCACGATCACCCCGCCGCCGACCAGCAGCAGGAGGAAGACCAGATTGGCCGCGGCGAGCGTCGCCTCGGCCCGGAGCGTGCCGGCCATCAGCAGGCCCAGGCCCGAGAAGGCCGCGGTGCCCGCGACCAGCAGCAGCGCCACGGCGACCGGACCGCCCCGCGGCGACCAGCCGAGCCCGAGGGCGATCAGCGTCAGCAGCGCGACCTGCAGGACCTCCGTGACCAGGACGGCGAGTGTCTTGGCCGCCATCAGCGCCCAGCGGGGGAGCGGGGAGGCGCCCAGCCGCTTCAGCACGCCGTAGCGGCGCTCGAAGCCGGTGGCGATCGCCTGTCCCGTGAAGGCGGTGGACATCACGGCCAGCGCCAGGACCCCGGGGGCGAGGAAGTCGACGGCCCGGCCCCTGCCCGTGTCGACGATGTCGACGGTCGAGAAGAGCACCAGCAACAGCGATGGGATGATCACCGTCAGCAGCAGCTGCTCGCCGTTGCGGAGCAGCATCCGGGTCTCCAGCGCCGCCTGCGCCGCGATCATCCGGACGACCGGCGCACCGCCCGGCCTCGGGGCGTAGGTACCCCTGCCGCCGGGCGATTCCGGTGTGCCGGACGCCCGGTCCGTGGTCACCTCAGCGGTCACGACCGCAGCTCCTTCCCCGTGAGCTCCAGGAAGACGTCCTCGAGGGTGTGGCGCTCCACCGAGATGCCGCCCGGCATCACCCCGTGCTGCGCGCACCAGGAGGTGACGGTGGCGAGCAGCTGCGGGTCGACGCTGCCGCTGATCCGGTACGCGCCCGGTGTCAGCTCGGCCGCCGCGGTGCCGTCCGGCAGTGCCTTCAGCAGAGAGCCGAGGTCCAGGCCGGGACGGCCGGTGAAGCGGAGCGTGTTCTCGGCGCCGCCGCGGCACAGCTCCTCGGGGCTGCCCTGGGCGGCGACCCGGCCCGCGTCGACGATCGCGACGTCGTCGGCGAGTGCTTCCGCCTCGTCCATGAAGTGCGTGGTCAGCACGACCGTCACCCCGTCGGCGCGCAGCTCGCGCACGAGGTTCCAGGTGGCGCGCCGGGCCTGGGGGTCGAGTCCGGCGGTCGGCTCGTCCAGGAAGACCAGTTCGGGGCGTCCCACGACGGCCATGGCCAGGGCCAGCCGCTGCTGCTGTCCGCCCGAGAGCCGCCGGTACGCCGTCCGGCCGCAGGAGCCGAGGCCGAGCCGTTCGATCAGGGCGTCCACGTCGAGGGGGTGGGCGTGCAGCTTCGCCATGTGGCGCAGCATCTCGTCGGCTCGGGCGCCCGAGTACACGCCGCCGGACTGCAGCATCACGCCGATCCGCGGGCGTAGCCGCGCGGCGTCGGCGACCGGGTCGAGACCGAGGACGCGGACCGTGCCGGAGTCGGCGCGGCGGTAGCCCTCGCAGGTCTCGACGGTGGTGGTCTTCCCGGCCCCGTTCGGACCGAGGACGGCGGTGACCGTGCCGGTGCGGACGTCGAGGTCGAGCCCGTCCACCGCGGTTCTGGCTCCGTACCGTTTGACCAGGCCCCGTACCCGGACGGCGGACTCGTTGTTCATGCCGGGCAGTCTAGGGAGGGGGGAGGGGGCACCGGCGCCCCGGGGCGGGATCCCGGCCCGGGGGAGGGCATGGATCCGGCCACCCGCCGGGGTGCCGGGGAGGTGGTGGCCGCAGCCTCGGGACGGCGCTGCGCGGGGGCGCTCCGGGAGGGACGAATCGCCGGTCAGCGGGGGTGGGCGGGTACCGGGTGCGCCTTCCGCCGGCCCGTGCCGGACGCCGCCGGATCGATCCCACGGCTGATCGTTTCCGCAGGTCAGGTTAGGTTTCCCTAAGTGATGTACGGCACCGCCCGCCCGGCGGGGCGCGGCTTGTCAGTCTCTCGGGAATTACGCAACAATGGCGTTGTGAAAAACGGCGGAGCTGTGGGGGAGTCCCCCCAGGAGGAGCTCGCGACCGGGGAGCGGTCCACCCGCAACCGGGTCGCGCGGTCCATCCTGGACCACGGCCCTTCCACCGTCGCCGATCTCGCCGGGCGCCTCGGACTCACCCAGGCCGCCGTGCGCCGTCATCTGGACGCACTCGTCTCCGACGACGTCGTCGCGGCCCGTGAGCAGCGCGTGTACGGCGCCCGCACCCGAGGCAGGCCCGCCAAGGTCTTCGCGCTCACCGACTGCGGCCGGGACGCATTCGACCAGTCCTACGACGTGCTCGCCGTGGACGCCCTCCGCTGGATCGAGGAGAACGCGGGAGGCGAGGCCGCCGTCGCCGCCTTCGCCCGCGACCGCATGGAGGCCCAGGCCGAGGCGTACCGCCGGGCCGTGGAGGCCGCCGATCCCGAGGCGCGTACCGATGCTCTGGCCAGGGCGTTGACCGCGGACGGGTACGCTGCCACGGCGCGTAACGCTCCGGTCGGCGAGCAGCTGTGTCAGCACCACTGCCCCGTCGCCCATGTGGCCGAGCGGTATCCGCAGCTGTGCGAGGCGGAGACCGAGGTCTTCTCCCGTCTGCTCGGCACGCACGTACAGCGTCTGGCCACCATCGCCCACGGTGACGGCGTGTGCACGACCTTCATCCCGAAGGCCGGCCACCGGCCCGACGGCCGGCCGGGCGACGGGTCCGGCGGGACCAGCACGACCAGCAACACCGACAAGACCACTTCGCAAGCATCTGCAAGCACGGCCGGGAGGAACCCCGCATGACTCTCCCCACGGAGACTGCCCACCCTGAGCTCGAGGGCCTGGGCAAGTACGAATACGGCTGGGCCGACTCCGACGTCGCGGGCGCCTCCGCGAAGCGCGGCCTCTCGGAGGACGTGGTCCGGGACATCTCCGCGAAGAAGTCCGAGCCCGAGTGGATGCTGAAGATGCGTCTGAAGGGCCTGAAGCTCTTCGACAAGAAGCCCATGCCGAACTGGGGCTCCGACCTCTCCGGCATCGACTTCGACAACATCAAGTACTTCGTGCGGTCCACGGAGAAGCAGGCGGAGTCCTGGGAGGACCTGCCCGAGGACATCAAGAACACGTACGACAAGCTCGGCATCCCCGAGGCCGAGAAGCAGCGCCTCGTGGCCGGTGTCGCCGCGCAGTACGAGTCCGAGGTCGTCTACCACCAGATCCGCGAGGACCTGGAGGAGCAGGGCGTCATCTTCCTGGACACCGACACCGCGCTGAAGGAGCACCCGGAACTCTTCAAGGAGTACTTCGGCACGGTCATCCCGGCCGGTGACAACAAGTTCGCCTCGCTGAACACCGCGGTGTGGTCCGGCGGCTCCTTCATCTACGTGCCGAAGGGCGTGCACGTCGAGATCCCGCTCCAGGCCTACTTCCGGATCAACACCGAGAACATGGGCCAGTTCGAGCGGACGCTGATCATCGTCGACGAGGACGCCTACGTCCACTACGTCGAGGGCTGCACCGCCCCGATCTACTCCTCGGACTCGCTGCACAGCGCCGTGGTCGAGATCATCGTCAAGAAGGGCGCCCGCTGCCGCTACACGACCATCCAGAACTGGTCGAACAACGTCTACAACCTGGTCACCAAGCGCGCCGTGGCGTACGAGGGCGCGACCATGGAGTGGATCGACGGCAACATCGGCTCCAAGGTCACGATGAAGTACCCCGCCGTGTACCTGATGGGTGAGCACGCCAAGGGCGAGACCCTGTCCATCGCCTTCGCGGGCGAGGGCCAGCACCAGGACGCCGGCGCCAAGATGGTCCACATGGCGCCGAACACCTCGTCGAACATCGTCTCCAAGTCGGTGGCGCGAGGCGGCGGCCGCACCTCGTACCGCGGTCTGATCGAGATCGGCGAGGGCGCCCCCGGTGCCAAGTCCAACGTGCTCTGCGACGCCCTGCTCGTCGACACGATCTCCCGGTCCGACACCTACCCGTACGTCGACGTCCGCGAGGACGACGTCTCCATGGGGCACGAGGCCACCGTCTCCAAGGTCTCCGAGGACCAGCTCTTCTACCTGATGAGCCGCGGCCTCTCCGAGGACGAGGCGATGGCGATGATCGTGCGCGGCTTCGTCGAGCCGATCGCCAAGGAGCTGCCCATGGAGTACGCCCTGGAGCTCAACCGGCTGATCGAGCTGCAGATGGAGGGTGCGGTCGGCTGACGCCGGCGCCCCACCCGCAGCGACGCAGAATTCTCACGTAGGAAGAGAGCAACACGACAGCCATGGCTGAGGCTCAGAACATCCCGGTGGGTTCCACCACCGCCGGCTCGATCGCGGTGGCCGCGGAGTCGACCGTCGCCACGCGCATGAGCGCGCCCCCGTCCTTCGACGTGGCGGACTTCCCGGTCCCGCACGGCCGCGAGGAGGAGTGGCGGTTCACGCCGCTGGAGCGCCTGAAGGGCCTCCACGACGGCACCGCGAAGGCCGACGGTTCGATCAAGGCGGAGGTGAACGCCCCCGACGGCGTCACCGTCGAGTCCGTGGGCCGTGACGACGCGCGCATCGGCAGGGCGGGCACGCCCGTCGACCGCGTCGCCGCGCAGGCGTTCTCCTCGTTCGAGAAGGCCACCGTCGTCTCGGTCCCCAAGGAGACGGTCCTGACCGAGCCGGTGCGGGTCACCCTGCACGGCGAGGGCGGCACCACCTTCGGGCACACGGTCTTCGAGGTCGGCGCCTTCTCCGAGGTCGTCATCGTCATCGACCACACCGGTGACGCCGTGCGCGCCGCCAACGTGGACTTCCTGATCGGCGACGGCGCCAAGGTCACCTTCGTCTCCGTCCAGGACTGGGACGACACGGCGGTGCACTGCTCGCAGCACAACGTGCTCGTCGGCCGTGACGCCACCTTCAAGTCGGTCGTGGTCACCTTCGGCGGCGACGTCGTGCGCCTCCACCCCCGTGTCGAGTACGCGGGTCCGGGCGGCGAGGCCGAGCTGTTCGGCCTGTACTTCACCGATGCCGGCCAGCACCAGGAGCACCGCCTCCTGGTCACCCACAACACGCCGCACTGCAAGTCCAACGTCGTCTACAAGGGCGCGCTCCAGGGCGACGACGCGCACGCCGTCTGGATCGGTGACGTCCTCATCGAGGCCAAGGCCGAGGGCACCGACACCTACGAGATGAACCGCAACCTGGTTCTGACCGACGGCGCCCGCGTCGACTCCGTGCCCAACCTGGAGATCGAGACCGGTGAGATCGTCGGCGCCGGCCACGCCTCCGCCACCGGCCGCTTCGACGACGAGCAGCTCTTCTACCTGATGGCCCGGGGGATCCCGGAGACCGAGGCCCGCCGCCTCGTCGTCCGCGGCTTCTTCGCCGAACTCGTCCAGCAGATCGGTCTGCCGGACGTGGAGGAGCGCCTCATCGCCAAGATCGAGGCCGAGCTGGAGGCGTCCGTCTGATGGCCTTCGTCCGCGCCTGTGGGCTGAGCGAGCTGGAGGAGGACACCCCGAAGCGGGTGGAACTCGACGGCACGCCGGTCTCCGTCGTCCGTACGGAGGGCGAGGTGTTCGCGATCCACGACATCTGCTCGCACGCGAACGTCTCCCTCTCCGAGGGCGAGGTGGAGGACTGCCAGATCGAGTGCTGGCTGCACGGCTCCAGCTTCGACCTCCGCACCGGCAAACCGTCCGGCCTTCCCGCGACGCGCCCCGTCCCCGTGTACCCCGTAAAGATCGAAGGGGACGATGTGCTCGTCTCCGTCACCCAGGAGTCCTGAGTCACCCATGGCAACGCTTGAAATCCGCGACCTGCACGTCTCCGTCGAGGCCGAGAACGGCCCCCGGGAGATCCTCAAGGGCGTCGACCTGACCGTGAAGCAGGGCGAGACCCACGCCATCATGGGCCCCAACGGCTCCGGCAAGTCGACCCTCGCCTACTCTCTCGCGGGCCACCCCAAGTACACGATCACCGGTGGCACCGTGACCCTGGACGGCGAGGACGTCCTGGAGATGTCCGTCGACGAGCGCGCCCGCGCCGGCGTCTTCCTCGCCATGCAGTACCCGGTCGAGGTCCCCGGTGTCTCGGTCTCCAACTTCCTGCGCACCTCCGCCACCGCGATCCGCGGCGAGGCGCCCAAGCTGCGTACCTGGGTGAAGGAGGTCAAGGAGACCATGGCGAGCCTCCAGATGGACCCCTCGTTCGCCGAGCGGAACGTGAACGAGGGCTTCTCCGGCGGTGAGAAGAAGCGCCACGAGATCCTCCAGCTGGAGCTCCTCAAGCCGAAGATCGCGATCCTCGACGAGACGGACTCCGGCCTCGACGTCGACGCGTTGCGCACGGTCTCCGAGGGCGTCAACCGCGTCCGCGAGACCGGTGAGGTCGGCACCCTGCTGATCACCCACTACACGCGCATCCTGCGCTACATCAAGCCCGACTTCGTCCACGTGTTCGCGAACGGCCGCATCGCCGAGTCCGGCGGAGCCGAGCTCGCCGACAAGCTCGAGGCCGAGGGCTACGAGGCCTACACGAAGGGTGGCGTATCCGCGTGACACAGATGCCGGGCCTCCTCGACACCGAGGCGATCCGCAAGGACTTCCCGATCCTGGACCGCGTGCTCCACGACGGCAGGAAGCTCGTGTACCTGGACAACGCGGCGACCTCGCAGAAGCCGCGCCAGGTGCTGGACGCGGTCGCCGAGTACTACGAGCGCTACAACGCCAATGTCCACCGCGGAGTGCACGTGCTCGCCGAGGAGGCCACGGCACTGTACGAGGGCGCTCGCGACAAGGTCGCCTCCTTCGTCAACGCGCCGAGCCGCGACGAGGTGATCTTCACCAAGAACGCGTCGGAGTCGCTGAACCTCGTGGCGAACATGCTGGGCTGGGCCGACGAGCCCTACCGCGTGGACCGCGAGACCGAGATAGTCATCACGGAGATGGAGCACCACTCCAACATCGTTCCGTGGCAGCTGCTGGCCCAGCGCACCGGCGCGAAGCTGAAGTGGTTCGGCCTCACCGACGACGGCCGCCTCGACCTCTCCAACATCGAGGAGGTCATCACGGAGAAGACGAAGATCGTCTCCTTCGTGCTGGTCTCCAACATCCTGGGGACGGTCAACCCGGTCGAGCAGATCGTCCGCCGGGCGCAGGAGGTCGGAGCGCTCGTCCTCGTCGACGCCTCGCAGGCCGCCCCGCACATGCCGCTGGACGTCCAGGCCCTCGGCGCCGACTTCGTCGCGTTCACCGGCCACAAGATGTGCGGCCCGACCGGCATCGGCGTGCTCTGGGGCCGCCAGGAGCTGCTGGAGGACCTCCCGCCGTTCCTGGGCGGCGGCGAGATGATCGAGACCGTCTCGATGCACTCGTCGACGTACGCCCCGGCGCCGCACAAGTTCGAGGCCGGGACGCCCCCGATCGCCCAGGCCGTCGGCCTCGGTGCCGCCGTGGACTACCTCGACGCGATCGGCATGGACCGGATCGCGCAGCACGAGCACGCGATCACCGAGTACGCCGTCCAGCGGCTGCAGGAGGTCCCCGACCTGCGGATCATCGGCCCGGTCACGGCCGAGGACCGCGGCGCGGCGATCTCCTTCGTGCTCGGGGACATCCACCCGCACGACGTGGGGCAGGTGCTCGACGAGCAGGGCATCGCCGTCCGGGTCGGCCACCACTGCGCACGGCCGGTGTGCCTCCGGTACGGAATTCCCGCGACCACCAGGGCGTCGTTCTATCTGTACTCCACGCCGGGCGAGGTGGACGCACTGGTCGACGGCTTGGAGCACGTCCGTAACTTCTTCGGCTGAGGGGCCTGACGTGAAGCTTGATTCGATGTACCAGGACGTCATCCTGGACCACTACAAGCACCCGCACGGGCGGGGCTTGCGGGACGGCGACGCCGAGGTGCACCACGTCAACCCCACCTGCGGCGACGAGATCACGATGCGTGTGAAGTACGACGGCACACGTATCGAGGACGTCTCCTACGAGGGGCAGGGCTGCTCCATCAGCCAGGCGTCCGCCTCCGTGCTGAACGAACTGCTCGTCGGCAAGGAGCTCGCCGAGGCGCAGAAGATCCAGGCGACGTTTCTGGAGCTGATGCAGTCCAAGGGCCAGATCGAGCCGGACGACGCGATGGAGGAGGTGCTGGAGGACGCGGTCGCGTTCGCCGGCGTCTCCAAGTACCCGGCGCGAGTGAAGTGCGCCCTCCTGAGCTGGATGGCATGGAAGGACGCGACGGCGCAGGCGCTGTTCGAAGGGAAGACCGCATGACTGAGAACCGCGAGACCACGGCGGAGAAGGACTGGCCGGACGAGGAGACCTTCTCCTCCGAGGCTGCGGCGCCGACCGGCACGAAGGCATCCGAGGAGGAGGTCCGCGAGGCCCTGTACGACGTCGTCGATCCCGAGCTGGGCATCGACGTGGTCAACCTCGGGCTGATCTACGGCATCCACATCGACGACGCCAACATTGCGACCCTGGACATGACGCTGACGTCCGCGGCCTGCCCGCTGACGGACGTGATCGAGGACCAGGCGAAGGCCGCGACCGACGGCATCGTCAACGAGTTGAAGATCAATTGGGTCTGGATGCCGCCGTGGGGACCGGACAAGATCACGGACGACGGCCGTGAGCAGCTGAGGGCGCTCGGCTTCAACGTCTGAGACCGCTCGGCCCCGCCCCGACGACCGGGCGCTGCCGGGACGGCGTGCTCCGTCACGGGAGTCTCCGTGGCGGGAGGGCGTCCGGGACGTCCGGGGCACGCGGACGTGATGGTCCACGGGGACCGGTACGGCCGTGCCCGCCAGGCAGACTGGCGGGCACGGCCGTTCGTGCGCACGGGCCCGTGCCGGTCAGCCGACGACCGGCGGGGCAGGCGGATGCGGTCCCGCACCGCCCGCCGCGGAGGCCAGCACCGGTGCCAGGTTCTCGTTGCGGATGCGCTGGTCGACGTAGAGGAGCCCGGTCACCAGCTGGGGGAACGTCGAGGTGACGATCTGGGCGACCAACTGGCCGACCAGTGCCAGGGCGAACCAGCCGGACAGCCCGACGAGGAGCGTCGTGAGGTCCTGGCTCTCCCGCAGGGGCCCGGTACCCGCCATCGGGACGAAGCTCGCCATGTCGACGGCCTCGCGGATCGCGAAACCCGCCGCCGCCGCCATCAGATAGCCGAGCAGCGAGATCCCGAAGATCCGCCACCAGCCGCCGCGCACCAGGTCCCAGGAGCGGCGCATCGACCGGACCGGGCCCTGTCCCTCGAAGACCGCGACATGCGGGGCGAGGCTGAACTTCACCCAGAGCCAGGTCACGACCGGCGCGGTGGCCAGTACTCCGAGGAAGCCGAACGCGGCCAGCCCGCCGGCCGCGTTGGCGTCCCCGTCCAGCGAGGCCGACAGGCCGACCATGAGGGCCACGAAGACGGCCATCAGCAGGGCCATGGGCACGAGACCGATCAGGCCGGTGAGGAGGACGGTCCCCAGCACCGCCGGAACCCTCTCCCAGGCCCGGCGCCAGACCGCGCCGAAGACGACCGGCCGGCCGAGCACCGTGTCCTGGAGGACGGCGGGGACCGCGGCCGTGACCACCGCCGTGGACAGGAGCATCACCACGAGGGCGAACGCCCAGACGCACACGAACGCGACGACCAGGGGCTGCACCTGCGCCCAGGACGGCTCCCCGCCCCGGGGCAGGTCGATGATCTCGCGCAGCCGGTCTCCGACCGCCGAGTACGCCACCGCGATCGCCCCGCCGACCAGCAGTACGGCGGCGAGGTAGACGGCGACGGCCGTGCCGTACAGCTGCTTCCAGCCACGGCCGATCGATGCGAACGCGCCGACCAGGACGTCACCGAGGTCGAGCGGGCGCAGCGGTATCACTCCCGGCTTCGGCGCCGGAGGAGGTCCCCAGCCGCCCCACCCGGGGGGCCCGCCGTATCCCGGCGTCCCGCCCCAGCCCGAAGGGTGGCCGTGGCCGGGCACCCCACCCGAGCCGGGTATGCCGTCGTACGGTCCGGATCCCGGCCCCATGTTGTCCGGCATGAGTCTCGTCCCCACCCAGTCGCCCCATCTGACCGGGACACGGTAGCTGGCCCGAACGCGCCGGAGGACGCCGGTACCCCTCTCGTCGTGTACGACCGGACCCTTCTTGTGTACGGTCGTACACATGGCTTACGGACTGCTGGCCGCAGCGATCGCGGCGGAGGTCGCCGGCACCACGGCGATGAAGTACAGCGAGGGCTTCACCCGGCTCTGGCCCTCACTGGCCACCGTCATCGGGTACGTGATCGCCTTCGTCCTGCTCGCGCAGACACTGAAGACGCTCTCCGTCGGTACGGCGTACGCGATCTGGGCGGGTGTCGGGACCGCCGCCGTCGCGGCGATCGGCATGGTGTTCCTGAACGAGTCCACCAGTCTCGTGAAGCTCGCCGGCATCGCGCTGGTCGTCGCGGGCGTCGTCGTGCTCAACCTCGGCGGCGCGCACTGATGGGACGCCGGTACGACCCCGATCGGCGCCAGCGGATCATCGACGCCGCCATCCGGGTGGTCGGACGCCTCGGCATCGCCGGGCTGAGCCACCGCACGGTCGCCGCCGAGGCGGACGTGCCGCTGGGCTCGACGACGTATCACTTCGCCTCGCTGGACGAGCTGCTGGTCGCCGCGCTGCGCCAGGCCAACGAGAGCTTCGCGGTCGCCGTCCGGAACAGCGGGGTCCTCGCGGACCCCGGCCGGGATCCGGCCGGTGAGCTGGCCCGGCTGATGGGGGAGTGGCTCGGGCGCGAGCGGAGCGGAGTGGAGCTGGAGTACGAGCTCTATCTCGCCGCCCTGCGCCGCCCCGTGCTGCGCCCCGTCGCGGCGGAGTGGGCCGAGGGCGTCGCCGAGGTGCTCGCCCGCCGCAGCGACCCGGTGACAGCCCGGGCCCTGGTGGCGCTGATGGACGGGATCTGCCTCCAGGTCCTGCTCACGGACACCGCCTACGACGAGGAGTACACGCGCGAGATGCTGGACCGGCTCCTGTCCGCCGGGCGGGTCGCCGACCGGTCCGGCCTGACGGACGGGCCGCCGGGGCGCACGACCGGCACCTGAGACCGGTTCGCTCCCGCCCGGCCCCGCCGGTTAGGTTCTTCTCATGACTGACTCGCCCGACAGCACCACCGCACCTCGCCCCACCGGCGCCGTCGCCGCCGGCCTCGCCACCATCGCCGGTGACGGCACCGTGCTCGACACCTGGTTCCCCGCCCCCGAGCTCTCCGCCGAGCCCGGCCCTGCCGGTACCGAGCGGCTCACGCCCGACCAGGCGGTCAACCTGCTCGGTGAAGGCGCCACCAGGGCCGTCGGTGTGGACGCCCGGCGCGATGTCGAGGTCGTCGCCGTACGCACGGTCATCGCCTCGCTCGACGAGAAGCCGATCGACGCGCACGACGCCTACCTGCGCCTCCACCTGCTCTCGCACCGGCTCGTGCGCCCGCACGGCCAGAACCTCGACGGGGTCTTCGGGCTGCTCGCCAACGTCGCCTGGACCTCCCTGGGACCGGTCGCCGTCGACAACGTCGAGAGGGTGCGGCTCAACGCCCGTGCCGAGGGTCTCCACCTCCAGGTGACCTCGATCGACAAGTTCCCGCGGATGACGGACTACGTGGCGCCCAAGGGCGTCCGGATCGCCGATGCCGACCGCGTCCGGCTCGGTGCGCATCTCGCCGAGGGCACCACGGTCATGCACGAGGGCTTCGTCAACTTCAACGCGGGCACCCTCGGCACCTCCATGGTCGAGGGCCGTATCTCCGCCGGCGTGGTGATCGGCGACGGCTCCGACATCGGCGGCGGCGCCTCCACCATGGGCACGCTCTCCGGCGGCGGCAACGTGGTCATCGCCGTCGGCGAGCGCTGCCTGATCGGCGCCGAGGCGGGTGTCGGGATCGCGCTCGGCGACGAGTGCGTCGTCGAGGCCGGTCTCTACGTCACCGCGGGCACCCGCGTCACCATGCCCGACGGACAGATCGTCAAGGCCCGTGAGCTGTCCGGCGCCTCGAACATCCTCTTCCGCCGGAACTCGGTGACCGGCGCTGTCGAGGCCCGTCCGAACAACGCGGTCTGGGGCGGTCTCAACGAGGTGCTCCACAGCCACAACTGAGGTCCGCGGTCAGCCGCCCCGGGGACCGGAGGTCCACTCCCCGGGGTTCGCTGACGCTTTCGTGTGACTCCGAGTGACCTCCGGCGCCGCCGGACGGATGAACAGGTGACCGTGGAGTCCTACGAAACGCCAAGGCGAGGAATCGACATGAAGACCAGGCCGGTCGTGCTCGGAACACTCACGCTCTGGGCCGTGGCGGGACCGTGCGGGCTCACGCACGCCGACGAGACCCACAGCGACTCGCACAACGCCCCGGTGGTGGCGCTGGTCTCGACCGGCCAGATCGACGATCCGCTCGAGGACGTCCTGGAACACGCCGCCGTCCTCGGCTCGACCTACGTGGACGACTGAGCCCGGCCGGGGACCTCCGGGGCCGCACCGGCCCGGTGCGCGCGCGGCGTCGCCGGGTGCAGCCGGGAGAGTTCCTCGTACGCCGCCAGTAGCCTGCCCGCCGTCTCCCGGTCGGCGGGCCGCAGCGGTTCCCGGACCGGTCCGGCCGGCAGTCCGATCGCCCCCAGCAGGGCCTTCGCGGTCACCGTGCCCGGCAGCCCCGACGCCATCATCAGCTCGGCGAGCGGCAGCGTGAGCTGGTTGAGCGCGGTGGCCTCGGCCGTCAGGCCCGCGTCGAAGGCGTCCAGGACGGCACGCATGGCGCGCGGGGCGGCGTTCGCCACGGTGCTGACGAAACCGGCGGCGCCGACGGCGTAGAGCGGGAGGTTCGTCTCCTCGCAGCCCGAGTAGTACGCCAGCGAGGTCCGGGCGATCACCTTGGTGCTGCCGAGCAGGTCGTACGCGCAGTCCTTCACGGCCACGATCCGCGGGTGGGCGGACACACGCATCAGGGTGTCCGGTTCGATGCGGGTGCCGGTGCGGCCCGGGATGTCGTACAGCATCAGCGGAATGCCCACCGCGTCCGCGACCTGCCGGAAGTGGGCCGCGAGGGCGTCCTGCGGCGGCCTGCTGTAGTACGGGGTCACCACCAGCAGGCCGTCCGCCCCCGCGTTCTCCGCTGCCCGGCCCAACTCGACGGTGTGCCGGGTGCTCGCGCTGCCTACGCCGGCGACGACGGCCGCTCGCTCACCCACGGCCTCGCGTACGGCCCGCACGAGTGCGGTCTTCTCGGCGTCGGTGGTGGTGGGCGACTCGCCCGTGGTGCCGTTCAGCACCAGTCCGTCGCAGCCCTCGGCCACCAGGTGGGCGGCCAGCTTCTGCGCGCCGTCCAGATCGGGACCGCCATCGGCGGTGAACGGCGTGATCATCGAGCAGAGCGCACGGCCGAACGGGCGGGGCCGGGGTCGTTGCATCGTCATGGCCGAAGTGTCCGCCCTGACAACTGTGAAGGTCCACTTAGTTCTGCTTGGTTTCAACGGGAAGCGTTGCTGAAGCGTTTTGGCGCGGTGAGGTGAACGCCGGGCCTGGGGCCGCCGCCACGGGCAGTGCCCGTGTCCTCGACTGGCCGAGCGGGAGGGCGGGCCGCACCAGGGAGGCGCTGGGGGCGCCGGGCGGCGGGGCCGGCTCCCCGACCGCGCAGCGGCCGGAGCCGCGACCACCCGGGCACCACGGGAAGCCGCGTGACGCGCCGGACGCCCGCGCTCGGGGAGAGCACGGGCGTCCGGGGCCGCCGCGGCCGACCGCCCCGGTGCCGAGGCGGAGCCGGGCGCCGCGACGGGCGCCCGGCCGTTGCGCGTCCCGCCGGGCGTTCCGACTGCTCCGCGGTTACGGACGGAAGCGCAGCACCTGCGGGTCGTGGTCGCTGTTCTGGTCCGCGAACTCCGCGTTGATGTGGACGCTGTCGTAGCTGAAGTCGTCGATCGACGGGCTGGTCAGGATCTGGTCCAGCACCTGGCTGTTGCCCTGGTACACGTACGAGTAACGCTCCGCGCGCGGCAGCGACTTGATGGCCGGGTACAGCGCACCGCCGTCCGTCAGCGCCTTCGTTGTCCGGGAGAACTCGAAGTCGTTGATGTCGCCGAGCACGACCACGTCGGCGTTGCGCTGGGCCTTCAGGATGTCCTTCACGAAGGTGTTCACGGTCTGGGCCTGCTGGAGGCGCTGGGCCTCGGAGGACCGGGCCGGCGGCTGGTGGTGCGAGGTCAGGCTCTCGTCGCCGCCCTTCGAACCGAAGTGGTTGGCGATGACGAACACCGTGCGGCCGCAGAAGACGAACTCTCCCGCGAGCGGCTTGCGGCTGTTCTCCCAGGCCGCGTTGGCCGGGTCGACCCGGCCGGGGGAGAGGGTCAGGGCGGCGCGGCCCTTCTCCCGCACGACACCGGTCGCGGCGGTCGCCGTGCCGCCCGCACGGTCGGTGAAGGAGACCCGCTCGGGGTTGAAGAGGAACACCTGGCGGATGTTGCCGCCGGGCTGGCCTCCGTCCTTGTTGTTCTCGGGGTCGACCGAGCGGAAGTCGTACGCCGGACCGCCGGCGGCGACGATCGCCTCCGTGAACTTGCGGACGGTCTGGTCCGCGGCGACCACGCCGTCGTTCTTCACGCCTGTGTTGTCCTGGATCTCCTCCAGGGCGATGATGTCCGGCGTGGCGAGGTTCTCGACGACGGCCCGGGCCAGGGCGTCGAACTTCTCCTGCGGGTCGGACGGGTCCAGGTTCTCCACGTTGTACGTGGCCACGGACAGCTCACCGCGGCGCTCCTGGCGGGCGCGCTCGCGCTCCAGACCGCGGTCCTTCACCGTGCCGAGGGTCCGGGCCGTGATGGTGTAGCCGCCGAACCGGCTGAAGTCCAGCGGGCCCTCGGTCGTCCCGGACAGCACGTCACCGACGTTCGCCTTCGGGAACGGCTGCTGGGCGGTCGGCACGAGCGACTGGATCTGGAGCCTGCCCGTGTTCTGGGAGGCGTACGAGCCGTAGCGGGTGCCGCCGCGCACGGTGCGGTTCTCCCAAGGCTTCACCGTGACCCACAGCTCCGAGTACGGGTCGGTGGCGCCGACGACGCGCGAAGAACCGATCCGGACGTTGCTGCCCTCCAGGGACTCGTAGTAGTCCAGGGCGTACGCGCGGGGCCGCAGCGGCAGCGCGTTGATGCTGTTCCCGGCCGCGGGGTCGCCCTCGGGCGCGTACGCCGACGGCACGGAACGGGCGGTGATCGTCACCGGCGCGGGCAGCGCGTTCCCGGAGGAGACCACGGTGATCGTCGGCTTGGAGATCTGGGTGATCGACTGGTTGCCGGAGTTGAGGCCACCGGGGACGTACTCGCCGACCGTGCCCGAGACCCTGACCGCGTCGCCGGTGGCGACCGTCGGGGTGGAGCCCGTGAAGACGAAGATTCCCTCGCTGGTGGCGGGGTCGGCATCGGCCTGGGGGTCCTGGATCCAGAATCCGCGGGAGGAGCCGTACGTACGGACACCGATGACGATGCCCTCGACGTCCGTGACCTGGTGGCCGACGAGCGGGGACGTACGGGTCGTGCCCTGGATGTCGTGAATGCGGACGGTCGGGTCCGCGTTCTCGGCATCGGCGGCGGCCGAGGAGGAACCGGCGAGCAGGCCGGCGGCCAGTGCGGAGGCCACGACGGCTGCGACGGCGGCAGATCTCGGTATGGAAGACATCAGGGAACTCCGGTGTGAGGGTTGTGGGGTGGCATGTGGGACCACTGATGGTTCTACGCGCGTCAATGTCTTGTGTGGATGCGTGAGTTGTCAAGAGGCGCCGGGTGTACGGGGGTTGACGGGTACATGAATCGGAAGGCATCGGGCGAATTGCGTCTACGCTGGGGGCCGCCACGAGCCGGATCGCCCACAGTCGAGGAGAGACCCCAGATGCCAGCAGACCGCCCCGCCGGACGCCGTGCCCTGCCGCCCGTGCGACTGCACTCGGACGCGGAACTGGCGCGGGACGCGCTGGGCGCGCCCCTGCTCGCCCGGGCCGTGCGGCTGGCCCGCTGGGCCGGACCGGAGACCAGGGTCGGCGCGGGCGGTGAGCTCTCCGACGAGCAACTCGCTCCGGCTGCTGAGGCGTTGGGGCTGTCCCCGGACGAGGACGGCCGGGCGTTCGCCAGCGAGGCATGGCGGATCGCCGTGGACACCGGGCTCGTCGAGGTCACGGATCCGGAGGACGACGGCGCCGAGTTCGGCACGGTCACCGCCGGCGGCGCGCTGCCGCTGGTCACCGGCGGCAGCCCGCAGGACGTGCTCGCACTCTGGCAGGACGCCTTCGACGCGGTCTTCGCCGACGCCATCGCCCCCGTGCTGGAGGATCCGGGCGCGATCATCGGCCCGGACGGCGGCATCGACTTCGACGCGCTCGGCTGGGACCCCGAGGCGGAGACCGAGTTCCTCGACGGCGTCCTCGGCAATCTCTACCTGCTGACGGCCGGGGGGACGGGAGTTGTGGAGGGGCAGGTTCCGCTGCCGGCCCTCGCCGCGTCGATGATCGTGCCGGACGACATGCGGGAGCCCACCGACGCCGTGCTGGAGCAGGTCTCCGACGCGATGATGCGCCTCGACGACCAGTTCCGGGTGCTGGAGCCGATCGGGCTGGTGGAGTACCGGCCGGTCGACGAGGCGCTGATGGTCGAGGAGGGCGCCGAGCCGGCGCTCCCGGGCGTCGAGGAGGACGTCTCGCGCTACGGGCTGGTGAAGCTCACCCCGCTCGGACTGTACGGAGTCAGGAACCGCCTGATCGAGAGCGGGGAGTCGATTCCGGTCGTCGGCGACCTCGCCGGCAAGGACGCGGACGCGCTGCTCGACGGCGTGGCGTACTACCCCGACGGGGCGGCGCGGGCGGAGACCGCGCAGTGGCTCGGCGCGCGTGCCCCGCTGCAGGCCGCACGTGAGCTGCTCGCCGCCGCGCGGGGCACCGACCCCGGCGCGCCGCTGCGTCGGCTGCGCTGCCAGCAGGCGCTCGCACTCGCGGGACCCGAGGCGGAACCGGCGGTCCGGGACGTCCTGGACGATCGCGAACTCGGCGGCCTCGCCCGCGTCTGGCTCGCCGAGCGCGGTGCACCGGACGTTCCTCCGCCGCCGGAGGCCATGGTCTTCTGGCTCGCCGTCGACACCATCGCGGCCCAGCTCGACGCCGAGGGCGATCTGGCGGAGGTCCAGGACCTGATCGTGGGCCTGGTGGGTCAGCACGGCGGCTTCTTCGACGCGGTCTGGCGCGTCGACCACCCCGCCACGGTCGACGTCCTCGAGGCGATGGGGCGTCTCCACCCCGACAAGAAGACGGCGAAGGACGCCCGCAAGGCGGCGTTCAAGGCCCGCTCCCGCAGCTGACACCGCGTCCGTGCCGCCGGCCCCTGACACCGTGTCCGTGCCGCGCTCGTGGTGGGCGTCGCGCGTCCGTGCGGGGCCGGTCGGTGGGAGGCCGGTCCTCCGCGGGCCGGTTCCGTGGGACGCAGGGCCGGTGGGGCGCCGGGCCGTGCGCGACGCCCCACAGCTGAGCACCCGGCCTCCCGGGTCCGTCCGGCGGCCGGAAAACCCTTGGCGCGCCCCGCGCTCGCGTCCCTACAGTGATCCACGTCCAGGTGCGCAGGCAGGACCTACTTCCGCTCATAACGGGGAGGCCACGGGTTCGAGTCCCGTCGCCGGCACTCGTGCCGGTGTAGCTCAGGGGCCAGAGCACCACTGTCGGTTCCGCCGAACTGTCCTCTGGACGGCACAACTCCATGCACCTCCCGGTGCGCAGGCCGCGGTTACTTCTTTTCCACAGAAATCGGACCGCCGCCGACCCGATCTCGGGAGGCCCAGCATGCGGAGAGGGTGCCCGGTGCGCAGGCGACGGGTACTTCCGGATCTGGCGGCTGCGGGTTCGAGTCCCGTCATGCCTTCGGGGCATGTAGCTCAATCGGACAGAGCACCAGGCACAGCAACCGTCGCCGACCCCTGATCTCGGGCACCCTCTTCCGTGCTGCGCTTCCCCTGGAAACACCGAATTCGGGGGAATTCACATGGCACGCTTCAACGTCCGCTCCACGAGGGCCCGCGCGGTCTCGCCCGTGCGGACGACCGGGCGCACCACGGTCACCCACCAGGGCGGCCGGGGCCGTCTGCGCGACGCGCGCTCCGAGCTCTTTCTGCTCGCCGTCGCCAACTTCGTGTCCCAGCAGACCTTCCACGAGTCCGGCGAGGCCCGGGACGACCGCTTCTCGGCACTCGTCCGCCGGCTCGCCGTCGAGGACCCCGAGTGGACCGCCGGCCTGATCGGATGGCTCCGCGGCGACGCGGGCATGCGTACCGCCTCGCTCGTCGCCGGCGCCGAGTACGTGAGGGCCCGGCTGGACGCCGGTGCCACCGAGGGACCGGCGAACCGAAAGGTCGTCGCGTCCGTGCTGCACCGCGCCGACGAGCCGGGTGAACTGCTCGGCTACTGGACCTCGCGGTACGGGCGGAACATCCCGAAGCCGGTGAAGCGTGGTGTCGCCGACGCCGTACGCCGCCTCTACACCGGGAAGTCGCTGCTGAAGTACGACACCGCGGCCAAGGGCTACCGGTTCGGCGACGTGCTGAACCTCGTGCACGCCTCGCCGGCCCCGGACAAGCCCTGGCAGGGCGAGCTGTTCCGCTACGCCCTGGACCGTCGGCACCATCCGGACACGGCCGTCGCGCCCGCCTCGAACCGTACGCTCACCGCACACCGGGCGCTGATGGCACTGCCGACCGGGGAACGGCGTGCCGTGGTCATGGCGCCGGACGCGGCCGAGCGGATGGCCCGGGCGGGGATGACCTGGGAGGCGCTGGCGGGCTGGTTGCAGGGCCCGATGGACGCCGCCGCCTGGGAGGCCGTGATCCCCGCCATGGGCGCCATGGCGCTGGTGCGGAACCTGCGCAACTTCGACCAGGCCGGGGTGTCCGACGAGGTGGCGGCGCGGGTCGCGGCGAAGATCTCGGACCCGGAGGCGGTCGCGGCCTCGCGGCAGTTCCCCTTCCGCTACCTGGCCGCCTACCGGCACGCGCCGTCGCTGCGCTGGTCGTACCCGCTGGAGACGGCACTCGGCCACTCGCTGGCCAGTGTGCCCGCGCTGTCCGGCCGGACGCTGATCCTGGTCGATCGCTCGGGCTCGATGTGGTCGAGGCTCTCCGACCGTTCGGAGCTGAACCGGGCGGACGCGGCGGCGATCTTCGGTACGGCGCTCGCCATGCGGGCGGACGACGCGGACCTGGTGGAGTTCGGTACGACCAGCCGGCCCGTGAAGTACCGGCGGGGCGAGTCGGTGCTGAAGGTGCTGGGCCGGTTCGGCGACCTCGGCGGCACCGACACCACCGAGGCAGTGCGCAGGCACTACCGGAAGCACGACCGGGTGCTGATCGTCACCGACGAGCAGGCCGCGTACAGCCGCCACGGCGATCCGACCGCGCAGGTGCCGGACCGGGTCCCGGTCTACACCTGGAACCTGGCCGGGTACCGGGCGGGCCACGGCCCCTCCGGCACCGGCAACCGGCACACCTTCGGCGGCCTGACGGACGCGGCTTTCCGGATGGTGCCGCTGCTGGAGGCCGGCCGGGACGCGGCCTGGCCGTGGGCGGCGGATTGAACCGGGAGCGGGGGGAGGGCACATACTGCAGGTGATGACTGAATCTGCCGGTTCCCGGCGTCACCTGCCCACCAGTCCCTTCCACCGCCCCACCCCGCCCGCCCCGCCGATCGAGCACTTCGACGTCGGAGACCGGGTATCGCATGATCAGTTCGGACTCGGAAGAGTCACCGGCGTCGAGGGCGACGACGCCGTCCTCGTCGACTTCTCAGGGCGACAAGGGAGGATCCTCAGCCCGTTCACGAAACTGACCAAACTCTGACGCAGCGGGCCCTGGGCCGCCGCCGCACCGGCGGCGGCCGGGCTTCGCCCGACGGTTGTGATCAGTACGACCGGTGCCGTCGATCCGGCGCCTCGCGGTACACCTGACGCGGCACGCCCGCGGACACACCGCGCTCGCAGGCAAACCACCCGCCAGCCGCGTCCCCAACCTCACAGGGCAATACGCCTAGCCTGCCTGTTTCACTTGCCGCGGTGTCCGGATCTTGATCCGAAACGCGAAAGTGCCCTCTGAGCTGGGAAGATGAGGCTTGTCGAAGGTCTCTGTCATCCCAGCAGGAAGGCACTTTCTGCGTGCACACTACCGCCTCGCGCCCCAAGCTCGTCGTCTCGGCCGACGGCCACGGTGTGGTCAGCCATGCCGGGTCCCGTCTGCTGGCCGATCTCGCTG